>NZ_JBHWLR010000011.1:0-106362 GCF_042731755.1 Promicromonospora sp. NPDC059942
GCCTGCTGAGAGCGAAGAAACCCCGGCCTCGAAGGGGAGCCGATCAGGGCCGGACGGGCGTCAGCGCAGGCCGAACGCCCGGGTCAGCGTCTGCGACACCGTGTTGCCGTCGCTGTCCTCGACGCTGGTGCGCAGGGTCGCGAACTGCGCGCCCCGCGGCGCCGACAGCCGGGCCGACCAGGCGTCCGGACCGTCCGTCAGCCGGTCCCTGCTCAGGTCGAGCCGCTTCCAGGTCGCCCCGTCGTCGTACGACACCTCGACCGTGGGCCGGCCCACCCGGGCCTCGATCCCGGACAGGTGCGACGGCGTCACCGTCAGCCGGGCCGTGCGCGCGGCGCGTCCCGCCAGGTCGGTGTCCACGCCGTAGTCGAGCTGGATCAGCGGCAGCGGCACGACGGCGTCCGGCCCGCTCGCCTCCGACGTGAAGTCCCACTCGGTGTGCGTGTGCGTCGAGTACGGCCCCGCCCAGTCGGCGCGGTCGTTGTCGGCCACCACGCGGTACGGCAGCCGCTCGGCGGGCAGCCCGCCGTTGACGGGCAGGAACTCGGCGTTGCCCCACAGGAGCTCGGTGTCGCCCTGGTAGAGCGTCGCCCGGTTGCGGACGTCGAAGTTGCCGCCGCCCGTGGCACCGACGTGCCCGCTGCCCGAGTCGCCCCAGCCCGGGACCGGCACGTACATCTGGTCCAGGTAGCGGATGGGCTGGTAGCCCAGCGCCGACATGCGCGGGCGCAGCACCGGCCCGAACCACGTCACGTCGCTGGTCGTGCGGGCCTTGTACAGCAGCACGTCGACGTTCGACTGCCCCATCTCGCCGGCGATGTGCGCGCTCTGCGTCCACGGCACGTCGGCGGCGACCCAGTCGGTCCGTTCGCCCTGCGCGGGGGCGGCGAGCTGGTTGCCCGCCGTCCAGCCGTGCCAGACGTCGAACCGGGCCTCCATCGCGGGACCCTGGCGGTAGTTGCGGAACGACGTGTCCACCCGCGCCAGGTCGCCCTTGGTCGAGGTCCACGTGGGCCGGGCCGGCACGGCGCCGGTCCAGTGGTGCACCACGTCGTAGGTGTACTCCGTCGTGGGCTCCGACGAGACCGTGACCTCCGGCCGGCGGGCGTCCAGCGACCGCAGCAGCTCCGCGCCCTGGCCGGACGTGAGCGTCGCGACCGTCAGCGGCGCGGGCTCGCCCGGGATCCACGGCGACTCGTCCCACGGCGCCAACCGCCCGGCGCCGTCGTGCACCACGAACAGCACCCGCGCCCCGGCGTCGGCCGCGGCCTGCGCCAGCGCCGCGATCTCGTCCGTGTCGGTGGCATGCACGACGACGGCGGTGTCCTTCAGGCCGTGCCCGTCCCCGTGCCGGGCCAGGCCGGACAGGTCGGACGCGCCCTCGGCCTCGACCACCCGCAGCGTGCGCTTCCCCGCCGGCTGCGGCGTCGCGGCCCGCTTGACCCGCAGGTCGTCCAGGCCGTCGAAGCCGCCCCGGCCCGCGAGCACCGTGAGGGCCGGCTGCTCCAGCCGGAACTGCGCCCCGAACTCGAACAGGCCCTCGGTGACCTTCTTCCCCGTGGGCAGCGCCCACAGGCTGTCGTACTCACCCCCCGGGAACATGGAGCTCGCCGTGTAGCCGCCGTTCGGGAACTGCCGGATCACGTCCAGGCGCATCGACGCCGGGTCCGTGTCCTGCGGCACCTCGGCCCGGACCTGGACCGCCTTGCGGGCGTCCAGCACGACCGACCGGTCCTGGCTCAGGTCCACGTCCACGAAGCTCAGCAGCGCCGTGCCGAGCGAGCCCGGCCCGTTCGCGCCCTCGACGTCGACCGACAGCCAGCCGCTGTAGCTGCCCACCGGCATCCGCAGCACGGCGGTGCCGTTCTCGTCCAGGTCCGCCCCGGCGAAGATCTCGTCCGACGTCACCAGCACCTTGCCGACCGCGGGGTGACCGTCGTCGCCGGTCACCGTGAGCGTCAGCTTCTGGCGCTGCCCCTCGCGGGTCCCGCCCGTCAGGGTGCGGGCCCGCACGGCCCCGGTGTCGTCCGTCGCCACGACCGTGGCGCTCAGGTCGGCCTCCGCCGGCAGGAGCGAGAGGTCGGCGACGAGATCCACCGACGCCGTGCCCTGCGCGGGCACGGTCACCGTGTCCGACGACACCGTGAGGAAGCCCGCAGGCACCGCGCCGTCGACCGCGAGGTGCAGGTCGACCGGGGTGTCGCCCAGGTTCGTGTACGTGATCGGCTTCGACGTCGGCTCGTCCGTGCCGTCGTCGAACGTGTGGAAGCCGAACCCGGCGCTCGCGGTGCCGAACACGGTCGCGGCCACGGCCGCGGGCGCGTCGAGGCGGCCGCTGCCGGCCTCGTAGGGGGTGTAGGCGGGGGTCGGCACAGCCGTGCTGACGATCGCCTCCTTGATCTGCTCCGCCGTCCAGTCCGGGTGGGCCGCCGCGACGAGCGCCGCGGTGCCCGCCACGTGCGGGGTCGCCATCGAGGTGCCGCTCATCGTCGTGTACATGCCGGAGCCGCGCACGAGCTGCGAGCGGGCCGCGAGCACGTCGACGCCGGGGGCGGTGATCTCGGGCTTGATACCGCCGTCGAGCGCGGGGCCGGTGCTGGAGAAGTCCGCCAGGGTGTCGGTCGCGTCGACGGCGCCCACGGCGAGGGCCGAGTCCGCCAGGGCGGGCGTGCTGATGGTGTGCGGGCCGCCGTTGCCGGCGGCGGTCACGAACAGCGCGCCCGTCTCGGCGGTGAGCTCGTCCACGGCCGTCGCCATCGGGTCGTCCGCGCCGGCGGGCGCGCCGCCCAGGCTCATGCTGACGATGCGGGCGTCCTGGTCGCGGGCGGCCCACTCCATGCCGGCGATGATCCAGGACTCCTGGCCCTGCCCGTTGCTGTTGAGCACCTTGCCCACGTGCAGCCGGGCGCCGGGCGCGACGCCCCGCTCCAGCCCGTCGGAGGCCGCGCCGGTACCGGCGATCGTCGAGGCGACGTGCGTGCCGTGCCCCTGGTAGTCCTCGACGTAGTCCTCGGTGTCGACGAACGTCGCGCTGGCCACGACCTGGTCGGCGAGGTCGGGGTGCGTCGGGTCGAAGCCCGTGTCGAGCACCGCGACGTCCACGCCCTCGCCGGTGTTGCCGTCGGCCCAGACGTCGGGCGCGCCGATCTGGGCGGTCGACTCGGCGAGGTCGGCGGTGACGGGGCCGTCGAGCCAGATCTTCTCGATGCCGCCGGCGAACGCGGGGGCGCCGCCGGTGGTGCGGGCGGTGTCGCGACCCCCGGCCGTCGCCGGGTCGCCGGTCAGGTCGGCCCAGAAGTCGGCCGCCTCGTCGCGGTCCTGCGTCACGGCGGCGCCGTCCACGCTGGGCAGCGCGCGCACGACGTCGGACCCGTCCAGGGGCTCGGTGCCCCGTGACCGGGCCACGGCGTCCGTGTAGCGGACGATCAGCGGCAGGCTGTCGGTGCTCGCGTCGTCGTAGCCGTTCGCGAGGAGCTGCGTGACGTCGAACAGGCGGTCGTCGAGGGTGCCGGCCGTCACGTAGGGCAGCGCCGCGTCGGGGTAGACGAAGGTGCTGCCGTCGCGCTCGGTGCGGTGGAAGGACGACGTCGTCCCGCCGGGGCCGGTGACGTTGGTGACGCTCGTGCCGTCCGCCGCCGTGGTGATGGTGACCGTGTCACCGGTGATGAGGGTGACGCTGCGGGATCCCGCCGCCGATGGCGGGAGCGCGGCGGCGGTGCCGCCCGGTGGGACCGGGCCGGCGGGGCTCGCGGGGACCGCGGCGGACGCCGTCGCGGACCCGACGGCCAGGGCCGCGGCCACGCCGGCGGCGACGAACGCCCCGGCGCGGGTGGAGATGGTGAACACAGGTGTCCCTTTCGACAGTGGTGTGCCCTTTCCTAACCGTCGGAAACGGGGTGCTGGGTTTCGCCTGTGTAACGGCCATGCCCTTTCATGACCTACTCCGGACAGATGGCAGAGAGCGGACACGCCCCGCGCCCGTTCCCGGGCGCGGGGCGTGTTGCTGACTGCCGGTCAGGCCGCCCTGCCCGACCCCTCCGCCAGGTGCCGGACCCGGTCGAGATCCGCTCCGGCGTCGGACAGGATGCCGCGGGCCGGGGACTCGGCCCGGGTGAGGCCGAGCAGGAGGTGCCCGCCGTGGATCTCCTTGGACCCGAGCCGGATCGCCTCGCGGAGCGCGAGCTCCAGCGACTTCTTGGCGTCCGGGGTGAACGGGATGTGCTTGCGGCGCCCGCGCACGGTGCGTCCCGCGCGGGCCAGCGCGCCCTCGCCGAAGGTGGCCTCGGTGGCACGCGTCACCTCGTCGAGGTCGATGCCGACGGCGGCCAGCGCGGCCGGGTCGAGCGCGTCGCCCGCGGCGATCCGGGCGCGGGCTCCCTCGACCAGGGCGGCGGTGTCCACCCCGCCGTCCGCGAGGGCGGTGCGGGCCGGGCCGGCGCTCTCGGCGAGGGCGACGAGCAGGTGGCGGCTGTCGATCTGGTCGCTGTGCGCGTCGCGGGCGACCTGCTGGGCGTCGACGACGGCGGAGCGAGCGTCCTTCGTGAACCTCTCGAACATCAGATCCTCCTGTTGTGCTTCTTGTGGACGGCCTGCCGGGTGACGCCGAGGGCGTCGGCGATCTCCTGCCACGACCAGCCGAGGCGCCGCGCACGCTCTACCTGGAGCGTCTCGAGGCGGTCGGCCAGCTCGCGCATCGCGCGGACGGCGCGCAGTCCTTCGGCGGGGTCGTCGCCGGCGGCGGACGCGGCGAGTGCTTGCTGGGTCATGTGTCAACTATGGTTGACACGGTCGCCGGATGTCAACCCTGGTTGACAGAATTTGCCGAACGAGACGTGTACCACACGCCTGTGCCGAAGAGCCCCGGAATACCGCCGGTTTCGTTCGGAACCACAAGCGATCCAGGGCTACCCTGTACGGGGATGTCTTGACGTCGAGACATCGCTTCAGCCGGGCTCCGGGCGACTACGACGTCCGAGGGCCGCATCCCGATGGAAGGACGCAGCAGGGTGGACCTGTTCGAATACCAGGCGCGCGACATCTTCGAGAAGCACGGCGTTCCCGTGCTGGGCGGGGTTGTCGCGACGACCCCCGAGGAGGCTCGCGAAGGCGCCGAGAAGCTGGGCGGCGGCACTGTCGTCGTGAAGGCCCAGGTCAAGACCGGTGGTCGCGGCAAGGCGGGCGGCGTCAAGCTGGCCCACTCGCCGGAAGAGGCCGCCGAGAAGGCCGGCGAGATCCTCGGCATGGACATCAAGGGTCACACCGTGCACCGCGTGATGATCGCCCAGGGCGCCAAGATCGCCGAGGAGTTCTACTTCTCGGTGCTGCTGGACCGGTCCAACCGCAACTACCTCGCCATGTGCTCCGTCGAGGGCGGCATGGAGATCGAGCAGCTCGCCGTCGAGCGCCCCGAGGCGCTGGCCCGCATCGCCGTCGACCCCGCCGTGGGCATCGACGAGGCCAAGGCCGCCGAGATCGTGGACGCCGCCGGCTTCGCCGAGGACATCAAGGGCAAGGTCGCCGAGGTCATCCAGGGCCTGTGGACCGTGTTCAAGGCCGAGGACGCCACGCTGGTCGAGGTGAACCCGCTGGTCAAGACGGAGGACGGCGAGATCGTCGCCCTCGACGGCAAGGTCACGCTCGACGAGAACGCCGGCTTCCGCCACGCGGACCACGCCGAGCTCGAGGACTCCGCCGCGGCCGACCCGCTGGAGGCGAAGGCCAAGGAGAACGACCTCAACTACGTGAAGCTCGACGGCGAGGTCGGCATCATCGGCAACGGCGCGGGCCTGGTCATGTCCACCCTCGACGTCGTCGCCTACGCGGGCGAGAAGCACGGCGGCGTCAAGCCCGCCAACTTCCTCGACATCGGTGGCGGCGCCAACGCGCAGGTCATGGCCAACGGCCTCGACGTGATCCTGAACGACGCGCAGGTCAAGTCGGTCTTCGTGAACGTCTTCGGCGGCATCACCGCCTGCGACGAGGTCGCCAACGGCATCGTGGGCGCGCTGGACATCCTCGGCGACGAGGCGTCCAAGCCGCTGGTCGTCCGCCTCGACGGCAACAACGTCGAGCTCGGCCGCCAGATCCTGAACGAGCGCAACCACCCGCTCGTCACCCTCGCCGACACCATGGACGGTGGCGCCGACCTCGCCGCCGCCAAGGCTGCCGCCGCCTGATCGCCCGCTGAAGACTTCGAAAGCAGAGACAAGAAGACAATGTCGATCTACCTGAACCAGGACTCGAAGATCATCGTCCAGGGCATCACGGGTGGCATGGGTGCCAAGCACACCGCCCTGATGCTGGACTCCGGCGCGACGATCGTCGGCGGCGTGAACGCCCGCAAGGCCGGCACCACGGTGACCCACAAGGACGCCGACGGGGCCGACGTGACCCTCCCGGTGTTCGGCACCGTCAAGGAGGCCATGGCCGAGACCGGCGCGGACGTCTCCGTCGTCTTCGTGCCGCCGGCCTTCACCAAGGACGCGGCCATCGAGGCCATCGACGCGGGCATCGGCCTGCTCGTGGTCATCACCGAGGGCGTGCCGGTGCAGGACACCGCCGAGGTGTGGTCGTACCTGCAGGGCAAGGAGACCCGGATGATCGGGCCGAACTGCCCCGGCATCATCACCCCGGGCGAGTCGCTCGCCGGCATCACCCCGCACACCATCACGGGCAAGGGCCCGATCGGTCTCGTGTCGAAGTCGGGCACGCTGACCTACCAGATGATGTACGAGCTGAAGGACTTCGGCTTCTCGACCGCCATCGGCATCGGCGGCGACCCGATCGTCGGCACCACGCACATCGACGCGCTCGAGGCCTTCGAGAACGACCCGGAGACCAAGGCGATCGTGATGATCGGCGAGATCGGCGGCGACGCCGAGGAGCGTGCCGCCGAGTACATCAAGGCGCACGTCACCAAGCCGGTCGTCGGCTACGTCGCGGGCTTCACCGCCCCCGAGGGCAAGACGATGGGCCACGCCGGCGCGATCGTGTCCGGCTCGGCCGGCACCGCGGCCGCCAAGAAGGAGGCCCTCGAGGCCGTCGGCGTGAAGGTCGGCAAGACGCCGTCCGAGACCGCCGACCTCATGCGGGAGATCCTGCAGGGTCTCTGACGCCTGATTGACGACGGCGGTTCCCTCTTGCGGGGGAACCGCCGTCGTCGTCACGTCCGGAGGTGTGACGCATGCTTGCGACCGAGCGGGCTGGGCCCTTTCTTCTGCGGCCGCGAGGTCGTCGCTCCTGAGTGCTGGTTCGCAAAAGGGGCGTTCCTACACCAGTTCCCCCGGTGAACTCCATACCCGGCCGTAATATCTCCCGAAGTTCACCCGGGCCACGCCGAGGGATGTCCCCGGGCTGATGCCCGGGCGCGGGTGAAGATTGCCGGGTGAGCGCACCACCCCGCCCGAGCACCGCCAGCCGTACCTCCGGCGCCCGTACGTCCCGCCCGGCGGGCAACCGTCCGACGGCCCGCCGCGGCCGCCTGGTCGAGCCGCCCGCTCCCGAGCAGGGGTCGTTCGCCCTCTCCCACGTCGTCGCCGGCGTGCTCTCGGCCGCCCAGGCCCTCGTCCTGTCCCTCGCCGTCGTGGTGCTCCCGGCGGTGGTCGCCTACCTCGTGGGCACGGCCACGCTCACCTCCGCGACGGACACCCCGGACGACGGCGTCCAGGTCCGCTCCGCCATCGATGTCGCCACCGGGCTCTGGCTGCTGGGGCACGGCGTCCCGCTGACCGCCGACGACGTGACGATCACCCTCGCCCCGCTCGGCATCGCGGCCCTCGCGCTCTTCGCCGTCTACGCCTCGGCCAAGCGGTTCGCCGCGACCTCGGTCCCCGCCTGGGCGGCGGGCACCGTCACCTACGGCCTGTGCACGACGGCGGTCGCCGCCCTCGCGGGCAGTGCCCCGGGCTGGTCGCTCGCTCTGGCACTGCCGGCCGGCCTGGTCATGGGCGGGCTCGGCATGGCGCTGGGCATCCTGGCGCGGCCGGACGCGCCGACACCGGCCGAGCTCGGCGAACGGGCCGAGGTGGTCGCCCAGCGGCTCACCGGCTTCGACCTGGTCCCCGCCACGCTGCGGCTCGGGCTGCGCGGCGGCGCGGTGGTGGTCGCGCTGCTGACGGGCGCGGCCGCGCTCCTGGTCGTGGCGTGGGCGCTGGCGGGCCGGGCCACGTCGTCGGACATCGTCACCGCCCTGGAACCGGGCTGGACCGGCGGGATCGTCTTCGCCGTGGCGCAGCTCGCGCTGCTGCCCAACCTGCTGCTGTGGGCGGTCTCCTGGCTCGCGGGGCCGGGCTTCGCCGTGGGTGAGGGGACGAGCTTCACGGTGTTCGGCACGGTCTCCGGGCCGCTGCCCGCGGTGCCGCTGCTCGGGGCGCTGCCGGGGGAGGACTGGGCCAACCCGGTCAGCGCCTGGGCGCCCCTGCTCGTGGTCGCGTGCGGCATCGTGGCGGCCCTGTTCGTGTGGCGCCGGCTGGAGCCGTCGCTGGTCCGCTGGTCGGACGTCGGCTGGGTGCTCGGCGGCATCGTCGTCGTGCCCGGGGTGCTCGTGCTGCTGGGCCAGCTGGCGGCCGCGGGCGCGGCCGGCCCGGGCCGGCTCGCCGAGGTGGGCGCAGACCCGCTCGTGACCGCGGGCCTCGTGGCCGCCGAGGTCGGCGGGGGAGCGATGGCCGTGCTGCTGGGCGCCAAGCTGGACGTGGTGGCGCGGCGCGGCGAGATCGGGGAGGACCTGGTGGCGTGGCTGCGGCGGCCGGCTCCGGTGGGCGGTGTCTCGCGCGAGGAGTCCTCGGACGGCGTGGTGCGGGGCGGCGGGGCGGCAGAGGGCGAGGGCCGGTCCGACGATCCGGACCTCGCGGCGGAGCTCGGGTTCGGGGACCCGCCGCGCGAGAGCGACGAGGACGCGGGCACGCCCGTCGAGGGCGCCGGCACACCCGTCGAGAAGGCGGCCCCGTCCGGCGACTGGGCGAGGGTCGCGGCGTACGCCGTCTCGGACCCTGAACCGGACCCCGAACCGGACACGGCACCCGAACCGGACACCGAGCCGGTGGCCGGTCCGGACGGTGGCGACGAGGCTCGCGAGGCGGGCCCGGGAAAGTAGGCTGGGGCCCGTGCAGACGCCCACCGGTCACCCCGTCGAGTCCACATCCGCCAAGCGCCTGGTGGTGCTCGCCTCGGGCGGCGGGTCCAACCTCGCCGCGCTTCTCGCAGCACACGACGACGCCGCGTACGGCGCGCGCGTGGTCGGCGTCGTCACGGACCGGCCGACGGCGGGAGCGCTCGACCTGGCGCGGGACGCCGGGGTGGCCTCCGCCGTCGTCGCGCTGAAGGACTTCGAGGACCGTGCCGCCTGGAACGACGGCGTGCTCGAGGCCATCTCGGTGTTCCAGCCCGACTACGTGATCCTGGCCGGGTTCATGCGCATCCTGGCGCCGGGCGTCGTGCGCAAGTTCGAGGGCCGGATGATCAACACGCACCCGGCCCTGCTGCCCAGCTTCCCGGGCGCGCACCCCGTGCGCGACACGCTCGCCCACGGCGTCAAGATCACCGGGTGCACCGTGCACCTGGTGGACGACGGCGTCGACACCGGCCCGATCGTCGCCCAGACCGCCGTCCCGGTGCAGGATGGCGACGACGAGCCCACCCTGACCGAGCGGATCAAGGTCGCCGAGCGCGCGCTCCTGGTCGAGACCGTCGGCCGCCTGGCGCGTGAGGGCCTGCACGTCACGGGCCGCAAGGCCGCGATCGGCCGCTGACCGCCGGGGCTCCGCCGCCGGGCCGCCGCCCGCCCGCAGCCGGGGCTCCGCCGTCGGGCCGCCGCCCGTCCGTCCGCCCGCACTGGCTCCTTTCCTTTGAGGCCCAGGTTTCTTCGCTTTGCGACCGCCCAAAGCGAAGAAACCTGGGCCTCAAAGGTGAGTGGCGGACGCCGGTTATCCACAGGCTGACTGTGTTTCACCAGCTTTGATGGTTGTTGCGTGCTGATATTGAGTCATGCGACCACTCAAGCCCCTGCCCTCGCAGCTGGAGCTCATCGCCGACCGGCAGGAGGGGCTGATCTCCGCCGCACAGCTCGACGGCATCGGCGTCGACGCCCAGTGGCGGTACCGGCTCGTCCGGCAGTGCCGGCTGATCCGTGTCACGCAGGGCGTGTACGACACCGACGTCGTACCGCCCGCCGACCGGTCACGTCCGGACCTGCTGGACCACCTCCGACGTCGTCCCGCGTGGCTCGGCCTGCTGGCCGCCGGCCCGGGATCGACCGCCGTCGGCCTGTCCGCCCTCGCGCTGTACAAGGTCAAGGGGCTGCCGCGCACCATCCTCTCCGAGGTGGTCGCGCCCGACGGGCACTGGCGGCCCGGGCGGGACGGCATCACGTTCCACAAGCGCGGCGACATGGTGACCGGCCGGTTCGCCGGCGACTTCCGGATCGCGAGCGTCGCGGACGCGCTCGCCCTCGGCGTCGGGAAGATGCGCCGGGACGACGCCGTGGCCGCGATGGACGACCTGCTGCACACGCGGTCGGCCACGGCGGACGACCTGGCCCGGGCCCACGACCTGGCGCGCGGGCATCGCACCGTCGAGGCGACGCATCCCTGGTGGCGCCTGGCGGACGGCCGGTCGGAGTCGCCCCTCGAGTCCGTCGCGCGGCTGGCCTGTCTCGACTCGGGGATCCCGCCGGACACCCTGCAGCTCGTGCTCCTGGGGCCCGACGGCGACCACCTCGGCCGGGTCGACCTCGCCTGGCGGCTGCCGGACGGCACCTGGCTGCTCGTCGAGATCGACGGCGTCGAGGTGCACGGCGCGCCGGCCGCGGTGTTCCGGGACCGCACGCGGCAGAACGCGCTGGCGTCGGCGGGCGGCTCGCGCCTGCTGCGGTTCACGGCGAAGGACCTCCGGGTCCGCATGCCGGAGGTCCTGTCCGCGTTGCTGCGCGAGGCCGGCTGGACGCCCGGCAACTACGACGACGTCGGCGTCCCGGTCACCGTGGGCGCTCCGGCCGCCGTCCCGCTCTCGCCGCGCTCTCCGCGTCGATAACCGCTCCGCTCTCCGCGTCGATAACCGCTCCGCTCTCCGCGTCGATAACCGCTCCGCTCACCGCGTCGACGACCGCTCCGCTCGCCGCCCCGCTCACCGCGTCGATAACCGCTCCGCTCACCGCGTCGACGACCGCTCCGCTCGCCGCCCCGTCGATAACCGCTCCGACGGATCGCCTTTGAGGCCCGGGTTTCTTCTCTTTGCGGCCGCCCAAAGACAAGAAACCCGGGCCTCAAAGGGGAGTGGGCGACGGCGCC
Source organism: Promicromonospora sp. NPDC059942 (assembly GCF_042731755.1). Taxonomy (NCBI): domain Bacteria; kingdom Bacillati; phylum Actinomycetota; class Actinomycetes; order Micrococcales; family Promicromonosporaceae; genus Promicromonospora; species Promicromonospora sp. NPDC059942. Next base: position 11,283 of record NZ_JBHWLR010000011.1, read on the forward strand.
CACGCTGCCGGCGTCATGAGGCGGACATTTCACCCGGTACGTTGTGCGGCGTGACTGGGGAGACGACGACGGCGGGGCCGGCTGACCTGGGAAGCGCGGCAACCGTGAGCCCGGACCTGACGAGCCCGAACCCGACGAGCTCGGGCCCGACGAGCCCGGACCCGACGAGCCCGGACCCGACGAGCCCGGATCCGACGAGCCCCGAACCGCCGCTGCGGCGGAACGTCGCGTACCTGCTGCTCACGACCGGGCGGTTCGCGCAGGCGATCGGCGCCGGCGTCGGCACGTTCGCGGTCCCGCTGCTCGCGTTCGAGGTCACGGGGTCGGTGGGCCAGGCGGGCCTGATCAGCGGCATCGGCCAGGCAGGGGCGCTGCTGGCCACGCTCCCGGCGGGCGTCGTGGCCGACCGGGTCAACCGGCGCGTGCTCCTCGTCGCCGCCGCGGCGACGGGTACCGCCCTGTGGGCCACGGTCGTCGCCGCCGGGCTGGCCGGGACGCTCGGCGCGTGGCACCTGGCAGCGGTGCTGTTCGGCTCGTCGATGGTGAGCGCGTTCGTGAACCCGGCGTCGGGCGGCGCATTGCGCGCCGTCGTCCCGCCCGCCCAGATGGCGAACGCGATGGCCGTGAACCAGGGGCGAATGGCGGCGGTCGCGCTGTTCGCGGGACCGGTTGGCGGGTTCCTGTACGGCATGGCGCACGTGCTGCCGTTCTTCGCGTCGGTGGTGGGGCATCTGATCGAGGTGGTCGCGGTGTCGTTCGTCCGCAAGCCCTTGAACGGCGAGCGGACCCAGCAGAACCACCCGCTCGCCGACCTGCGCGAGGGCCTGGCCTTCGTCGGCGCCGTGCCGCTGTTCCGCGCGGTGCTTGTGCTCATCACGCTGCTCAACCTGACGTCGATCGCGCTGGTCGTGGCGATCAACCTGGAGCTGGTCCGCACCGGCACGGACCCGCGGCTCATCGGGCTCGTCGACGCGTGCGCCGGCGTCAGCATGCTGGCCGGCGCGATCGTCGCCGGGCCGATCGTGCGGCGCACCCGCGTCGGCCGGCTGGGGATCCTGGCCGTCGGCGTGCTCGCCGGCGCGTTGGTCGTGATGGCGCTGGCCCCGGCGTACTGGGTGTTCGTGGCGATGCTGGCCGTCGGCGTCTTCCTCTACCCGGCGCTCAACGCGGGCTTCACCGGCTACCTCACGGTGATCGTCCCGGACCGCATGATGGGCCGGGCCACGTCCCTGCTCGGGCTGACCGGCCTGATCGCCGCCCCGGCCGCACCCGTGCTGGGCAGTGCGCTCCTGGAGGGCTGGGGCATCGGCGTCACGTTGTGGGTGATGGTGGGCGCCATGGTGGCGGTGCTCGTGGCGCTCCGGCTCACCCGCCCGCTGATGCGCATCGGCCGCCCGGACACGTGGGCGGCCGACGCGCTGGAGTAGCCGGGATCCAGCGGGGCCGCTCAGGTCTCCGGGACGGGTTCGCTCGCCAGGTCCCGCGGCCCGAGGGCGTAGAGGATCTGGTAGAACTTCCGCTCCGGGTCGTCGGGCTCGGCCTTCTTGGCGGCTCCCGTCCGGTCCCACCACTTCTCCATGACGGCGAGCACCTCGGCGGTCATCTCCTCCGCCTCGTCGCGCGTGAAGAAGGCCCCGCTGGCCATGCCCTCGTGGAAGTCCTCCCGGGCGCCGGGGGCCTCGCGGTCGCGCAGGAACATGGCCCGCAGCCAGCGCAGGTAGGGGTCGATGGCGTTCTCCGCACCTGCGAGGTTGCGGTCCACGATGAACTGCTCCACCACGGGCCGCCACACCCGGTCCCGCTTGTCCCGGGCGAGCTCCGGCGCCTCCTCGATGAAGTGGTGCCTGGCCAGCACCCGCAGGTGGAAGCTGATCGAGTTCGCCGGCACGTCCAGCGTCCGGGCGAGGTCGGCGGCGCGCGCGTGCTCGCGGACGTTGAGCTCGATCAGGATCCGCTGCCGCACCGGGTGCGCCATGGCGCGCAGCGTCTCCGGGTCGGTGATCTGGAGGGGTTCCTTCGATGCCATCGGGCCAGGCTAGCAAGATCCCGCAACAACAGATGCGCAACTATCATTGCGCAATTACCGTTGCGGACTTTACGGTGTCCGCATGACGACGGACGAGGCCCGCGCGGCGGGCGAGGCGGCGACGGGAACGACGCCCAAGAGCGAGAGGACGGCGCCCCTCTGGCGCAACCGCTCCTACCGGCTGCTCCTCACGGGCGCGACGGCGGAGGACGTGGGCGCGGCGGTCGGCGCCTTCGCGGTGCCGCTGCTCGCCTACGCGGTCACGGGGTCCGTGGTGCAGGCCGGCGTGATCGCGTTCGTCGGCCAGCTCGGCTCGGTGCTCCTGACGCTGCCGGCCGGCGTCATCGTGGACCGGGTGGACCGCCGTCGGCTCATCATGGTCGGCAGCGCGGTCGCGGCGCTCGCCTGGGCCAGCGTGGTGGTCGCCGGCCTGGTGGACGGCCTCTCGGTCACCGCCCCGCACCTGGCCGGGGCGCTGTTCGTGTCGTCCGCGGTCGGTGCGCTCATGGACCCCGCGGGCACGGCCGCCCTGCACGCCGTCGTCCGCACCGAGCAGCTCGGACAGGCCATGTCGGTCGCGCAGGGGCGCGACGCCGCGGCCACCCTGCTCCAAGGGCCGCTCGGCGGGCTGCTCTACGGCATGAGCACGGTGCTGCCCTTCGCGGTGTCCGCGGCGGGCCGGCTGGTCTCCGTGGCCGCCACGTCCCTGGTGCGGGAGCCGCTCAACGGCGACCTCGACGCGGCGCGCGCCGAGCATCCCGTGGCGGCGCTGCGGGAGGGGCTGCGCTACGTGTTCGGCGTGCCCCTGCTCCGCGCGTCGCTCTGGCTGTTCATGCTGGTCAACGTGGTCCTGAACGGCATGATGGTGGCGATCAACCTGCACCTGGTGAGCACCGGGACGGCGCCCGCGCTCATCGGCCTGATCAACACCGCGGTCGGGGTGGGGGTGCTCCTGGGCTCGGTCCTCGCGGGTGTGCTCGTCCAGCGGGTGCGCGTGGGCGTCCTCACGGTGCTGACGCTCGGCGTCTCCGGCGTCGCCGTCGTGCTGATGGCGGTGTTCCCGACCTACTGGGGGTTCGTCGCCGCGCTGACGGGGATGATGTTCTTCGCGCCCGCGCTCAACGCCGGGATGCTCTCGTACGCCACGGCGATCACGCCAGGGCAGATGCAGGGGCGCATGGCCGCCACGATGGGGCTCACCGGGCTGGTGGCCGGACCGGCGGCGCCGCTCGTCGGCAGCGTGCTCCTCGCGAGCCTCGGGATCGGTCCCGCGATGTGGCTGTTCGCTGCCGCGTGGGCCGTGCTGTTCCTGGCCATGTTCCTGGTGCGTCCGCTGTGGCGCATCGGCCTGCCGGGCACCTGGGCGGCCGACGTCGTCGAGTGGCCGACGACGCGCGCGCCGTCGGCCACCTGACCCGTCAGACGGCGGACCAGCCGCCGTCCGCCGCGATGATCGCGCCGTTCAGGTTCACCGAGTCCTTGGACAGCAGGAAGGTGATGGTCGCGGCCAGCTCCTCGGCCATGGCGAGGCTGAGGATGTTGACCTGGTGGGGCCGCAGCACCGGCGCGCCGAACTCGGCCTGGCCGGGTACCGGGATGCCCGTGGCCACGCCGCCGGGCGCGACGGCGTTGGTGCGGATGCCGCTCTTCGCGTACATCACGGCGTTGGACTTGGTCAGGCCGACCACCGCGTGCTTGGACGCCGTGTAGGCGACGCCGGCGGCCGAACCGCGCAGCCCCGCCTCGGAGGCGACGTTGACGATGCGCCCCTCCTTCGCGGCCAGCATCCCGGGCACGACGGCGCGGGTGAGCCGCATGGTGCCCTCCAGGTTCACGCGCAGCACCCGCTCCCAGAGGGCGTCGCTCACCTCGTGGACGGCCGACATGTCGTCCATGATCCCGGCGACGTTGGCCAGCGCGTCCACGCGGTCGCCCGCGGCGGCCACGATGCGGTCGACGTCGTCCTGGGCGGAGATGTCGCCCGCGACGGGGACGATCTCGGCGCCGGCCGGGAGGCCGGTCAGCGTGGCGGCGAGCTCGTCGAGCTTCTCCGCGGAGATGTCGGCGGCGATCACGCGGCCGCCCTCGCGCGCCACGCGCGAGGCGACGGCCCGGCCGATGCCGGACGCCGCACCCGTGACCACGACGGTCTGTCCGGCGAAGCGGCCGGGGGTGATCTGCTCGGCCCAGCCAGCCGCGGTCTGCGCTTCTCCGGCGGCCGCCGCGTCGGCCTCGGCAGCCTCCTCCGGTGCCGCCTCCCGGTATGCCGCGACCAGCGCGTCGAGCGCCTCGGCCGGGAACTTGCCGCCGGACAGCGCCACGAGCTGCTCCAGCGGCAGGCCGCGGGCGGGGGCGAGCGAGTCCGGCGTCGCCCCGCCCTGGGCGAGGAAGGCCGCGAGGACGCGGCCGCCGACGGGGTGGTCGAGCCAGTCGCCGACGGTGGAACGGACGGTCAGTGCCATGGTGTGCTCCTCGAACGGGGTTGGTACCGGACAACACTGTCCGGTATCTAGAATACCGCTATGACCGGTGTACTTCGCGACCCCCGACCCGGCGCCCTTCCGCACGGCACGAAGCGCCGCGGCGGGGCACCCAACCTCGGTCCGCGCGCCGCGGCGGGCAACCGGGCGGCGCTGCTGGCCGCGGCCCGCGAGGTCTTCGGTTCCGCCGGGACCGGCGCGCCGCTGAGCGCGGTCGCCAAGCGCGCCGGCGTCGGGCAGGGGAGCCTCTACCGGCACTTCCCGGACCGCATGGACCTCGTCGTCGCCGTCTTCGACGAGCAGGTCGTCGCCGTCGAGGAGCGCGCCGCGACCCCCGACGCCGACCTGGCCGACCTGCTCGGCCTGGTGACGCGGCACGCCGTCGACTCGGTCGGGTTCGTGGACCTGGTGCGCTCGCGGGTGCCCGCGGACGAGCGGGTCGTCGCCCTGGGGGAGCGGGTCGCCGTCGCGCTGGGCACCCGGCTGGCGGGCGCGATCGAGTCGGGTGACGTCCCGGCGGGGACGACGCCGGACGACCTGCTGCTCGCGGTGGCCATGATGGCCGGCGGGCTGTCGCAGGCCGAGGGCGAGGACCGGGAGCGCCGGGCGCGCCGGGCCTGGGAGCTGCTGGGCTTCGAGGTCCGGGTCCCGGACGCCGTCTAGCCGCGCCGCGCCGCCGCCTGCTGCCCGCCGATCCAGCCGAACACGGCTGCCGGGCCGATCGTCGAGCCCGGCCCGGGGTAGGTGCGCCCCATCACCGACGCCGTCGTGTTGCCGGCCGCGTACAGGCCGGGGATGGCAGTGCCGTCGGTCCGCAGCACGCGGGCGCGCTCGTCGGTGAGCAGCCCGCCCTTGGTGCCCAGGTCGCCGGGCACGATCTTGAGGGCGGAGAAGGGGCCGCGCTCGATCGGGCCGAGGTTCGGGTTGGGCCGCACCGTCGGGTCCGAGTAGTACCGGTCGTACGCGGAGTCCCCGCGGCCGAAGTCCGTGTCCTTGCCGGTCCGGGCGAACTCGTTGAACCGCGTGACGGTGTCCCGGAACGCCGCGGGGTCGAGCCCGAGCTTGTCCGCCAGCTCCGCGAGCGTGTCCGCGTACACGAGCGTGCCGTCCTCCACGTAGCGCCTGCGGCCGCCCAGCAGCGACGTGTTGAGGTAGCGCCGTCGCGCGCGGACGTCCATGACCAGCCACGACGGGATCGCCGGCACCTCCTCGTCCCGCTCCAGCATCGCGTGGCCGAAGTCGATGTAGCTCGTGGACTCGTTGACGAACCGGGCTCCCGAGGAGTCCACCACGATCGAGTACGGCATGGACCGCTCGGACAGCACGAAGCCGTGCATCCCCTCGTCGCCGTTGTCCACGCCGGCGCCCCACCAGGCGTCGTCCATGAGCGCGAGCGCGCCACCGGCGTCGGCCCCGGCCTCGATGGCCGTGCCCTGGTCGTCCCGGGAGGCGGCGCTCCAGCCGGGCACGCCGTGGTGCTCCTGGCGCCATGCGGTCCGGTGGGCGAACCCGCCCGCGCCGAGCACGACGCCGCCCTGTGCGCGCACGGTGCGGCGATCCTCCGGCGGGCCGACGACGGCCCCGACCACGGCGCCGTCCTCCACCAGCAGCTCCGTCAGCGGGGTGCCGAGCCGCACCTCCGTGCCCTGCGCCCGCACGACCTCCATCAGGGAGCAGGCCAGGGCCGCACCCATGCCCACCTGCTTCTTGCCGGTGAGCAGGCCGCCCAGCACCCGGAACACCAGCCGGGCCCCGCGGACGAAGCCGGACGGCGTGGACCAGGCCCGGCCCAGCTCGTAGAAGTCGTCGTTCATCACGGCGAGCGGCACGCCGTCCTTGACGCGGGACCGCTCGATCCAGTCGCCGAGCCGCCTCGTGTCGTACGGCCGGGGCTCGATGGAGCGGCCGATCTTGCCGCCGGGGCGCTCGGGGTAGTAGTCGGGGTACTTCTTCGCGGCCGCCCAGCGCACCCCGTGCCGCTCCAGCGTCGTGACCAGCTCGTCCACGGTGTCGAGGAACGCCTCCCGGCGGGCGGTCGAGCTCGCCGGGCCCACGTCGCCGACCGCCGCCTTCAGGTACGTCAGCGCCTCCTCGCGGGAGTCGGCGATCCCCGCGCGCCGCATCACCGGGTTGTCCGGCAGCCACAGCCCGCCGCCGCTGCGCATCGTGGTGCCGCCCCAGCGGTCCGCCGACTCCACGACCAGCACCTTCGCCCCGGCGTCCGCCGCGGCGATCGCCGCGCCGAGCCCGGCCGCGCCCGTCCCGGCCACCAGTACGTCGACCACTTCCTCCTGCGTCATCGCAGCTCCCTCCGGCTCCTACCGGACGACGTTGTCCGGTTGGGGCACAACCTACTCCCGTGCCCCCGGAGGGCCGCAAGACCCCGGGGCCGGAACCGCACGGCCCGGCCACCGCTAGACTGCACCTGGCCGTGACTGGCGAGGGTGGGTCACCACCGGGGAGCGGCCGACCGACCCGTGATGCGCGCCGCCCGCCTGGGTGCCAGGGTTTTCCACGAGGCTACTTCCGAGGAGAACCGCCATGTCCGGCGCCCCGTCCACCCCTGACGTCCAGCTCACCGACGACTCGCAGCGCCCCGTCCGGCGCGCGCTGCTGAGCGTCTACGACAAGACCGGCCTGATCGAGCTCGCCACCGCGCTGCACGACGCCGGCGTCGAGCTGGTCTCGACCGGGTCCACCGCGTCGAAGATCGCCGACGCGGGCATCCCCGTCACCCCGGTCGAGGAGCTCACCGGCTTCCCCGAGTGCCTGGAGGGCCGCGTCAAGACGCTGCACCCCCGCGTGCACGCCGGCATCCTGGCCGACACCCGCAAGCAGGACCACCTCGACCAGCTCGCCCAGCTCGAGATCTCGCCGTTCGAGCTCGTCGTCGTCAACCTCTACCCGTTCGCGGCCACCGTCGCGTCGGGCGCCGGGCCGGACGCCGTCGTCGAGCAGATCGACATCGGCGGGCCTTCGATGGTGCGCGCGGCGGCCAAGAACCACCCGTCCGTCGCCGTCGTCGTGGACCCGGCGCGCTACGCCGACGTCGTGACGGCCGTGCGGGCCGGCGGCTTCACCTACGCCCAGCGCAAGGCGCTCGCCGCCGCCGCGTTCGTGCACACCGCGACGTACGACGTCGCGGTGGCGTCCTGGATGGGCTCCGTCGTCTCCCCGACGGACGCCGTGGACGGTGCCGACGGACCGGTCTCGACCGGCTTCCCGGCGTGGGTCGGCGGCACCTGGGACCGCGCCGACGTGCTGCGCTACGGCGAGAACCCGCACCAGCGCGCCGCCCTGTACACCCGCGGCGACGGCGTCACGGGCCTGGCCCAGGCCGAGCAGCTGCACGGCAAGGCCATGAGCTACAACAACTACGTCGACGCCGACGCCGCGTGGCGCGCCGCCTGGGACCACGAGGGTCCCGCCGTCGCGATCATCAAGCACGCCAACCCGTGCGGCATCGCCGTCGGCGGCGACATCGCCGAGGCGCACGCCCGGGCGCACGCGACCGACCCGGTCAGCGCGTACGGCGGCGTGATCGCCGCCAACCGCACCGTCACGGCCGACGCCGCCCGGCAGATCGCCCCGGTGTTCACCGAGGTCGTCGTTGCCCCCGGCTTCGAGCCGGAGGCGCTGGAGATCCTCCAGGCCAAGAAGAACATCCGGCTGCTCGTGGTCCCCGAGGCGCCGGCTGGCTCCGTGGAGACCCGGCCCATCTCGGGCGGGCTGCTCATGCAGGCCACCGACCGGTTCCAGGCCGACGGCGACGCCCCCGAGAACTGGACGCTGGCGACCGGCGAGGCGGCGTCGCCCGAGGTGCTCGCCGACCTCGCGTTCGCCTGGAAGGCCGTGCGCGCCGCCAAGTCGAACGCGATCCTCCTGGCGCGCGACGGGGCCGCGGTCGGCATCGGCATGGGTCAGGTCAACCGCGTGGACTCGTGCCGCCTCTCGGTCGAGCGCGCCAACACCCTGGCCGAGGGCGAGTCCGGCCCCGTCGAGCGCGCCCGCGGCGCCGTCGCGGCCTCCGACGCGTTCTTCCCGTTCGCCGACGGTCTCCAGGTGCTGCTCGACGCCGGGGTCACCGCCGTCGTGCAGCCGGGCGGGTCGATCCGCGACGAGGAGGTCGTCAAGGCCGCCGAGGCGGCCGGCGTCACGATGTACCTGACGGGCACGCGCCACTTCGCGCACTGACGTTCTCTCCGGGCCCGGCCCGGCTTCCGGGCCGCCGCAGCTCCCCTTTGAGGCCCGGGTTTCTTCGCTTTGCGACCGTCGAGAGCGGAGAAACCCTGGCCTCAAAGGGGATGCCCGACGGCTCGGACGTTGCTTGTTGGTCGTCTGAGCCTGCGGTTCCGCTCCGGGCGGGTGCCTCGTTCCTCGGCCCCCACCCTGCGCTGCACCTGCGGCTCAGACGACGGAGTCCTTGAGCTTGATCGTCGGGTCCAGCGCGCGGTCCAGGTCGACCTCCAGCGGCACCCCGCGGTTCATCAGCTTGCGCAGCTGCCCCACCTCGCGCGGCGAGTCGACCAGCAGCATCGCCCGGACGGTCGCCACCCGGTGGCCGTCCGAGGTGCGGCGCGGGTGCCGGTCGAGCGCGTTCTCCAGGTAGAGGGCACCCCAGCCGCCCGACGCCGCAGGGGCGCCGCGCAGCACCACGTCGTCGAACGGGGACGGCACCCCGAACAGCGCCAGGTCGTGCCCGAGCTGCTGCGAGAACACGTACGGCGCGTGGGCGTGGATCGGGGCGAGGCCGAGCCGTTCGCGCACGTGCTCCGGCTCCGCGGCGCGCTCGTCGAGCCCGAGCAGGGCCCGGACGGTGATCTCGGGATCGTGCAGGGCGGCCGACCAGTGCCCGCCGGGCACCGGCCCGAACACCGGGTGCTCGCGGGTCGCGATGTCGCCCACGGCCCAGATGCGGCGCAGCGCGTCGAGGTGCAGGCGCCCCGCCGGGTCGGTGGGGGAGTGCATGCCCATGAACCGGCCCGCGCGGTTGACCCGCAGCCCGCCGTTCCCCTCCAGCGGCAGGGAGCCCGCGAGCCAGCCGGACGCCGGACGCGCCCCCACGGCGGCCAGCACCAGGTCGGCCTCCAGCACCCGGCCGTCGGCGAGCACGACGCTGCCGGCACCGGGCGCGCCGCCGGGCGGGCCGGGCAGCACCTTCTCCACGGCGACGCCCGTGACCAGGGTGACCCCGGCGTCGTCGTACCAGGGGGCGAGCAGGCCGCCCACCCTGCGGCCGAGCTGCCGCTCCAGCGGCACCGGGCCCGCCTCCACGACCGTGACGCGGGCGCCGGCGCCGGCGGCGACGCCGGCCACCTCCGCGCCGATCCAGCCCGCGCCGACCACCACGAGCCGCATCCCGGGCACGACGGCGGCGCGCAGCCGCTCGGCGTCCGGGGCCGTGTGCAGGGTCATCGCGGCGTCCCAGCCCGCGGGGCGCAGGGGCGCGCTGCCGGTGGCGAGCACCACGGCGTCGGCCACGACGTCGTCGCCCGACGCCGTCCGTACCACCACCCGCTCCTGGTCCACCTCGAGGCGGGTCGCCGGGTCGGCGAGCCGCAGGTCGTCGGCGAGGGCGGTGAGGTCGACCCCGAGGTCTTCGGCGAGCCAGACCGGCTCCGTGCGCTTGAGCAGCTCCTTGGACAGCGGCGGGCGGTCGTAGGGCGGCAGGCCCTCCGCGCCGAGCACCGTCAGGTGCCCCTCGAAACCGTGCTTCCGCAGCGCGGCGGAGGTCTGCGCGCCGGCTAGCCCCGCACCCACGACGACCACGCTGCTGGGGACCTGACCTGAAGGCGACGGCATGGACCTCACGGTAGCTCGCAGGCCGCCAACCTGGGAATGCGCTTTGCATCAGGTTGCAAGCAGGTCACGGTCCTGCAGAATCGAGACGTTTCGGTTGTACCCTCGTCCCGTGGATCTCAGTGAGATGCGGACTGCCCCCGGCGCCACGAGCCTCCTCGAGCCGGGCTCGGCCGGAACGGCTACGCTCGAACGCACCGGACGGGCCGACCTGATGACGGCCACCACGACGACCAGCCAGGAGCTCGACCGCAGTGAGCCAGCCAGCGGCGAGGACTCCGACATGAGTCCGGCCGAGCCGCAGCGGAGCAACCTCGCGATCTGGCTCGTCCTCGCGGGTGTCGGCATCTCCGTGCTGCTCGGGCTGATCGCCGGCGCGCGCGCCGGGGCGATCGGCATCGGGGTGGTCCTCGTGGTCTGCGCGATCTTCCGTGCGGTGCTCGACAGCCCCGTCGGCCTCGTCATCCGGACCCGGACCATCGACATCATCCTGTACGGCGCGACCGCCGTGCTGATCGGCGCCCTCGCCGTCGCGACGCCGAGCATCTGACCGGCCGGGCAGCTGACCGGGCGCCGGACCTGATCCGGCGGCCCGGCCCAGCGGTCGGCGCCGCCTAGCGGTCGGCGCCCTCGAGCGAGCCCGTCACCGGCTGCTCCGACTCCACGACGCAGAGGATGCGGCGGTCGCCCTCGGCCCAGCTCTCCTCCGACGGCGCGATCGGCCAGTAGAGCAGCTCCGACTTGGCCCACCGCAGGCCCACGTACTTGGTGAACTCCGGGTAGCAGTACGCGTCCGCGGCGTCCCACAGAGCCTGCTGCGTGGGGGTCGCGCCGTTCTCGGCGAGGCTGTCGGCCGCCGTCGTCTCCGCGTAGATCTCGCCGCCGTGCGCCGTGGTGCAGGGCACCACCGGGATCCGGTACAGCGTGGTCTGGCCCGACGTCGCCGACGTGTCGATGCAGTCGCCCACCTGCAGGTCCGGGATCTCCGCCCCGGCGGTCGCCTCGGTGTCGGCGTCCGGCGTCGGCGCCTCGGTCGGCTCCAGCTCGCCGCCGGCCTCCGGCGTGGGCAGCGCGTCCGGGTCCTCGGCGTACGGGTCGGCGTCCGGGTCCTCGGCGTAGGGGTCGGCCGTGGCGTACGGGTCGTCGGTCGGTGTGGGGGACGGCGTCGGCTCCGTGAGCGCGGGGCCGTCGTCGGGCTGCCCGATGCCGAGCGGGCCCGCCAGCGCCGGCGGGACGAACTCCCGGGCGGCCGCGACGAACCCCGGCGGGAGCGCCGACGCGTAGGTGGGCGCCGCGGCGATCGCGATCCACAGGCCCGCGATCCCGAGCACGCCCACGGTGACCGCGCCCAGGGAGAAGTCGAGGGTGCGTACCGACGACTTCTTCGCACGACGCACGTTGCCCGTGCCGTTCGCCTCGACGGTGCGCATCGACTGCACGAGCGCGGGGATCGCGAGCGGCCAGAAGAACAGGAACGCCGCGACCACCCAGCCCACGCGGGTCGGGTAGGGCAGCTCGTTCGGGTCGGCGGTCTCCCCGATCTCCTCAGCGTCGGCGGGGTCGGCAGAGTCGACGTCGTCGTCCGACTTCTCGTCCGACTCTTCGTCGTCGTCCGACTCCTCGCCGTCGGCCTTCTCGGCGTCAGCGTTCTCGTCGGACGGCGCGTCCTCGTCGGCCTTCTCGCCGTCGTCCGGGGCCTCGCCGCCCGCCTTCGCGCCCGAGCTCGCGTCCTCGTCCGGGGCCTCAGCCGCGGCCTCCGCCTCGGCCACGGCTCCTGGTTCGGTCTCGGCCGGTTCCGTCGCGCCGCGGGAGGTCTGCGTGGTGTCGGCCATGATCCGGGATCGTAGCGGTGCGGAGTTTCCGGGCGAAAGCCACCCGTCGTCCGGCGTGACCGTGCCCAGCCCTGGAACCGGTGCCCAGGGCCGGGCACGGCGCTCAGCGGTCGCTGACGCGAGCCGTGAGGTCGTCGACGTCGGACTCCGCGAAGCAGGCGATCCGCCGGTTCTGCGTGCGCCAGTCCCACGGGTCGGAAGCCATGTGCCAGAAGTGCAGGCCGGACTCCTGCGCGGTGGTTCCGGTGGCGGTCTCGAACGCCTTGCGACAGACGTCCTCGGCGTACCGGGCCATCACCGCCGGCCCGGGGTAGGCGGCCTCGGGTACGCCGTCGGTCGCTCCGAACGCGTCGCTCGCCACGTACGTGAGCTCGTAGAGCTCGCCGCCGTGCGGCTCCGCGCACTTCACGGCCGCGACGGTACGCACCACGTCGGTCAGCCCGTCGACGAGGTAGCAGCTCCCTTCGTTCAGCTCCCGCACGGGGGTCCCGTCGACGGGGCCGGAACCGGGCTGGTCGTCGTCGACGTAGCGGGTCGACGTCGCCGCGTCCGCGGCCTGCTCCACGTCCTCGAACCAGAAGCCCAGGGCGACGGCGCCGCCGATGCCGCCGACCATCAGCACGACGGTCAGCACGATGTAGGTGACGAGGCCTGCGATGCCGATCCGCCGGGCCCGTGCTCCCTCGGTCTCCGCGGTACGCCGGTCGCCGGCGCCGAGGGCGACGGTCGCCCGCTGGGTGTGCGGGTAGGCGGCGGCCCCGAACGGCCACCACGCGAGGAGCGCGACGATGGTCCAGCCCGCACCCGTGGACGGCTCGGCCGGCGGCCGGGGCGGTGGCTGGTACGACGTCGGCACGTGGTACGGCGACTGCGCCGGCGCATAGGGATCCGACGTGGCCGGGCGCGGCGCGGGTTCCGGTGCGGGACCGGGTCCGCCGGGCGGAGTCAGCGGCGGGAGCTCGTGGGTCATGAGGTCGCTCCGGTCTCGAACAGCTGCGGGTGGTCCGAGAGCTCGCCACGCATCGGGGTGTCCACCTCGACGAAGCAGACGGCGTCGTGCAGCCCGTATCCCCAGTCCTCCGCGTCCGGCTCGAAGGTCCAGACGGGCGAGCTCTCCCCGAGCCGTGTCCCGGAGAACTCCTCGTAGCGCGGCGCGCAGTCGTACCACGTCCGGTCGGAGATCTCCTGGGCGCCCGGGTACTCGCCGTCGCCCAGCTCGGTCACGGCGATCACCTGCGCGTCGTGCAGCCTGCTGCACGGGATCACGTCGAGGTCTCCCCAGGCCGTCTCCCAGTCGGGCGCCATGAAGCAGTCACCCGTGAGGAGCTCGAGCGGGTAGACCGGGATCGGCTCGCGCTTCGGGGCGGCCGCCGTCCGGTAGGAGTCGGGGGCGGGCTCCGCGGCCACGGTGTCGATGCCCTCCTGCTTGAGGATGTCCGGCGCCGTCGGCACGAGGACCAGGGCGATGCTGCCGTAGAACACGAGCAGGAACGTCCACGCGATCCCGCCGAGCAGCACGCCGAGTCTCGCGTGGGCCCGTGCCCGGTATGCCTCGTGGTGCGCGGTCGGCACGTGTCCGGCCCCGTGGGCGCGGGCGGCACGGTTCGCGGCGAGCACCGCGGCGATCGCCAGCGGCCAGAACAGGATCATGGATGCGGTGATCCAGCCGCGGTGCACGGGTACCGGCAGCTCCGGGGGCGGGATCGGGGGTGGGGCGGTCACGGCGGGATGTCTATCAGCCGCTGCGGCCAGATCTGTCCGGTGTGACCGGATCGTGAGGCAACTTCACCCCGGGTGCCCGGCCGCCGTCGGGCGGGGGAGCCCGGCCCGGTACGACGCCGGGGCCGCACCTCCCGTACGGAAGGTGCGGCCCCGGCGTCGTGCGGGTGGTGCGAGGGATCAGGCCTTGTCGTCGGCCTTCTTCTCCGGCTCGGTCTCGCCCTCGGCGGTCTTCTCCGGGGTCTCGGAGGTCTCCTCCTCCGAAACCTCGGCCGCGGGGGTGGACGGCGCGGCGACGGGCTCGGCCGTCTCGTCGTCCTCGTCCTCGTCGTCCTCCTCGTCGAGCTCGAGCCCCTCGGGCTCGACCGACGCGAACGCGCGGTAGAAGAGCGCGGCGAGCGCGGCACCGACCAGCGGGGCGAGCCAGAACAGCCAGAGCTGGCGGCCGGAGCCGTCGCCGCCCCAGTTGTTCGCGAAGAGCGCGGCGGCCGTGGAGCGGGCCGGGTTCATGCCGGTGTTGGTGACGAACCACGAGACCAGGGTCAGCGCGGCGATGGCGCTGCCCACGGCGACGGGGGCGTAGCCGATCTTGCTGCGGCGGTCGTGCACGCCGAGGTACACGCCGACGAGGATCGCGGAGATGATGACCTCGACGAGCAGCGCCGGGAGCCAGTCGAACTGGGCCTGGCCCTGCGTCTGCAGGTAGAGCGGGGAGTGCTGCGAGAAGCCGTTGACGGCCGAGTCGAACGCGTCGGAGGTGTTCTCCTTGCCGAGCAGCGCGAGCAGCGGCTGCGGCACGGTGGCGAACAGCACGGCGGCGGCCAGGATCGCGCCCACGAGCTGTGCGCCCCAGTAGCTGAACATGTTGCTGACCGAGATGCGGCCGCTGAGCCAGGCGCCCAGCGAGATCGCCGGGTTGAAGTGCGCACCGGAGACGCGGCCGACGGCTGCGGCACCCGCGATGTAGGCGAAGCCTCCACCGAGCGCCACGCCGAGCCCGCCGACCGTGTTCAGCGGGCTGTAGACGAGCACACCCACGATCACGAGCGTCAGCAGGAACGTGCCGAAGGTCTCGGCGAGCAGGCGGGAGAGCAGGCTGGGCGACCGCTCCTCGACCTCGGTGACGCCGCTGGTCGCGGCGAGGTCCTGGGACATGAAGTCTGTTCCTTTCGGTGGCACACCATTCGGTGCGCGTCATGGCGGCGTGCAGTGCGATGTCGCGCACATCCTGCCATTACCCGCCTGAGCAAAACCTGAATACGCGCGGGTATTTTCTTCACCGTACCCGGGTACTGGTACCAGGCAAGACACAGATCGGCCCAGGGGCTGGGCGAGGCGGGTCGGTCGATGCAAGAGTGGGGTCATGACTGAACCCGTGAATGTCACCGTCACCGGAGCCGCTGGCCAGATCGGGTATGCGCTCCTCTTCCGCATAGCCGCGGGCGAGATGCTCGGCGCGGACACGCCAGTACGGCTCCGACTCCTCGAGATCCCGCAGGCCGTCGCGGCCGCGGAGGGCACCGCCATGGAGCTCGACGACTGCGCCTTCCCGAACCTGGCCGGCGTCGAGATCTTCGACGACCCGGTCAAGGCCTTCGACGGCGTCAACGTCGCCCTTCTCGTCGGCGCCCGCCCCCGCGGCGCGGGCATGGAGCGCGCCGACCTGCTGGAGGCCAACGGCGGCATCTTCGGCCCGCAGGGCCGGGCGATCAACGACGGCGCCGCGGACGACGTGCGGGTGCTCGTGGTCGGCAACCCCGCCAACACCAACGCCCTCATCGCGGCGTCGAACGCCCCCGACGTGCCGGCCACGCGGTTCACCGCGATGACGCGGCTCGACCACAACCGGGCGCTCTCGCAGGTCGCGGCCAAGACCGGGACCCCCGTCAGCGAGATCCGCAGGCTCACCATCTGGGGCAACCACTCCGCGTCGCAGTACCCGGACCTGTTCCATGCGGAGGTCGGCGGCCGCCCCGGCGCCGACGTCGCGGCCGACACCGCCTGGCTCACCGACGACTTCATCCCGACGGTCGCCAAGCGCGGCGCCGCGATCATCCAGGCGCGCGGGGCCTCGTCGGCGGCGTCGGCGGCCAACGCGGCGATCGCGCACGTGCGCGACTGGACGCTCGGCACCCCCGAGGGCGACTGGACCTCCGCGGGCCTGTGGTCCTCCGGCGAGTACGGCGTGCCGGAGGGGCTCGTCTCGTCGTTCCCGGTCACGTCCGACGGCACGGGCGAGTGGAAGGTCGTCGAGGGCCTCGAGATCGACGAGTTCTCGCGCGGCCGGATCGACGCGAGCGTCGCCGAGCTCGTGGAGGAGCGCGACGCCTCCCGGCTCTGGGGCTTGATTGAGCCCGCCGGGACTGCTGTTCCAAACCTCCAGGTTCCTCGGGGGACCGGAGCGTCTGACACGTCGGGGCGTGAAGTGCGTCTCGCAATTCAGGAGTGAGCAGGACCCTCAGGTATCTTGATATCGAGAGATCGGCACATTCCAACATCCCGGGGAGTCAGCCACACCCATGTCCAAGATCATCTATACCCACACGGACGAGGCCCCGCTTCTGGCGACGTACTCGTTCCTGCCGATCGTCTCGGCGTACGCGGCCAAGGCCGGTGTGGACGTCGAGACCCGCGACATCTCGCTCGCCGGCCGGATCATCGCCCAGTTCCCGGAGCGGCTCACGGAGGAGCAGCGCCAGGCGGACGCGCTCGCCGAGCTGGGCGAGCTGGCGAACGACCCGGCGGCCAACATCATCAAGCTGCCGAACATCTCGGCGTCGGTGCCGCAGCTCAAGGCGGCCATCGCCGAGCTGCAGGCCCTCGGCTACGACCTGCCGGACTTCCCGGAGAGCGTCGAGACCGACGAGCAGAAGGACGCGCGCGAGCGCTACGGCCGCGTCATGGGTTCCGCCGTGAACCCGGTGCTGCGCCAGGGCAACTCGGACCGCCGCGCCCCCGCCTCGGTCAAGAACTACGCGAAGGCGCACCCGCACCGCATGGGCGCGTGGGCGGCCGACTCGAAGACCAACGTGGCCACCATGGGCCACGACGACTTCTTCTCCAACGAGAAGTCCGTGATCGTCGAGGCCGACGACACGCTGCGCATCGAGCACGTCGCCGCCGACGGCACCGTGACCGTGCTCAAGGAGTCGCTGCCGGTGCTGGCCGGGGAGGTCGTGGACGGCACGTTCCTCGACGCCGCCGCGCTGGACGCGTTCCTCGCCGATTCGATCGAGCGGGCCAAGGCCGAGGGCGTGCTGTTCTCCGTGCACCTCAAGGCCACGATGATGAAGGTTTCCGACCCGATCATCTTCGGCCACGTGGTCCGCGCGTTCTTCAAGCCGGTCTTCGACAAGTACGGCCAGGACCTGGCCGCCGCCGGGCTGTCGGCGAACGACGGCCTGGGCGGCATCTTCGCCGGCCTGGAGTCGCTGCCGAACGGCGCCGAGATCCGCGCCGCGTTCGACGCCGCGCTGGCCGACGGCCCGAAGATGGCCATGGTGAACTCCGACAAGGGCATCACCAACCTGCACGTCCCGTCCGACGTCATCGTCGACGCCTCGATGCCCGCCATGATCCGCATCGGCGGCCACATGTGGGGGCCGGACGGCGAGGAGGCCGACACCCTCGCGGTGATCCCCGACTCCTCGTACGCCGGGATCTACCAGACCGTCATCGACGACTGCCGCGTCAACGGCGCCCTCGACCCGGCCACGATGGGCTCCGTGCCCAACGTCGGCCTCATGGCGAAGGCGGCCGAGGAGTACGGCTCGCACGACAAGACGTTCGAGATCGAGACGGACGGCACCGTCCGCGTCGTCGACGGCTCCGGCGTCGTGCTCATCGAGCACGCCGTCCACGCCGGCGACATCTGGCGCGCCTGCCAGACCAAGGACGCCTCGATCCGCGACTGGATCAAGCTGGCCGTCACGCGGGCCCGCCTCTCCGAGACGCCCGCCGTGTTCTGGCTGAACTCGCGCCGCGCGCACGACGCCAACCTGATCCGCAAGATCGAGCAGTACCTGCCGGAGCACGACACCGAGGGCCTCGAGATCCACGTCATGGACCCGGCGGAGGCCACGGCGTTCTCGCTCGCGCGCATCCGCCAGGGCCTGGACACCATCTCGGTGACCGGCAACGTGCTGCGCGACTACAACACCGACCTGTTCCCGATCCTCGAGGTCGGCACGTCGGCCAAGATGCTCTCGATCGTGCCGCTGATGAACGGTGGCGGCCTGTTCGAGACCGGTGCCGGCGGCTCCGCGCCGAAGCACGTGCAGCAGCTCGTCGAAGAGGACTACCTGCGCTGGGACTCGCTCGGCGAGTTCTTCGCGCTGGCCGCGTCCTTCGAGCACCTCGCGGTGACCGAGGGCAACGCCCGCGCCCAGGTCCTGGCCGACACCCTCGACCGCGCCACCGGCACGTTCCTCAACGAGGACCGTTCGCCGGGTCGCCGCCTCGGCACCATCGACAACCGCGGCTCGCACTTCTACCTGGCCCTGTACTGGGCCCGCGAGCTGGCCGCGCAGTCGGACGACGCCGAGCTGGCCGCCACGTTCAAGCCGCTCGCCGAGGCGCTGGCCGCCGGCGAGCAGGCCATCGTGGACGAGCTCGTTGCGGTCCAGGGCAAGCCGGCCGACATCGGCGGCTACTACCGCCCGGACGAGGCCAAGGCCACCGCGGTGATGCGCCCGAGCGCGACCTTCAACGAGGCGCTCGCTTCGCTCTGACGCACTGCGGGGCTGAACGGCAGTGAGGAGGGGGTGGATGGGAGTCCGGACCCGGGTTCCCACCCACCCCCTTCTCGCGCGCCCGACGAGGATCGGGCTCGCCGTGGGCGCGGCCGGGCTGGTGCTCTGTCTCGCCGCCGCGTGCTCGGCCGACGCCGTGGGGGTCCGGCGCGCGGGCGAGCCGGACTCGAACGGAGTCATGTCGAGCGCGATGGGCGACATGCGGCGTGCTGAGCCGATGTTCGTGGGCCTCATGAGCATCTGCGTGGCTGGACCCGACGACGGGAAGGTCACGGAGGTGCGGGCCGTAGACGCCGCCGACGTGACGGTGACCTCGTTCAGCGTGGTCCCGGGCGCGGCGGACGACGCGGCGGGCCGCGGTTCGCTGACGCGCTCCGGATATGACGTGTCCCAGCACGCGGTGCGCAGCCGGTGCGGCAGTACCGGGCTGGACGGTGTGTCGACGCTCCTCGTGGAGCTGGAACGCGAGGTCGACCAGAGCCGCACGCTCCAGGGATTCGAGGTGGACTGGGAAGCGGGCAGCAGCAGCGGAACCTTCTCCTACCTGTACCAGGTCTCCATCTGCGCGCCGAAGGACGACGCCTGCGCCACGGCGCCGTGACCTTGGTCGCTCCTGTGGAAAAAGAGGCGGGGAGTGTCGGTGTCTCGTCGTAGCCTCAGGAAACGATGATCGACGCACCGCGCACCCCTGAGACCACGCCCGTTCCCGAGGCGTCGCCTCGTCCTGCGCCGACGACGCCGACCGACCCCGCGCGCCGACTCGACTGGCGCCGGCTGCGCGGCCCGGCCGCGGTCGTCGCCATGCTCGCGCTCACCGCGGGCGCGGTCGGCCTGGCGCTCGGCACCGTCGCGGCCGGTCGGCTGGCCGCCGACGCGACCGTTCTCGGGCTCGTGCTGCTCGCCGTGTGCGTCGTCGGCGGTGCGGTGTTCGACGGCATCGGCCAGGTGACCTGGGCGAGCGTCGTGGACCGCGCCGAGGGCAAGCTCCGCAGCGACCTGCTCAGCGCGGCCCTGCGACAGCCGCTCGCCACGCTCTCGGAGCAGGCGGTCGGCGAGGTGCTCGACCGGGTCGACGACGACACACACGCCGTCGGCACCCTGGTGCGCCGCCAGCTCTGGGGCGCCGGCCGCACCGTGGTCGGCGTCGTCCCGATGTGGATCATCGCGGGCATCACCTGGTGGCCGGCCTGGCTGCTGTTCCCGGTGCTGGGCGGCATCGTCGCCCTGCTCACCCGGCCGCTGCTCGGCGAGATCGCGCGCCGCAAGGTGATCGAGGAGGCCGCCTGGACCGACCACGCCGCCGCCTTCGAGGAGGCGGTCGCCGCGCGGAACGACCTGCGCACCAGCCTCGGCCAGGCGTTCGCCGTGCGCCGAGTCGCGCAGCTCTCGGCGATCGTGCACCGCAAGTTCCGCGAGGTGGTGCGGGTCGAGGAGCGCCTGCTCCGGCGGGCCGGTCTGGTGATGTACGCGCTGCTGGCCGGGACCGTCGTCGTCTGCGCGGTCGTCGCCGCCGGTGGCGGCCTGTCCGTGGACCAGCTCGTCACGCTGTTCCTGGTCACCGCGATGTTCGTGGGCCAGATGGACAACCTGGTGCACCACCTGCCGGACATCCAGGAGGGCCTCGGCGCGGTGCTGCGCATCCGGCAGATGCTGGAGGTCGAGCCCGAGCCCGAGGGCGGCGACGACCTCCCCGAGGGTCCGCTGGGTCTCGAGCTGCGCGACCTGACCTTCGCCTACGACGAGGGCACGTTCGCCCTGAGCGGCGTGGACCTGGTGGTCCCCGCCGGCGAGACCGTGGCCCTCGTGGGGCGCACGGGCTCCGGCAAGTCGACGCTGGCCGCGCTGCTGTCGCGCGCCGTCGAGCCGGAGCGGGGTTCGGTGTTCCTCGGCGGCGCCGACGTGCGCGACCTAGACCTGCAGAAGCTGCGCGGCGCCGTGGGCGTGGTCACCCAGCGCACGGAGATCATCGCGGGCACGCTCGCGGAGAACATCGCGCTGTTCGCCGACGTGCCGCGCGCCGACATCGAGGCCGCGGTCCGCGAGCTCGGCCTCACCGACTGGACGGCCGGCCTGCCCGACGGTATCGACACGCTCCTCGGCCCGGGCGGCACCACGCTGTCGGCCGGGGAGGAGCAGCTCGTCGCGTTCGCACGGCTGCTCGTGCGGCACGTGCAGCTCGTCGTGCTCGACGAGGCGACCGCACGGATGGACCCGCTGACAGAGGCGCGCGTCGTCGCCGCGTCGGACCGGCTGCTCAGCGGGCGTACCGGCGTGCTCATCGCGCACCGGCTCGGCACCATCGAGCGCGCCGGCCTGGTGGCGGTCCTCGACCACGGCCGCGTCGTGCAGCAGGGTCCCCGCGCGACGCTCGCCCGCACGCCCGGACCGTTCCGCTCGCTGCTGGAGGCCGGCGCGAGCGACGGCTCGCTGGACGAGTCGGCGGCGGCCGCCGCCGGGGTGCGCGCCCAGGCCGTCGCGGCGTCCGCGGACGGCGAGGCGGACACCGCCACCGCCGCGCCCGCCGACGGCACGGACCAGCCCGACGCCGTCGGCGGCCGCCGACGGGCGGGCACCCCGCCCGACCTGACCCCGCCCGGGGACGGGCCGAGCCTCGCGCGCGGCGTGCTGCACGCGCTGTTCGTCCGCCCGAGGTGGGGCCTGTTCGGCGCCGTCCTGTTCCTGCTGGCCAGCCTGGTCGCGGCGCAGGGCGCGGTCAGCGGGTTCCTCTGGGGCCGCACGGTCGAGATCGTCGGCACCGGCGAGCTGCCCGTCGGCCTGCTGGTCACGTTCGCCGTGCTGCTGCTCCTGCAGCCGCTGTTCATCTCGCGCGCGCTGGGCGTGTACCCGCGCTGGTGGGTCGAGGTGCTGCTGCGCATCCGGATGTCGGTCATGCACGGCCAGACCCGGCAGTACCGGCTGCCCGCCACGCCACCCGGCGAGGTCGTGGCCCGGTCCATGGACGCCGACCGCTTCGTGCGGTACGCCGACCGCTGGGTCGACTTCGTCAACGGCCTCGCCATCGTGGCGGTCACGGCCCTGATCAGCGGCACCTGGACCGCCGGCGCCGTGCTGCTCGCGGTCATGGTGGTCTCCGCGGCGGCCTCGGCCGTCGGCCGGCCGATCGCCGGCCGCTCCGCCGCCGGGTCCTCCGCGGCCCGGGCGCGGTTCGGCCGCGCCCTCGTCTCGGCGCTCGACTCGGCGCGCACGGTCAAGCTCGCCGCCCGCACGCCAGACGTCCGCCGGCACCTCGGCGAGGTGGACTCGGGGCGGGTCAAGGCGGCGATCTTCGAGCACCGGGTGCAGGCCGTGCTCGACTCGGTGCCGCTGGTGACCCTCTACATCGGCGTCGTCGTCGCCTGGGGCTTCCTGCTGACCGGCACGTGGGACCTGGCCACGACGCTGCTGGTCGCCAACGCCGTGACCGGGTTCGCCTGGTTCGGCGTGGTGGCGGGCGCCGTGGTCACCGAGGCGCCCGGCACCCGCGCCTGGCAGGTCGCGACCGCCCGGTTCGCCGGCGGCACCGACCTGGTCTCGCGCCAGCAGGGCGTGGACCTCGTCACGGGCGTCGCCCCGGCCCCGGAGCCGACGCCGCGCGAGCCGCTCGACCGCCTGGAGCTGCGCCGCCTGACCGCGGTGCACGACGACGGCACGATCGGCGTCTCCGACGTCGACCTCGAGGTGCGCCGGGGCGAGCTCGTGCTGCTGCTCGGTCAGGTCGGCTCGGGCAAGTCGTCGCTGCTCTCCGCGCTGGCCGGGCTCATGGAGCACACCGGTCAGGTCCGCTGGAACGGCACCGAGGTGACGGACGCCCAGGCGTTCCTGCGCCCCGGCCAGGTGGCGCACGTGGCGCAGGTACCGCGGGTGCTGTCCGGGTCGTTCTCCGACAACGTGCAGCTCGACCACGCCCGCGACATCGACGGCCCTGTCCAGGGCGCGCGCCTCGAGCAGGACATGCGCGACGCCGGCGGCCCGCACGCCCTCGTGGGGCACCGCGGCGTGCGGCTGTCGGGCGGTCAGGTGCAGCGGCTCGCGCTCGCGCGCGCCCTCGCCGCCGACACAGAGCTCCTGCTTGCTGACGACGTGTCCAGCGCCCTGGACGCCTCGACCGAGATCGAGCTGTGGGCCGCCCTGCGGGAGCGGGGCACCACGGTGGTCGGCGCGACCTCCAAGCGCGCGGCGCTCGCCCGCGCGGACCGCGTGGTCGTGCTGGTCGACGGCGCGGTGGCCGACGTCGGCCCGTGGTCGGGCCTGGCCCCGCGCTGGAGCCACCTGGCGGGCTGATCCACGCGAGGCCCGGGCACTCGCGAGGCCTGGGCACTCGCGAGGCCCGGGCACTCGCGAGGGCAGGGCGTGAACCGGCCGGCCGGGCGAACAAGGAGTTCTCCCGGCCGTGGTCGTCGGACCGGGGGAGAGCCGCTGGGCCGGAGCGACCGGCCGGCGACGAACGAGGAGAACCCCCATGGCGAAGATCGTGTCCAGCCTGTTCATGGCGCTTGACGGCGTCGTCGAGCCGGACAAGGGCAACTGGCACTTCCCGTACTTCAACGACGAGCTCGGCGCGGCGGTCGACGAGACGCACACCGCGGACGTCTTCCTGTTCGGACGCGTCACCTACGACTCGTTCGCCGGCGCCTGGCCCGAGCGCGAGGCGGCCGGCGGGGAGGACGCCGGGTTCGCCCGGCGCATCGGCGACGTCCGCAAGATCGTCGCGTCGCGCAGCCCGCTCGACCTCACCTGGCGCAACTCCGAGCAGCTCCAGGGCGACCTGGTCGAGGCCGTCACCGCGCTGAAGACCGACCCGGCGATCGAGAAGATCGCGCTGTCGGGGTCGATCTCGGTGGTGCGCCAGCTCCTCGACGCCGGGCTGGTCGACGAGCTGCACCTGTTCGTGCACCCGGCCACGGCCGGCGGCGGCCTGCGGCTGTTCCAGGACGGCGACCCCGGCCGGCCGATGAAGCTCCTGTCGGCCACGCCGTTCCGCACCGGCCTGCTGCACCTGGTCTACGCGCCCGACCCGAACCCGCCGACCGGAGGCTACGAGGAGGCCGTGGGCCAGCTCCCCGAGGAGTGACGGGGGGCGGCAGACGTCAGCGCGGCGCCTCCACCCGGTGTGGCAGCACGAACACCAGCAGGAACGCCACCACGGACAGCGCCGCGCTGGTCGCCATCGCCAGGGTCGCGCCGTGCGCGAAGACGTCGGCGACGACCTCCGGGGTCGGCCGGCCGGGCGGGAAGTCGAGCGCCCCGAACAGCACCGAGCCGACCACGGCGATGCCTGCCGCCGAGCCGATCCGCTGCATGGTGCCGATCACGCCCGACGCCGCGCCCGCCTCGTCGCGGTCCACGGTGGCGACGATGAACTGCGCGTTGGGCGCGATGAACAGGCCGCTGCCGATGCCGCCGAGCAGCAGCGGGCCCGCGAGGTGCCAGTGGGTCAGGTCGCCGGTCGGGACCAGCCAGAGCACGAGCCACACGGAGACCAGGCCCACCGCGACCATGCCGGTGCCGATCACGAGCACGGTCCGGCCCAGGCGGTGGGACAGCCGCTCGCTCTGCGACGCGCCCGCGATCGAGCCGATCGCGAACGGCACCGACACCAGGCCCGACGCCAGCGCGGAGTGGCCCAGGCCGGACTGCCAGAAGATCGAGATGGTGAAGAAGATGCTGGTGAACGCCGCGAAGTAGACCAGCGCGAGGATCACGCCGCCCGTGAAGGCGGGGTGCGAGAACAGGTGCGGCGGCACCAGGGGGCTGCCGCTGCGCGCCGCGACCCGGCGCTCCCAGAACGCGAACGCGACGAGCAGCAGCAGGCCGCCCGCCAGGCACGCGAAGGTCCACCAGGGCCAGCCGGCGTCCTCGCCCTGGATGAGCGGCACCAGGATCGCGACGAGCGCCACCGAGACGAGCAGCAGGCCGACGACGTCGACGCCCCGCACGGCGCCCCCGATGACGATCCGCGGCAGCAGCATGATCGCCGCGACCACCGCGATCACGCCGAACGGCAGGTTGACGAAGAAGATGGAGCGCCAGCCCTCGTTCTCGCCGAACGCCTCGATGAGCAGGCCGCCGATGATCGGCCCGAGGGCGGTCGAGAACCCGATGGCCGCGCCCATCACGGCGAACGCCTTGCCGCGCGTGCGGCCGGTGAACATGAGCTGGATCAGCGCCGTCACGGCCGGGAAGAAGATGCCGCCGCACAGGCCCTGGACCACGCGGGCCACGATGAGCTCGGTGGCCCCGTTGGCCAGGCCGCACCAGAGGCTGGCGAGCGTGAACCCGGCCAGGCCCACGACGAAGACCCACTTGTGGCCCACCCGGTCGCCCACGCGTCCCGCAGGGATCAGGGCGAGCCCGTAGGCCAGCGCGTACCCGGAGATGATCCAGGAGAGCGTGCCCTCCGAGGCGTCGAGCGAGAGGCGGATGGTCGGCAGTGCGACGTTGACGATCGTCGTGTCGAGCAGGGCCATCGAGACGCCGAGGATGAGCACCGCGAGCGCGAGCCAGGAGCTGCGCGGGGGTGCGCCGGAGGCGTCGTCCGGGGCCGCGGGGGTCGGGGAGGTGGTCACAGGCAAGAGCCTAGGGTGGCGCCATGGAACTGACCTTTCGTGAAGCCGAGTGGGACGACCTCGAACGGATCGTCGAGCTCATCGCCGACGACGCCGTCGCGGCCACCCGGACCGGCACCTACGGCGCGGCGCACGTCGCGGGGTTCGAGGCCGTCGCGGCGAGCCCGGACAACGAGCTGGTCGTCGCGGAGTCCGACGGCGAGGTGATCGGCGTCATGCAGCTCACGTTCATCCCCGGGATCTCCCGCAACGGCGCGTCCCGGCTCCTGGTGGAGGCCGTGCGGGTGGACCGGGCGCTGCGCGGGCAGGGCGTCGGCCGCCTGATGATGGAGCACGCCCACGAGCGCGGCCGGGCGCGCGGCTGCGCGCTGGCCCAGCTGACGTCGGACAAGCAGCGGCCCGACGCCCACCGCTTCTACCGCAACCTCGGCTACGAGCAGTCGCACGAGGGTTTCAAGCTCCCCCTCTGACAGACATTTCGCGGGCCGCACGAATCGGTCACTCCGGACGCTTGCTGCAAGGTTCTGCAAGCGTTACAGTCGCGCTCGGACACTTGGGTTCCGGACGACGAAGGGGTCATCCATGTCTCGCACCGCGCGCCCGCGCTCGGCTCATCCCCGCCCGGCCCGTGGGCCCGCAGCGCGCCGGCGTGCGGGGGCAGGGCTGGCTGCCGTCGCCCTCCTGGCCTCGCTCGGGCTCGCGGCCTCGACGTCGGCCGCCGCGGCCGGCGTCGTGCCGCTGGCTACGCAGGACCGCACGGCCGCCCTGGTCGGCAGCCTCCAGGACGAGCTCGGCTGTGCCGCCGACTGGGACCCGGCCTGCGCGGACACGGAGCTCGTGGCCCAGGGCGACGGCACCTTCGTGGCCGAGTTCGAGGTCCCCGCGGGCACCTACGAGTACAAGGTCGCCCTGGACGACGCGTGGGACGAGTCCTACGGGCGCGACGGCGGCGCCGAGAACGCCCCGCTCCACCTGGAGGGACCGGCGCGCGTCCGCGTCTCCTACGACGACACGACCCACCGCACTGCCCTGACGCCGCTCACCCTGGCCGGGGACTGGACGGAGGCGGACGACGCCCTCGTGCACGACCCCGTGCGTGAGCCGGGCAGCGACGAGCGCTTCTACTTCGTGATGACCGACCGGTTCGCCGACGGCGACCCGGCCAACAACGAGGGCGGCCTGGACGGCGACCGGCTCACCACCGGCTTCGACCCGACCGACAAGGGCTTCTACCAGGGCGGCGACCTCGCGGGCCTGCGGCAGAACCTCGACTACATCGAGGACCTGGGCACCACCGCGATCTGGCTCACCCCGAGCTTCCTCAACCGCCCGGTGCAGGGCTCGGGCGCCGACGTGAGCGCCGGCTACCACGGCTACTGGATCACCGACTTCACGCGGATCGACCCGCACCTGGGCACCAACGCGGAGCTGGCGGCGCTGATCGACGACGCCCACGCCCGCGGGCTCAAGGTCTACTTCGACATCATCACCAACCACACGGCCGACGTCGTCGACTACGCCGAGGGCACCTACGACTACGTGGACCAGGCGACCACCCCGTACCGGGACGCCGCCGGCACCCCGTTCGACCCCGCGGACCTCGCCGGCACGGGCGACTTCCCCGAGCTCGACGCGGCCACGAGCTTCCCGTACACGCCCGTCGTCGACCCGGCCGACCAGGACGTCAAGGTCCCGGCCTGGCTCAACGACCCCACGCTCTACCACAACCGGGGCAACTCGACGTGGGAGGGCGAGTCGGTCACGTACGGTGACTTCAGCGGCCTGGACGACCTCATGACCGAGCACCCGCGCGTGGTGGACGGCTTCGAGGAGATCTACAAGGCGTGGATCGACCTGGGCATCGACGGCTTCCGCATCGACACGGTCAAACATGTGAACTTCGAGTTCTGGGAGGAGTGGTCCACCGAGATCCAGGACTACGCCCGCGCGCAGGGCAAGGACGAGTTCTTCACGTTCGGCGAGGTGTACGACGCCGACGCCGCCAAGACCTCCCCGTACGTGCGCCGCACCGACATGAGCTCGGTGCTCGACTTCTCGTTCCAGTCGGCGGCCACGAGCTTCGCCAGCGGCAACAGCGCGCAGCGGCTCGCCGACCTGTATGCCTCCGACGACCTGTACACGACGCCGCACAGCAGCGCGTCCGCCCTGCCGACGTTCTTGGGCAACCACGACATGGGCCGCGTCGGCTACATGCTGGCGGGCGCCGAGAACCCGCTGGAGCGGGACGAGCTGGCACACGAGCTCATGTACCTCACGCGCGGCCAGCCGGTGGTCTACTACGGCGACGAGCAGGGCTTCGCGGGCACCGGCGGCGACAAGGACGCGCGGCAGACCCTGTTCGCCACGCAGGTCGACGAGTACGCCGACCAGCCGCTGGTCACCGGCGAGCAGGCCGGCAGCACCGACAGGTACGCCACCGACGCGCCGCTCTACGAGCACATCGCCGCCCTGGCCGACCTCCGCGAGGAGCACCCGGCCCTGGCCACCGGCGCCCAGATCGAGCGCTACGCCGAGGACGGCGCAGGTGTCTACGCCTTCTCCCGCGTCGATCGCGAGGAGCGGGTCGAGCACCTCGTCGCCGCCAACAACGCCGCGCAGCAGCGCACCGTCACCTTCGACTCGCTCACGCCGGGCGCGACCTTCGCCCCGCTGTACGGCACCAGCACCGAGGTCACGGCCGACGCCGACGGCACGGTCACGCTGACCGTCCCGGCCCGCTCCGCGATCGTGCTGGTCGCGGACCGCACGGTGGGCGCCGACTCGACCGGCGTCGCCGCCGTCGTCCCCGGGACGAGCGCCCGGCCGGGTGCCGCGGTGACCGGCGTGGCCCCCGTGGCCGCCGGGATCGACGACGCCTGGGCCGAGACCTCGTTCGCCTGGCGCGCAGTGGGCTCCGCCGAGTGGCACGACCTCGGCACCGCCGAGGACACCTCCCCGCGCGTCTTCCACGACGTGTCGGCGAACGGCGCAGACCTGCCCGAGGGCACGCTGGTCGAGTACCGCGCGGTCACGCGCGACGCCGACGGCGACCGCTCCGCCGCCAGTTCGTACGCGTCGGTGGGCGTGGACGTCAGCGGCGTCGTGGATGACCCCACGGACCCCGACATCGACCTGGTCACCGTGCCCGGCTCGCACAACAGCGAGATGGGGTGCGCCGGCGACTGGACCCCGGACTGCGAGGCCGCGCGCCTCACCCTCGCCGACGACGGCACGTACACGGGCACGTTCGAGCTGCCCGCCGGGTCCTACGAGTTCAAGGTGGCGGTCAACGGCTCCTGGGCGGAGAACTACGGCGCCGACGGCGTGCGGGACGGCGCCAACGTCGCCTACTCGACGGGCGGCGGCCCGGTCACCTTCACCTGGGACCCGGAGACCAAGGTGCCGTCGGTCGAGGTCGGCACCCCGGGCACGCCCGGCGAGGGCCAGCAGGCCGCGCACTGGGTGCGGGAGGGGCTGGTCCTGGTCCCGGCCGCGAGCTTCGGCAGTGGCGACACCTGGGCGCTGGAGACGGAGACGGCGTCGTACGCCCTGACCCCGGCGGGCGGCACCGGCGACGTGCCCGCGGACGTCGCCGCGGACTTCCCCCACCTGGCCGGGTACCTCGCCCTGGAGGTCGAGGGCCTGAGCCGCGCGGCGGCGACGTCGGCCCTGCAGGGGGCGCTGCGCCTGACCCGGCACGACGGCGAGACCCTGACCGCCGCGACCGGCGTGCAGATCCCCGGCGTGCTGGACGACCTGTTCGCGACCGACCGCGCGCTGGGCGTGACCTGGCAGGGGAGCAAGAAGGCCGCGTTCGCGCTGTGGGCCCCCACCGCCCGCACGGTGACGCTGCAGGCCTGGCCCGCGGGCCGGGCGCTGGACGCCGAGCCGCGCACCTTCGCGATGACCCGCCAGCGGGACGGAGCCTGGACGCTCGACGGCGGCCGCGCCGACCGCCGGCTCGACTGGCAGGGCACCCGGTACCGCTACGCCGTCGAGGTGTACGTGCCGAGCACCGGCCAGGTCGAGACCAACGTGGTGACCGACCCCTACTCGGTGGGCCTCACGCTCGACTCGACCCACTCGGTCGCCCTCGATCTCGACGACAAGGCGTGGCAGCCCAAGGTCTGGCGCAGCACGCCCGCGCCGCGGGTGGAGCGAGCCGTGGACCAGACGATCTACGAGCTGCACGTGCGCGACTTCTCCAGCTCCGACGAGACCGTCCCCGCGCGCCTGCGCGGCACCTACGGCGCGTTCGGGGTCAAGGGCTCGGACGGCATGAGGCACCTGCGCTCGCTGGCCGACGCCGGGCTCACGACCGTGCACCTGCTGCCCACGTTCGACATCGCGACGATCCCCGAGGACCGGGCCGACCAGGCCACCACGGGCGACCTGTCCGGGTTCGCGGCCGACGGCACGGAGCAGCAGGCCGCCGTCGCCGAGGTGCAGGGGAGCGACGCCTTCAACTGGGGCTACGACCCGCTCCACTTCATGGCGCCGGAGGGCTCCTACGCGGTGCAGGCCGACGGCGGGGCGCGCGTGGCCGAGTTCCGCTCGATGGTCGGCAACCTGCACGGCGCCGGGCTCCAGGTGGTGCTGGACCAGGTGTTCAACCACACGGCGGCGTCGGGCCAGGACCCGAAGTCGGTGCTGGACCGCGTGGTGCCGGGCTACTACCACCGGCAGAACGCGACGACGGGCGCCGTCGAGACCAGCACCTGCTGCCAGAACATCGCCACCGAGCACGCCATGGCGCAGAAGCTGATGGTGGACTCCGTGGTCACCTGGGCCCGCGACTACCACGTGGACGGGTTCCGGTTCGACCTGATGGGGCACCACTCCCGCGCGAACATGGAGGCCGTGCGGGCGGGCCTCGACGCGCTCACGCTGCGCCGCGACGGGGTCGACGGCAAGAGTGTGTACCTGTACGGCGAGGGCTGGGACTTCGGCGAGGTCGCGGGCAACGCCCGGTTCGAGCAGGCCACGCAGGGCCAGCTCGGCGGCACCGGCATCGGCACCTTCAGCGACCGCCTGCGCGACGCCGTTCACGGCGGCTCGCCCGTCGACGGCTCGTCCCTGTTCACGCAGGGCTTCGGCACCGGCCTGTTCACCGACCCGAACGGGCGGGACGCGCGGCTGGAGGACCCGGCGTCGGTCAACGACGGCGGCGCCGACGAGGCGGCCGACCTGGCGCACCAGACCGACCTGGTGAAGCTCGGGCTGGCCGGCAACCTGCGCGCCTACGAGGTCACGACCTCGACCGGGGAGCGGGTCCGGGGCGACGAGCTCGACTACCGGGGCGCGCCCGCGGGCTACGCGGACTCGCCCGAGGAGGTCGTCACGTACGTGGACGCGCACGACAACGAGACGCTGTTCGACCTGCTCACCCTCAAGCTGCCGGCGGACACCACCATGTCCGACCGGGTGCGGATGAACACGGTCTCGCTGGCCACGACCGCGCTGTCGCAGTCGCCCTCGTTCTGGCACGCGGGCACCGACCTGCTGCGCTCCAAGTCCCTGGACCGCAACTCGTTCGACTCCGGCGACTGGTTCAACACGATCGACTGGTCGGGGCAGGACAACGGGTTCGGCCGCGGCCTGCCCATGGCCGCCGACAACGCGGACAAGTGGCCGTACCAGCAGCCCCTGCTCGCCGACGCCGCGCTGAAGCCGGACGCCGACGACATCGGGTTCTCCGCCGCGCAGGCGCGCGAGCTGCTGGAGCTGCGGCACTCGACCGAGCTGTTCCGCCTGGGCTCGGCCGAGCTGATCCAGCAGAAGGTGACGTTCCCCGGCTCCGGGCCGGACGCCACCCCCGGCGTGATCACCATGTCGATCGACGACCGCGCGGGCCGGACCGACGTCGACCGCAGGCTGGACGGCGTGCTGGTGGTGTTCAACGCGTCACCCGACGTGGCCACGGTCGAGGTGCCCGAGCTCTCCGGCCGGGACTACGCGCTCTCGCGCATCCAGGCGCGTGGCGCGGACCCGGTGGTGCGGGCGACCACCTGGGACCGGGCCGCGGGCACGGTCACGGTCCCGCCCCGCACGGTGGCGGTCCTGACGGACCCCCGGGGCCGCTGAGGTCACTGAGGCACCACTGAGCGGCCGCTCACCAGGCGGGCGGCGACCGTAACTCGCGGAGTTACGGCAGCCCCCCGCCTGCTGAGTACCCGCTCAGCTGTCTCCCCAGGGCAGCGGGGGGTGACAGCGCTGACAATTGTTCCGCGGTGGATCTTGACTAGGGCCCGCCAGGGGTGAATCGTGTGCGTCAGTTGGCCCGGCGGCGTTGCCGGGTTCGCACGACGCAAGGGAGCTTCATGCGCACGGCACGATTCCTCATCGCACCCGTCACCGCGGCGGCACTCGCCCTCTCGCTCGGTGCCTGCGGCTCCGGCGGAGGCGGCTCCGACGCCTCCACGATCAAGATCGCGTACCAGAAGTTCGGCAACTTCACGCAGGCCGACGAGCTGTTCAAGGACGTCAAGGCCGACTACGAGAAGGCCAACCCCGACATCACCGTCGAGCTGGTGCCCATCGAGGCGCAGCAGAACGACTACTTCACCAAGCTCGCCCTGATGAACCGGTCGCCCAGCACCGCGCCGGACGTCATGTACGAGGACACGTACATGATCAAGTCCGACGTCGAGGCCGGATACCTCGCGCCGCTGGACGACTACCTGGCCGAGTGGGACGAGTGGGAGCAGTTCGTCGACAGCGCCAAGGAGGCCGGCGCGGGCGACGACGGCAAGACCTACGGCGTCTCCATGGGCACCGACACGCGCGGCCTGTGGTTCAACAAGGACGTGCTAGCCAAGGCGGGCCTGCCCGAGGACTGGGCGCCGAAGTCGTGGGACGAGCTGCTGGAGGCGGCCCGGGCCATCAAGGAGTCCGACCCCGACGTGGTCCCGTTCAACATGTACTCCGGCAAGCCCCAGGGTGAGGCCGCGGTGATGCAGGGCTTCGAGATGCTGCTGTACGGCACCGGCGACACCCTCTACGAGGACGGCAAGTGGGTGCTGGGCTCGCAGGGCTTCGTCGACAGCCTCGACTTCATCACCACCGTGTTCGGCGAGGGGCTCGCGCCCACGCCGCAGCAGGCGCTCGACACCAACATCGGCAACACCGTGCAGGCCGAGTGGCTGCCCGAGGGCAAGGTCGGCATCGCGCTCGACGGCTCCTGGGTGGCGGGCAACTGGCTCGAGTCCGGCGTCGCGCCGTGGCCCGAGTGGTCCGAGAAGATGGGCACCGCCCCGATGCCCACCCAGGACGGCTCCGACCCGGGTGCCGTGAGCATGTCGGGCGGCTGGACCCTCGCGATGGGCTCCGGCTCCAAGAACCCGGACGCCGCGTTCGAGTTCATCTCGATGGCGCTGAACCGCGAGAACTCCCTGTGGTTCGACGTCGCGAACAGCCAGATCGCGGTGCGGACCGATGTCGCCGAGGACCCGGAGTACACCGCGACCAACCCGACCACCGAGTTCTTCACCGGCCTCGTCGACGTGACCAACTTCCGGCCCGCGACGTCGGACTACCCGAAGGTCTCCAACGAGATCATGGTCGCGATGGAGGCCGTGATGACCGGCCAGCAGACACCGGAGGAGGCGGCCGCCGCGTACGACGAAGCGGTGACGGGCATCGTCGGCGAAGAGAACACGGTCCAGGGCTGACCTGATGGCCGTCTCGTCCCGCGGCGTGGCGCGGGTGGTTCCGCTCGCGCCCGCCGTCGTCCTGCTCGCGCTCTTCATGCTCGGCCCCGTGATCTGGTCGTTCTACGGCTCGTTCACCAACACCGCGCTCACCGGGCCCAGCGCCCTGAACCCGGAGTGGATCGGGTTCGACAACTACGTGGCGCTGATCGGCGACCCCGACTTCCCCAAGTCGCTGTGGCTCACCGTCGTGTTCGTGTTCCTGTCCGCCGTGGTGGGGCAGAACATCATGGGCATCGCTCTGGCCGGCCTGCTCCGCTCCGCGGTCAAGCCGGTGCGCTCGATCGCCTCGACCATCGTCGTGGCCGCGTGGGTGCTGCCCGAGATCGTGGCCGCGTTCGCCGCGTACGCGTTCTTCCACTCCGAGGGCACGCTCAACACGCTGCTCGGCGGCATCGGGATCACGGGGCCGGACTGGCTCTACTCGACCCCGATGCTCGCGGTGATCCTCGCCAACATCTGGCGCGGCACGGCCTTCTCGATGATGGTCTACTCGGCCGCGCTCGCGGAGGTACCGCCCGAGCTCACCGAGGCCGCCCAGCTCGACGGCGCCAACGGGATGCAGCGGCTCGCCTTCGTGACGATCCCGGTCATCCGGCGGAGCATCTCGACGAACCTGATGCTGACCACGCTGCAGACGCTGTCGGTGTTCACGCTCATCTACGTGATGACCGGCGGCGGACCCGGCACGGACAGCTCGACGCTGCCGATCCTGGCCTACCAGGAGGCGTTCAAGTTCGCGCAGGTCGGCTACGGCACGGCCATCGCGACCGTGATGATCATCGTGGGCGGGATCTTCTCCGTGATCTACATCCGCGCGCTCCGACCGGAGGTGGACTGATGACGGACACGATGACGAGGCCCGCCGCGCCGGCCCGGAGCGGGGCCGGCTCGCTGGCCGCGCCCCGCGGCACGGCGACCAAGGTGGCCGCCAACGTGGTGCTGCTGGTGATCGCCCTGTGCTTCGTGCTCCCGATGGCGTGGGTGGTCGTCGCGTCGTTCGACGCGCAGGCCACGCTCTCCTTCGGGCTGCCCGACGCCGTGACCACCGCGAACTTCGCGGCGATCATGACGCCGGAGCTCACCTGGGTGCCGCTGTGGAACGCGTTCGTGCTGTCCGCGGGGTCGGGCGCCATCACGGTGGTGGTCGCGGTGCTCGCGGCCTACCCGCTGTCGCGGTACCGCATGCGGTTCGGCAAGTACTTCCTGTACTCGGTGCTGTTCGGCACCTGCCTGCCGATCACGGCGATCATGGTCCCCGTGTACGCGCTGTTCGTGCAGCTCAACCTGCTCGACTCGCTGCCGGGAACCATCTTCTTCATGGCCGCGACGTCGCTGCCCATGGCGATCTGGATGACCAAGAACTTCATGGACTCGGTGCCGATCTCGCTGGAGGAGGCGGCGTGGACCGAGGGGGCGTCCGCGATGCAGGCGCTGCGCCGCGTGGTGCTGCCGCTCATGCGGCCGGGCATCGCGGTGGTGTTCATCTTCGTGTTCGTGCAGGCGTGGGGGAACTTCTTCGTCCCGTTCGTGCTGCTGCTCTCCCCGGAGAAGCAGCCGGCGGCCGTGAGCATCTTCGCGTTCTTCGGGCAGTACGGGTCGGTCGCCTACGGGCAGCTCGCCGCGTACTCGCTGCTCTACGCCGCGCCGGTGCTGGGGCTGTACGTGCTGGTCACCCGCATCTCGGGCTCGGCCTTCGCCCTGGCTGGCGCGGTCAAGGGCTGACGCCGGCGCTCCGGCCGGTTGATTCGGGTGATCGGCAGATTGTCAGGTGATCGGCAGCTCGGACTGCCGATCACCTGACGATCTGCCGATCACTCGCCCGAGCCGGGAACACCGGGGTACCCTGGTCTCAGCCGCCTCCCGTGTGGAGTGTCGGAAGTGAAGCCGGGACCCCCTGATGGACGTCAGGAGCCCGGCATCGCGCATTTCTAGGGCAGGGCTATGTCGATGATGCTGATCCGCCCCATATCGTCGAGGACGTCGGCGGCACCTGACCGTGCACCGTTGACCGCACCGGCGACGGCGTCGGGGATCCACAGCATCGGCTCATCCTTCGGGCGTGCGAACTCGACTCTGATCGAAGAGCTGATCGACCGCTTGCCTCGAAGGGCCTTGACCAGGCGCAGATCGCGCTGATTGAGGGCCTGGTGCCGGGTCTCCAGCCATACGTGCGCAACTCCCAGATCGTCCAGCTCGTACAGCAGGCGCTCGGCGCAGATCGCGCGTGCTCGCTCCTGCCGTCTCGCGTCGAGGGGCATCCCGACGACCACGAGGTTGACGATGTCGTGGTTACCGATGACCGCCGCGATCTTGGCCTGGCGTTCCGGTGTCTCATGGCGCCAGTGGAGTCGCTCGGCCTTCTTCTCCGTCATTGCGCGCAGGTTGTCGCGCACGTCGTCGCACGCGGTCGGGTCTGCGACGGCCGCTGCCATCAGATAGATGCCATCGGCACCGTCGCGCGCGGCGCGCATCGACTCGTCGACCCACGCATGGAGGCGGAAGTCGTCGGCATCGAGCATGGCTGGTTCAGCGGGCATCCCGCAATCTTGGTGCACCAGTGCGACCACCGCGCGTCAACCGACTGTTGCATATACGCAACGGCGCCAAGACGCTACTAGCCGCACCCACGCCTGTGCCGTCAGGCTGGGTGTCGAACGTAGAGTTGGTCGCTCTATGGGCGCTCATAGAGCGACCAACTCTGCGTTCAGTGGATCCATGGGGCCCGCGGCGGCAGCCGCCCGCGGCCGCCAGCGGCGGCGGCCCCGCTCGTCAGCGGAAGACGACCGTGCGGCGGCCGTCCAGCAGCACCCGGCGCTCCGCGTGCCAGCGGACGGCGCGGGCCAGGGTGCGCCGCTCGACGTCCTCGCCGATGCCCACCAGGTCCTCGACCGTGCGGGAGTGGTCGACGCGCTCGACGTCCTGCTCGATGATCGGGCCCTCGTCGAGGTCGCCGGTCACGTAGTGCGACGTGGCGCCGATGATCTTCACGCCGCGGTCGTGCGCCTGCCGGTACGGCCCCGCGCCCTTGAACGACGGCAGGAACGAGTGGTGGATGTTGATGACCTGCCCGCTGAGGTCGCGGCACAGCTCGTCGGACAGGATCTGCATGTACCGGGCCAGCACCACGAGCTCGGCGTCGGTCTCCTTGACGAGACCGCGGAGCGTCGCCTCCGCCTCGGCCTTGGTGTCCTTGGTGACGGGCACGTGGTGGAAGGGCTTGCCGTAGAACGCGGCGATGTCCTCCAGGTCGCGGTGGTTGCCGACCACGCCGACCACGTCGATCGGCATGCGCTGCGACCGCTCCCGGTACAGCAGATCCACCAGGCAGTGCGCGGCCTTGGAGACCATGACGAGCGTGCGGATGCGCCGGCCCACGACGTCGAGCGTCCACGTCATCTGGAACCGGCCCGCCACCTGCGTCATCGCTGCGGTGAGCTCCTCGCGCGACGCCGTCGACTCGACCTGCACGCGCATGAAGAAGAGGCCCGACGCCGGGTCGCCGAACTGCTGCGACTCCGTGATGTTGCCGCCGTGCTCCGCGAGCATGCCGGCCACCG
Organism: Promicromonospora sp. NPDC059942; assembly: GCF_042731755.1. Lineage (NCBI taxonomy): Bacteria > Bacillati > Actinomycetota > Actinomycetes > Micrococcales > Promicromonosporaceae > Promicromonospora > Promicromonospora sp. NPDC059942. The sequence goes on from NZ_JBHWLR010000011.1 coordinate 47,725, forward strand.
CGTGCACGATTCCCGGCTGGTCCGGGCAGGACAGGGTCAGGATCCAGTGGGTGGCAGCGGTCGCGTCGTTCACGCGGTCAGGCTAACCCGCCGGCGCCACGGGCGGGATGCCGTCCCGCGAGAGCTCGCGGCGCATCACCCAGCGCCGTCGGCCGCCGCTCACCCCGCCCGTCTCGGCCGCCCGCTCGAAGCCCGCCGCCTCGAACATGCGCACCGTGCCGACGTACCCGCTGATCACGTCGACCCGCTCCTTGCCGACGTCGACCGGGTAGCCCTCGACCACCTCGGCGCCGTGGGCCCGGGCGTGCTCGACGGCCCCGGCCAGCAGGTGGTGCATGAGCCCCCGCTTCCGGTACCCGGCCCGGACCACGAAGCACACCGCGACCCAGGCGTCGCGGTCGTCGACGAAGGGGATGGTGCGGGTGTTCATCAGTCGCCGGTACGTGGACCGGGGCGCGACCGAGCACCAGCCCGCGACGACGTCGTCCACGTACACCAGGACGCCCGGGCCGGGCTCGGTGGCGCACTGGTCCCGCATGTAGCCCGGCCGGTCCTCCTGCGCCACGCGGCTGTCCCGGTAGGCCATGCACCAGCAGCCCTTGCCGCCGGGCTTCTTGACGCCCACCACCTCGTAGAAGTCGTCGTACCGCCCGACGGCGGGCCGCACCTCGATGCGCTCCATGACCCCGAACCTACGCGGGGTCACCGACACGGCCGCCCGGACCGTGGTCGCCGTCGACTCGGGCGTGTCACCTCTGACACGATGGACCCATGAGCAACTCCACCACGACGATCGCCCTGGTCGAGGACGACCATGCGGGCGAGCTCCTCACGCTGCGCCGCGCGGCGTTCGTCACCGAGGCCCAGCTGTACGACGACCCGAACATCCCCCCGCTGACCCAGACCCTCGCCGAGCTGCGGGAAGACCTGGCGCGCGACGACGTGGTGACGATCGGCGCGTGGGAGGGCCACCGGATGATCGGCTCGGTGCGCGTCGAGATCGAGGGCGAGAAGGCGACCCTCGGCCGGCTCGCCGTGGCCCCGGACAAGCAGGCGCGCGGCATCGGCACCGAGATGCTGTTCGCCGTGCTCCCGTACCTGCCGGAGCAGACCACGGAGATCTGGGTCTTCACCGGCAAGGACTCCAAGCAGAACCTCGCGCTGTACACGAAGCACGGGTACGAGGAGCAGTACGACAAGGCCGCGGGCGACCTGACCTACACCTACCTGCGCCGGGTGCTGGGCGCCGCGGGCGCGCAGCCGGTGCCGCAGGAGAAGTAGCTCAGAAGCCCCACGCGTGGAAGGACTCGATGTCCATCCACGCGTCGAACCTGGGGTTCTCGCGGTTCGGGTAGGGCTTGCCGCCGTAGTGCACGGAGAGCCGGTCGATGCCGACCAGGCCCTCGTCGGGCGTGATCGTCACGGTGCCCTGGATGCTCACGTGCCGGTACCAGCTCTCGCCGTCGAGCACCGTGAGCGAGACCCTCGGGTCCGCGCGCAGGTGGTCCAGGCGCTTGCGCGTGCCGTCGAGGTTCAGCAGCACCCGGCCGTCCTCGTACAGGTACCAGGTAGCCACCGACACGGGCGCGCCGTCGGGCCGGACGGTCGCCATGACCGCGTGGTTCGGGCGTTCGAGGACCTTCGCGATGTGCTCCGGGACCGGGGGCTTGGTCACTTCGTGCTCCTTCGACGTCGGGCGTTCGCCGCAGCCAATCAGGTATCGCGGCCCAGGCCAAGTGCGGCCGGCGACCGGAGCGGCTCCGGCGGGTGCGGGGCCGGGACCTGCCGCAGCGTGCGGAGCGCGGTGCGCTCGGTCTCCGCCCCGCCGTCGAGCACGTCGAAGCGGTCCAGCGCGAGCTCCGCCGCGAAGTGCGTCGCGACGACGCCGAGCCCGGCGAGTCCCGCCACGTGCTGCACGCGGCCGCCGGCGGCCTGGCCGAGGAACGGTCCGGCCCCGTTGGGGGTACCGGCCGCGCCGCCCCACCGGTGCGTCAGACGGACGCCCTCGAGCTGGGGGAACGTCGTCAGGAGATGCTCGGCGAGGCGCCGGGAGGCCTCGGGCCGGTTCTCGTAGGCGCGGCGCAGGTGCCCGCCGGGGTGGTAGACGACGTCGTGCCCGCCGAACACGATCCGGTCGTCGGCCGTGAGCCGGTAGCGGTGGGCCCGGCGGGCCAGGTCCCGCAGCCCCTGCCGGCCGCGCCAGCCGATGGCGCCCAGCAGCTCGGCGGACAGGGGCTCCGTCGCTATCGCGTACTCGTACACCGGCACGGTGTGCCGGCGGTAGCGCCGCAGCAGGGACGGGAACGCGCCCGTCCCGAGCACCACGCGGTCCGCGCGCACGGCGGCCTCGCCCGCGGGCGAGGTGGTGCGCAGGACGACGTCGCCGCCCCCGCCCCGCCCCGGCGGTACCAGCCGGGTGACCCGCGTCTGCTCGAAGATCTCGACGCCGAGCGCGCTCGCCGCCCGCGCCAGCCCGGCGGCCAGCCGTGCGGGGTGCGTGAGCACGACGTCGTCGGGGCGGACCAGGCCGGCCTCGTAGGTGGGGCTGGCGATCTCGGCACGCACCTTGGCCCGGTCGAGGAAGGTGTGCGGTGCGCCGATCCGGGCGGCGGCGCTCGCGGCCTCCTGCAGCCTGTCGATGTGGTGGGGCTCGACGGCCAGGTCGACCACGCCGGTGCGCTCCCACGGGCAGTCCAGGCCGAGTCCCGTCACGGCGGAGCCGACGGCCGCCAGGTGCTCATGGCCGAGCCGGGTCAGCGCGGCGCGCTCGTCGGCGTCGGGCCGGGCGCCGTACGTGAGCCGCGTCCCGCAGAACCCGCCGTCGCGGCCGGACGCGGCCCAGCCGACGGACCTGCCCTCGATCAGCACCACGCGCGCCCCGGGGTGCCGCTGCCTGGCCAGCAGCGCCGCCCACAAGCCGGCGTACCCGGCGCCGACGACGGCGACGTCGGCCCGCACCGGGGCCGACAGCGCGGGGTAGGCGACGGGCTCGCCCAGGTCGTCCTGCCAGAACACGGCTTGCCGTGTCCTGGCCAGGGCATGGTCGACGACAGACCTGGCCGGAACGTTACGCTCGAAGACGGTCTGCCGCCGGTGCCCCATGTCGCAAATCTAGCCAATGCCCGATGAATGCTGGTTTCGGCTGGGTGAGCGCTGGATGACGCCGCAGGTGAGAGGTCAGCCGGCGAGGCAGACCGTCTCGAAGCTGCGGGTCGCGTCGTACCCGAGCTCGAGCTTGTCCTGGGTGCCCTCGGGGCACTCCATCCCGCTGACGATGAGGGCCGTGACCTTGCGCGCGCCGTCCGACGAGCAGGCGAGCTCGCCGCCGTCGCCGTCCACGCAGTCGCCGCTCACGAGCTGTCCGCCGCCCTTGCCCGGGTCCCCGGGGTGGTCGTCGGCCAGGTTGCGCGCGCACACCGCCTGGGTCTCGCCGCCGGCCTGGCCGTCCTTCTGGAAGACGACGTCGGTGCCGGCCGGGCAGTGCAGCTGCGCCAACGACACGGCGTCCTGGATCTCGAGGATCGAGACCGTGGCGTCGGCGTCGTCGCACGGCAGGGGGCGGTAGGCGTCGGCCCCGTCCGTGCCCGAGGGCGAGGGGTTCGGTCCGGCGCACGCGTCGACCGCCCATGCGGCGGCGACGTCGTCCGTGCCGTCCGGCCCGAAGAAGTGGATGCCCACGGCGATGATCACGCCGACGGCGACGAGGAAGGCGACGGCGGACCAGATCCAGTCCCGCCGCCCGCCGCCCTTGCGCCGGCCGCCCTTGCCGTCGGCCTCGCCGGTCCCGCCGGACGGCAGGTCCGGGCCGGGCGGCTGGGTCCGGCCGGGCGGCAGCGGCGTCGCGCCGGACCGGGCCGGGAACTGGCCGGTCCGCGGCTGGAACTGGCCGGAACGCTGGGCGGGCTGGAACTGACTGGAACGCTGGACCGGTTCGAACTGGCCGGAGCTGCGGCGCGGGTCTGGCTGGTGCTCCGGAACGCCTGCGTCCGGTGACACGGGGGAGGGCATGGCGGCACAGTAGCGACGTCGGGATGAATCGCAAAAGGGTCTCAGGTACTTTCGCTGCAATCCTGCGGTTCCTGGCCTGCGGCCGGGTGTCGGACGGGTGTCGGGCGGGCGCGCTGTGGGCACGCGGCGGGCGTGTGCTGGCCGCACGGTACGGGCTCCGGCCGCCGCTGCTACGATCTTCGGGTCGCGACTGGCGTCAGGTGGATCACCACCGGGGAGCGACGAGTCATGCCGACGACGGGTCGTTCGCCTGGGCCCTGGGTCACCTTGTGAGAGGTGCACGCCCGGGCCAGTCGTGTCACGGCGCGTGTGCCCTCCACCGCCGTCCGACCATTCCCCGTCCCGCATGAATCGAGGAGCCATGAGCGCATCGACCCCCGACCCGCTCGCCACCCCGCTCGCCGAGCTCGACCCCGAGATCGCCGCCGTCCTGGACGGAGAGCTGGCCCGCCAGCGTGACACGCTCGAGATGATCGCGTCCGAGAACTTCGTGCCGCGCGCCGTCCTGGAGGCCCAGGGCTCGGTCCTGACCAACAAGTACGCCGAGGGCTACCCGGGCCGCCGCTACTACGGCGGCTGCGAGCAGGTGGACATCGCCGAGAACCTGGCGATCGCCCGCGCCAAGGACCTGTTCGGCGCCGAGCACGCCAACGTCCAGCCGCACTCCGGCGCCCAGGCCAACGCCGCGGTGCTGCACGCCCTGATCAACGCGGGCGACAAGATCCTCGGCCTCGAGCTGGCCCACGGCGGCCACCTCACGCACGGCATGAAGATCAACTTCAGCGGCAAGCTGTACGACGTCGGCGCCTACGGCGTGGACCCGCAGTCCTACCGCATCGAGATGGACGAGGTGCGCAAGAAGGCGCTGGAGCACCGCCCCGACGTCATCATCGCCGGCTGGTCGGCCTACCCGCGCCACCTCGACTTCGCCGCGTTCCGCGAGGTCGCGGACGAGGTCGGCGCCAAGCTCTGGGTCGACATGGCGCACTTCGCCGGGCTCGTCGCCGCGGGGCTGCACCCGTCGCCGGTGCCGCACGCCGACGTCGTCTCCTCGACCGTGCACAAGACGATCGGCGGGCCGCGCTCCGGCTTCATCCTGTCCAAGCAGGAGTACGCCAAGAAGATCGACTCCGCGGTGTTCCCGGGCCAGCAGGGCGGCCCGCTCATGCACGTGATCGCCGCCAAGGCCGTCTCGTTCAAGGTCGCCGCGACCGAGTCCTTCAAGGACCGCCAGGAGCGCACGCTCCGCGGCGCGTCGATCATCGCCGAGCGCCTCTCGCAGCCCGACGTCGCCGCGGCCGGCGCGTCCGTGCTGACGGGCGGCACCGACGTGCACCTGGTGCTCGTGGACCTGCGCAACTCGCAGCTCGACGGCCAGCAGGCCGAGGACCTCCTGCACGACGCCGGGATCACCGTCAACCGCAACGCCGTCCCGTTCGACCCGCGCCCCCCGCGCGTCACCTCGGGCCTGCGGATCGGCACGCCGGCGCTCGCCACCCGCGGGTTCGGCGACGCCGAGTTCACCGAGGTCGCCGACATCATCGCGACGGCCCTGAAGGACGGCGCCGCGACCGACGTCGACGCCCTCTCGGCGCGGGTCGAGAAGCTCACCGCCGCGTTCCCGCTCTACCCGGGGCTCTGAGCCGATGACCGCACAGATCCTGGACGGGAAGGCCACGGCGGCCGCCATCAAGGCGGAGCTCAAGGACCGCGTCACGGCGCTGCGCGAGCGCGGCGTCGTGCCGGGGCTCGGCACGCTGCTGGTCGGCGAGGACCCCGGCTCACAGTGGTACGTGGCGGGCAAGCACCGCGACTGCGCCGAGGTCGGCATCGCGTCGATCCGGGAGGACCTCCCGGAGACCGCGACGCAGGAGGAGATCGAGGCCGCGGTCCGGCGGCTGAACGAGGACCCGGCCTGCACCGGGTACATCGTCCAGCTCCCGCTGCCGAAGGGCATCGACACCAACCGCGTGCTGGAGCTCGTCGACCCCGACAAGGACGCCGACGGCCTGCACCCCACCAACCTGGGGCGCCTGGTGCTGCGGGTCAACGAGGACGTCACGTCCTCGCTGCCCTGCACGCCGCACGGCATCATCGAGCTGATGGAGCGGCACGGCATCAAGCTCGCCGGCAAGGAGATCGTGGTCCTGGGCCGCGGCGTCACCGTGGGCCGCCCGATCGGCCTGCTGCTCACGCGGCGCGCCGTCAACGCGACGGTCACCCTGACGCACACGGGCACGCAGGACCTCGCCGCCCTGGTGCGGCGGGCCGACGTCGTCGTGGCCGCCGCGGGCGTCAAGGGCATCGTGACCGGCGACATGGTCAAGCCGGGCGCCGTGCTCATCGACGTCGGCGTCTCCCGCGAGATCAACCCGGAGACGGGCAAGTCGCGGGTCGTCGGCGACGTCTCGCCCGAGGCCGCCGAGATCGCGGGCTGGGTGTCGCCCAACCCGGGCGGCGTCGGCCCCATGACGCGGGCGATGCTGCTGGCGAACGTGGTGGAGTCGGCGGAGCGCTCGCTGGCGTGACGCTCGCCTGACTGCCCGCCGTCGAACGTAGGAGTAGTCGCTCTCTCAGCACCGAGAGAGCGACTACTCCTACGTTCGGCGTGGTCATGGAGGGGCGCGACGGCCGAAAGCCGCCAGACCCGGCGGGCCGGGCGAGGAGACGCTGAGGTCATGCACAGGACCATCGACCTCAAGGTCAAGTACTTCGGCACGCCCGTCGTGCTCCTCTCGACGCGGAACCCCGACGGTTCCGCCAACCTCGCGCCCATGTCGTCCGCCTGGTGGCTCGGCGACCACTGCGCGCTGGGTCTCGGCGACTCCGCCCAGACCTCGGCGAACCTCCGGCGCGAGCGCGAGTGCGTCCTGAACCTGGTGCCGTCGGGCCTGGTCGACGCCGTGGACCGGCTGGCGCTCACCACCGGCAGACCTGACGTGCCGCCGCGCAAGGCGGCGATGGGGTACGAGTTCGTCCCGGACAAGTTCGACCGGGCCGGCCTGAGCGGGCTGCCGTCCGACCTGGTCCGGCCGCCGCGGGTCGCGGAGTGCCCGGTCCAGCTCGAGTGCTCCGTCGAGCAGGAGTCCCCGCTGGGTACCTCCGGTTCCGGGGCCACCGTGTTCCACGTCCGCGTGCTGCGCAGTCATGTCGCCGAGGAGCTCGTCCTGCCGGGCACCCACCACGTCGACCCGGTGGGCTGGGACCCGCTGATCATGAAGTTCTGCGAGTTCTTCGGCGCCGGGTCGGCGATCCGGCCGTCCCGTCTCGCCGAGGCGTGGGAGATGCCGCACGGCGGGGTGCTGACGCACTGACCCTGGTCTCACCCGATGAGTTGCGAGGTGCCGCGGCGTCTGAAGAGTTGATGACGGGGCCGCCGCGGCCCCGAGCGACTCAGGAGGACATCATGGTGAGCGTGCGGACCCATCTCTGGTTCGGGAACAACAAGGCCGGCGAGGCCGCCGCGTTCTACGCCGAGCACATCCCGGGCTCGTCGGTCGAGCGCGTGGTGAAGGCGCCGGAGAACGCTCCGGGAGCCGAGGCAGGAACGGACTTCGTCGTGGAGTTCACGGTGGCCGGCCAGCCCGTGATCGGGCTGAACGCAGGGCCGCACCGCACCCTCGACGAGGCGTTCTCGTTCTACCTGTCCGTCGAGGGCCAGGAGGAGGTCGACCACTACTGGGACCTGCTCACGGCCGACGGCGGCGAGCCCGGCGCGTGCGGCTGGTGCACGGACAAGTTCGGGGTGTCGTGGCAGGTGATCCCCAAGGAGCTCGAACGGCTCAGCGGCTCGTACGCGACGCCGGCCGAGATCGCCACGATGAACGCGATGCTCACGATGGGCAAGATCGACGTCGCCGCGCTGCAGGCGGCGCACGACGGCGCGTAGCCCGCTCAGCGCGGCCGGCGTCGCACGGTCAGGGCCTGTTGCTCGGGGAACCTCCAGCCGTACCGCACGGCGAGCAGCCGCACCAGCGTGGTGAGCACCACGCCGGCGACTGCCGCCCAGAGGAGGGGGACCCCCAGGGCCACGAATGCCACGAGCAGTGCGGCGCCGCCCGCGGCCGCGACCGCGTAGAGCGACCCGACGTGCAGCAGGGCGACCGGCAGGTTGAGGGTCACGTCGCGGAGCACGGAGCCGCCGACGGCCGCCGCCGCGCCGACGAACACCGCCGGGAAGGCGGGCACCCCGAGCGCCAGGGCCTTCGAGGTGCCGATCGCGCCGAACAGGCCGATGACGACGGCGTCGAGCGCCAGGATGACGGGGTCGAGGCGGGCGAACAACCGCTGCAGCGACAGCCCGGCCAGCGCCGTGACCGTCGCGACGAGCAGGTACCAGGGTCCGTAGATCACCGTGGGCGGCTCGCCGAGCAGGATGTCCCGCAGCAGGCTGCCGCCGAGCGCCACCCCGATGCCGACGAGCACGGTGCCCAGCACGTCGATGCGGCGGTCGGTCAGGGCGCCGGCGAAGAGCGCGCCCTGGAGCGCGCCCAGCGCCACCGCCGCGAGCTCCGCCCAGAGGGGGATGCCGAAGAGGGCGATCGTGTCCATGGTGGTGCTCGGCGGGCCGAAGTCAGCGCGCGGTGGACCGCGCGGCCTCGAGGATCACGTTCGTCACGGACTCCGGCCGGGAGACCGTCACGGCGTGCGAGGCGTCGACCTCGACGAGCGTGGCGCCCGCGCGCTCGGCCATGAAGCGCGAGAGCTCGGCGGGGACGGCGAGGTCCTTCGTGGCCGAGAGCACCCACGACGGGATCGACCTCCACGCGGCGGTGCTGGCCGGCGCCTCGAACGCGGCGAGCCCGAGCGGACGCTGGGTGGCCGCCATGTGCTCCGCCGTGGTCGCGTCGACGTCACCCGCGAACAGCTCGTGGAACTGCGCCGGGTCGATGTAGAGGTCCGTGCCCTGCCTGCCCTCGGGCGTGGTGTACGGGAACGGCTGCGCCGCGCCGCCGAGCTTGGCCCCGGGAAACTTCTCGACGAGGTCGACCAGGCTCTCCCCGGGCTCCGCGAGGAAGCTCGCGACGTAGACCAGGGCGGTCACGTCCGGGTTGCCCTCGGCCGCGTGGCTCATCACGTGCCCGCCGTAGGAGTGGCCGGCGATGACGACGGGCCCGTCGATCGTCTTGAGCACGTCACGCAGGTACTGCGCGTCCTGCTCCAGCTCGCGGAGCGGGTTGGCGACCGCGATCACGCGGTGTCCGGCCTGCCGAAGCGCCGTGATCGAGCCGTTCCAGCTCGACGAGTCGGCGTACGCGCCGTGGACCAGGACGACGGTCTGCTTCGTGGCGGTGGTGTTCATGATGTGCTCGCTCTCGGATCGGTCCTGCTGCGTCGAAGGTCTGGCGCCTTCGATCTCCCCCCGCGTAACGCATCGTGAATGCAATATATTGCATGTCGCATGAGAAGGCGAGGGCTGTGTCGTGATCCGCCGCTGTCAGAGGTGGCCGTTAGGCTCTCCCGGTGCCCCTGATCGTCGCCACCGCCAATGTCAACGGGATCCGTGCCGCCGTCCGCCGCGGCATCGAGTCCTGGATCGCCACCCGCACTCCCGACGTGCTGCTGCTCCAGGAGGTGCGCGCGCCCGACAAGCTCGTCCGTGAGGTGCTCGACGGCTGGCACGTCGCGCACGCGGAGAGCGAGGTCAAGGGCCGCGCCGGCGTGCTCGTCGCGTCCCGGCTGCCGCTCGGCGACGTCCGCACGGGGCTAGCGACCCACGGGTCCGACGGCGCCGCGGAGACCGGCGCCGACACCGGCCGCTGGGTCGAGGCCGACGTGCGCCTGCCCGACGGCGGGACGCTCACGGCGGTCTCCGCCTACCTGCACTCCGGGTCCACCAACCCGGGCCAGGAGCACACGATGGTGGCCAAGTACGCCTACCTGGAGAAGGTGACGGCGCGGCTCGCCGAGCTCTCCGCGGCGGAGGCGCCGGCGGTCGTGGCGGGCGACCTCAACATCGCCCACCAGAACGTGGACATCAAGAACTGGAAGGGCAACCAGAAGAGCGCCGGCTTCCTCCCCGAGGAGCGCGCGTACGTGACCCGCTGGCTCGACGAGCACCGGTGGACGGACCTGGGCCGCTCCCACGCGGGAGACGGCCCGGGCCCGTACACGTGGTGGTCGTGGCGCGGCGCGGCGTTCGACAACGACTCCGGCTGGCGCATCGACTACCAGCTCGCCAACCCGGCCCTCGCGGGCGCCTGCCGCAAGGTCGAGGTCGACCGCGCGCCCACCTACGCCGAGCGCTGGAGCGACCACGCCCCGGTCGTGGCGACCTACGAGCTCTAGTACCGGATCGCGTCGATCACCTTGACGCGCACCGCGTAGATTGCCGGGATCAGTCCGGCCAGCGCCCCGATCCCGACGGCGCACGCCATGCCCACCAGGGCGGCGTCGAACGGGAAGCCCGGCAGGTCGTCGAGCGGCCGGCCGAAGATGCGGTCGATCGGGATGTTCTTGATCACGGCCACCGCGATCACCACGCCGACCACGCCCGCCACGGTGGTGGCGACCACCGACTCCATGAGGACGCCGAAGAACACGCGCCCGCTGGTGGCGCCGAAGGACCGCCGGATGCCGATCTCCCGGATCCGGTAGCGCACGGTGACCAGCGCGATGTTGAGCAGCCCGAGCCCGCCCAGGAGCAGCGCGAACCCGCCGACCCCGAGCACCAGGTACTGCAGCACGCTGTCGATCACCACGGCGTCGGCCATCGGCTTCTGCACGTCGAACGGGACGCCCGCCGCCGCCAGGTCGCGGGGCAGCACCTCGGCGAACTGGTCGGCCAGCTCCGGCGGCACCCAGAACCGGTAGCTGTCGGCCAGCACCCGGTCGGGGAACCAGCGCACCGCCTGGTCGAACAGCATCATGGCGCGCGGCCCCTCGTCGTTCCACTGCACGGGCACCACGCCGATCACGGTCGCGGCAACCGGAGACTCGCCGTCGAGCACGACCTTCGGGTGCGCGGTCACGGGGGCGCCGTCGGCGTAGGCGTCGAGGAAGGCCTGGTTCACCACGAGCACGGGGGCCAGCCGCTCGGCGTCGGACTCGGTGAACCAGCGGCCCGCCTCGAGGTCCTGGCGGGTGATGGTCCCGCTGTCGACGTCGACGGCCGACCAGTCGACATAGGTTCCGGCATCCCCGCCGCGCACCGCGAGGTCGGCGGTCGCGCGCACGGAGTGGTACGAGATCTTGTGCCGCTCGGCCACGGCGTCGACGACCGCGTCCACCTCGGCCGCGGTCATCCCGGCCTCGGACGGCCCCATCGACCAGGCCTCCAGCGTCGTGTCGCGGCCCGACATGCGCTCGTTCTGCTCCTGCATGGCCTGGCCGAACATCGTCACGGCGGCGGTGATGCCGGTGATCGCGGTGACGGCGCAGGCGACGCCGATCAGCGCGAGCAGCACGCGGACCCGGTGGATCCGCAGCTCGTCCCAGGCCTCGACGATCGCGCCCACGACGCCGGTCATGCGGGGACCCCGGCAGGCTCGGACCCGGACCTGGGCCCTGACTCGGCCACGGCGGCGGGAGCGTCGAGGTGGATGGGCACCAGCACGCCGTCGGCCAGCCGGAACTGGCGGTCGGCGCGGGCGGCGATCGCCAGGTCGTGCGTGATGGTCACCAGCGCGGACCCGGTGTCGCTCGCGGCGTCGTCCAGGAGGGTCATGATCGCCTGGCCGGTCTCGACGTCGAGCGCCCCCGTGGGCTCGTCGGCGAGGATGACGCGCGGCCCGCGCACGAGCGCGCGGGCGATGGCGACCCGCTGCTGCTCGCCGCCCGAGAGCTTCTCCGGCCGGGTGTCGAGGCGTTCGCCCAGGCCGACCCGTTCGAGGGACTGCGCGGCGAGCCGGGTGCGGTTCCAGAACTGCTTGCCGCGCGCGTACAGCAGGGGCGCGGCGACGTTCTCGAGCGCCGTCCGGCCCTGGAGCAGGTTGAACTGCTGGAACACGAAGCCGAAGTCGTCGCCCCGGCGGCGGGCCAGGGCCCGGCTGCGCAGGCGGCCGACGGGCTCGCCCTCCAGGAGGTACTCGCCGGAGGTGGGCGAGTCGAGCAGGCCCAGGATGTTCAGCAGGGTGGACTTGCCGGTGCCGGAGCGGCCGACGATCGCGACGTGCTCACCGGGGCCGACCGTCAGGTCCACCCCGCGGAGGATCTCCAGCGTGCTCCCGTCGGGGAGCTCCACGTGCCGGGTGACGCCCTGGAGGTCGACGAGCGGGATGACGGTCATCCGAAGCACTCCTCCTCGAACATCTGCACCGTGGCGGTGTCGCCGTTCATCGCCGCGTCGTCGTAGGCGCTCATGTCCTCGCAGTCGACGCCGCCCTCCGTGCCGTCGTCGACGGGCGTGAACTCCAGGATCTGCTCGCCGGCCTTCAGGCCCTTGGTGACCTCGACCTGCAGCCCGTCGGTCAGGCCCAGGGTCACGTCGCGGGGCTCGGGCTCGGCGCCCTCCTCCTTGACGGTCCACACCCGGCCGGTCTGGGAGGTGCCGAGCACGGCGCTGATCGGCACGACGACGACGTCCTTCGCGTCGCCGTTCGTGATCTCGATCTCGGCGCCCAGGCCGGAGAACGCCTTGACCTTGGGCGGGATGGAGCAGTGGACGGCGCCCGTGGCCGCCTCGGGTGCGCCCCCCATCTCCTCGCCGCCCGTCGTCGCGCCCGTGTCGCCGGGCGCCTCGCCGATCGTCAGCCCGGTGCACGTGAACGGCGCCGGCCCGCCCTTGAGCGTCACCTGTGCGGAACCCTTGGCGCCGACCAGCCGGTACTGCTGGTCGGCGGTCAGCGTGCCGGAGACCGAGAGGGTGCCGGGCGAGATGGTGCCGATGACCTCGCCCACGGCGACCGCCTGGTCCTTCAGCGCCGTGATGTCCACGGTGCCGGAGACCGGCGCGAGGGCCGAGGTCCAGGTGACCTTGGGCTCCTTCTCGGTGACGGTCTCCTCGCCGGTCTTCTCGTCGACCTCGACCACGGGCTCGACGGGCTCCTCGCTCTTGATCCACAGCACGCGGGTGCCCTTGTCGACCTTGGCGTCGTCGACCTGGATCTCGGCGATGACGCCGTTGGCGGTGGCCTTGAGCTCCACCGGCGGGTCGGTCACCACGGACGCCGGCACCGTGACCGCGTTGGTGACGGAGCCCTTCTCGACGGGGATCACGGCCTCGGTGATCTCGCCCGTGGGCTGCAGCGCGTCCGGCGGGTCGAGCTCGGCGCCCTTGAGCGCCAGGACCACGAGCGCGGCGGCGATCACCGCCCAGATGATGATCCGGGCGGTGGGGAAGACGTACTGGCGGACAGCACCCACGGGGGCTCCTCGCGGCGGGGACAGGGCAGTCCGGTGGACATTAGTCCAGGTACCAGCCGAAAGGGGATGAAAGTACGGGGTGAAGCCAAGCCTTTGCGCGCAAGGGCCCCGCACCTGACGGTGCGGGGCCCTCGTGGTGGGGTCGCGCTCAGGCGGCCGGGGCCGACGGCGGCGCCAGCAGGAACACCGGCTCGGTCAGGCCGGCGTCGGCGAACGCGTCCGCGACCGCCTGGGCGACCGTGTCGACGTCGGACAGGCGGACCAGCGCGATGGCGCTGCCGCCGAACCCGCCGCCCGTCATGCGCGCGCCGAGCGCGCCCGCGGCCATCGCCGAGTCGACGACGAGGTCGAGCTCGCGGCAGGAGACCTCGTAGTCGTCCCGCAGGGAGACGTGCGAGGCGACCATGAACGGGCCGACGTCGGCCGCACGGCCCTCCCGCACCAGGTCGGCGAACCGCGCGGTGCGGTCGATCTCGGACACGACGTGGCGCACGCGGCGGCGCAGCACGCCGTCGGGGTCGTGGGGCTCGAGCTCGGCCAGCGCGCGGTCGATGCCCATGCCGCCGAGCGTCGGCGCGATCTCGCGCAGCGAGTCCAGGCCCAGCAGCTCCGCCGCCTGTTCGCACGAGGCGCGGCGGGCGCCGTACTCGCCGGAGACGTGCGAGTGCTCGGCCTTGGTGTCGACGACCAGGAGCGTGAGCCCGGCGGTGTCCAGGTCGAACGGGACCGGCACGCCCGACTCCAGCGGCTTCAGGCCCGGGCGGAAGTCGAGCAGCAGGGCGTAGCCCTCGCGGCAGCGCAGCGACGCCGACTGGTCGAGCCCGCCCGTGGGAGCACCGGCGATCTCGTTCTCCGCGCGGCGCGTGGCGTCGACCAGCTCGGCCCGGCCGGCGTCGGACGCCGTGAGGCCGAGGCCCGCCACGCCGTCGAGGGCGACGGCGACGGCGGCCTCCAGGGCCGCCGAGGAGCTCAGGCCGGCGCCGAACGGCACGCACGAGTCGACGGCGGCGTCGAAGCCGCCGACCTTGTGCCCGGCCTCGGCCAGCGCCCAGGCGACACCGGCGACGTAGGCGCCCCAGCCCTGGACCGCGCCGGGCGCGACGTCGGACAGGCGGGCCTCCCAGACGCCCTCGGCCTGCGCCGACACCAGCCGGACCAGGTCGTCCTCACGCGGCCGCAGCGCGATGTAGGTGCGGTGCGGCAGCGCCGTCGGCAGGCACAGACCGGCGTTGTAGTCGGTGTGCTCGCCGATGAGGTTGACCCGCCCGGGGGCGGACCAGACGCCCTCGGGGGCGCCGTCGAACGAACGGGTGAAGAGCTCGTCGACCCGGTGCGCGCCGTCCTCGGCGGTCCAGGCCTCGAGCCAGTTGATGGTGGTCACGGAACTGATTATTGCCCGTCGAGCGCGCCGGGCCGACCGCCGGTCAGGCAGCGAGACCGGCGCGCTCGCCATGGGGACGGGCGTCAGGCGCCCTGGCGCAGCACGCGGACCGCCCCGGCGGGCACGTCCGCGTCGCCCGCGACCTCCTGCCCGGTGAGGACGTCGGTGGCGGGCGAGTCCAGGGGCAGCTTCACGTCGCCGTCGGTGTGGTTGACCGCAACGGTCCAGGTGGCGGCGTCGCCGTACCGGCGCACCACCTCCAGCCCGTCCACGGTGCCGGACTGCGCCAGGCCCGCGCCCGCGTAGACGTCGGCCATGACCGTGGCCAGCGTGTCGGCGTCGAGGGCGGTGGACACGTACCAGCCCGTGCCCGCGCCGTACCGGTGCCGGGTGATCGCCGCCCCGCCGGGCTTGGGGCCGTCGACGTAGGTGCCGACCGGCTCGGCGCCGTCCAGCACCAGGTCGTCGGCCCAGACCGTGCCGGTGAGGTCGGTGGTGTCGTTGGTCGCGGAGCCTGCCCCTGCGGCCCCGGCCCGGTAGGCGACCGTGAGAGCCTCCTCGGCGCGCAGCGGCAGGAACTCCTCCACCCACACGCCGAGCGCGTCGCGCAGCGGGGCCATGAAGCCGCCGGGGTGCACAGCGTCGTGCTCGTCGACGATGCCGCTGAAGTAGCTCACCAGCAGCGATCCGCCGCCCTCGACGTAGGCGGTGAGGTTCGCGGCGTCCTCGGCCCGCAGCAGGTACGACGCCGGGGCGACGACCAGCTTGTACCCCGACAGGTCCTGGCTCGGCCGCACCAGGTCGACCGTGTGGCCGTCCCGCCAGAGCCGGTCGTAGTAGGCGTCGACGCGCTCGCCGTGGCGTGCGCCCTCGCTGGGCCGGAACTCCAGGTCCTGCGCCCAGAACGACTCGTAGTCCCACACCAGGGCGACGTCGGCCCGCACCGTGGAACCGCGCAGCTCCGTCAGCCTGCCGAGGTTCGCGCCGAGCTCGGCCACCTCGCGCCACACCCGCGAGCCCGTGCCGGCGTGCGGGAGCATCGCGGAGTGGAACTTCTCCGCGCCGGAGCGGGAGGCGCGCCACTGGAAGAACATGATCGCGTCCGCGCCGCGGCCCAGGTGCGCGAACGAGTTGCGGGCCAGCTCGCCGGGTCGCTTGGCGACGTTGCGCGGCTGCCAGTTCACGGCCGACGTCGAGTGCTCCAGCAGGAGCCACGGCTTGCCGCCCGCGACCGACCGGGTGAGGTCGGCGGCGAGGGAGAGCCCCACGTAGCCGCGCGGGTCGGCCGCACGCAGGTAGTGGTCGTTCGAGACGAGGTCGACCTCCTTGCCCCACGCGAACAGGTCGGTGGCCGGGCAGCTCGCGGCCATGAAGTTGGTGGTCACCGGGGCGGACGAGTGCTCGCGGACGGCGTCGCGCTCCGCGATGAAGCACGCCCGCAGGGCGGCGTCCGAGAACCGCGCGAAGTCGAGCTGCTGTGCGGGGTTGACCGCCTCGGGAGCGGCCGCCGGGACCTGGACGTGCTCCCAGTCGGCGTAGTGCTGGCCCCAGAAGGCGGTGCCCCAGGCTGCGTTGAGCGCGTCGAGCGAGCCGTACCGCTCGCGCAGCCACTCGCGGAACGCACGCTGGGCGTGGGCCGAGTAGTCCAGCGCCACAGGTGCGCCGTACTCGTTGTGCACGTGCCAGCCCGCCAGCGCCGGGTGCGTGCCGTACCGCTCGGCGAGGGCCGTGGTGATGCGGAGCGCGGCCTCGCGGTAGGCGGGGGCGGTGGGCGCCATCAGCCCGCGGCCGCCCGGGCCCATCGGCGTGCCGTCCCGGTCGACGACCCGCGCGTCCGGGTGGGCCGCGTACAGCCAGGCGGGCGGGGCCGCCGTCGGCGTGGCCAGCAGGATGCGGACGCCGCCGTCGTGCAGCAGCCCGATGATGCGGTCCAGCCAGCCGAAGTCGAACTCGCCCGGCCGCGGCTCCAGCAGCGCCCAGCTGAAGATGCCGAGGCTGACGAGGTTCACGCCCGCCTCGTTCATGAGCCGGACGTCCTCGGCCCAGACCTCCTCGGGCCACTGCTCGGGGTTGTAGTCGCCGCCGTAGCCGATCTGCTCGACGCCGGTCAGCCAGCCGTCGAACCGCGGTCCGGGGGTGAAGCTGGAGGTCTCAGGCATGAGGGTCCTTTCAGGGGTGTATCTGGTGGAACGTGGTCAACGGCCGGGCAGTACGCGGACCGTCGCCGTGACGGGACCGTACTCCGTCGTCCCGGAGACGGTGAAGGTGCCCGGGACGGCGGTCGCGTCGTCGGGAACGGCCTGCCAGACGACGGCGGTGCGAGCCGTCCGGCGGTCGCCCGGTGACAGCACGTCGACGGTGCGGGGCAGCCGCACGTCGTCGTGCACCCGGGTGACCAGGCGGACGTCGTCCTGCAGCACGTGCGTGACGTCGCTCTCGCGGAAGACGTCGAGCGACGCGTTGGCCTCGGGGAACCAGCCGGAGCCGGTCTCGACCCAGGTGAACATGGGCTGCCAGTTCGCGGGCTCCCAGACCAGCACGCCCTGGACGCGGTTGCCGGGCACGTCGTTGGCGACCTGGAAGACCCGCTGGATCGCGTCGGCCTGGCCCTGGACGGTCACGGGGAACGGCGAGTTGGGCAGCGGCGTCGGGTCGCCGGGCGGCCAGCTCTCCGCCGGGTAGGCCGTCTCGGCGACGTCGAGCGCGTAGTCCGGGAACGCGCCGGCGATGGTGTGCAGGTTGTGCTCCAGCTCCTCGGGGCTGCCGTGCCACTCGGGGTAGTAGGACAGGGCCAGCACGTCGGGGGCGGCGTCGGCGGCCTCGAGCCGGGTCAGCAGCTGGGTCCAGAACTCCATGGTCTTGTCGAGGCGGCCGGTGTCCACGATCGCGTGGATCTCGACCTCGGACTCCGGGGACGCCTCGCGCACCGCCTCGATGCCGGACGCCATGAGCGTGGCGAACCGGTCCCACTGCTCCGTGTAGAGCCGCTGCTCCTCCGGGTCGTCGCTGCGCCAGTAGTCCCACAGGAGGCCGCCGCCGGGCTGGGACTGGTAGACGTCGGCCTCGTCCGTGAAGTACTGCGGCGCGGTGGTGCCGATGATCTGCGCCTCGCTGCCGTACAGGAACCCGTTGATCACCTCGTTGCCCACCGCGACCTTGGCCGGGGTGGTGCCCTGCTCCTTGAGGCGGGTCAAGTAGTCCGCGGTGAAGTCGTGGACCTGCTCGGTCAGCTCGTCGAACGGCAGCTCGGCCCAGGCGCGCGGCTTGGGCTGCTTGCTCGGGTCGGCCCAGCTGTCGGCGTAGTGGAAGTCGATGCCGAGGCTCAGGTCGCGGTCGACGATCTCGCGGGCGACCGTGAGCGAGCGCTCGGGCCCCTGGTAGGCCGGGTCCGTCTCGACGCCGGTGGTCTCGTCGCGCGGGTCGTTCCAGATGCGCAGGCGCAGGTGCTCCATGCCGCGGTCCTTGACCACGTCGAGCAGGTGCGGGCCGGGGTCCGGCTCGCCGGCCAGGGCCGCCTCCGCGTCGAGGTAGTACGGCTGGTCGCGCTCCTGGTCGGCGTAGGAGAGGTCGGCGCCGAGCCGCAGGTCGTCGCGCAGGTAGTTGTAGGCGTGGACCTCGGCGATGCCGTTCCTGGTGTCCCTGGCCGCGGCGGGGTCGGTGAACCGGACGCGCACGTAGCGGGTGCCGTCGCGGTCGACCAGGGCGGTGGTGCCGGCCGCTCCGCTGCGGCCGTCGTGATGGTCGGCGACGGTGGTCCAGCGCTTCTTGTCCTTGGAGACCTCGACGACGTAGCGCGCGGGCTTCGCGTCCGCGAGCACGACCTCGATCTTGTGCAGCCCGTCGTAGGCGCCGCCCAGGTCGAGGGTGAGGGCCTGGTCCTTCTTTTTCGGGCCCGTGGCGGCGCCGGCCGACGGCGTCCAGGCGGTGCTCTCGTCGCCGTCGGTCGCCCGGCCGGAGTCAGCATCGTTGCTGGTGGCGTGGGTTGTGACCCAGTCCTTGCCGGCGAGGTCGGTCTCGACGGGCTCGACCACTGCCTCGCCGTAGCCGGCGGCGGCCGGCCCCACGGCGAGGCCGGCCGTGGTCAGGGTGACGGCCAGGGCGGCGCTGCCCGCGAGGACCCGTGCCCGGTGTGTGCTGTGCGTCATGAGGACTTCCTTGTCCAGGTCGGGAACGGCCCGGCGGGCCGTTCGTCCGGAGTACCCAGCACAACGGTAGGTCCTCGGCGAGCGTGTGGGAATACGCTTCCCGACGTCGTCCGCCGCGCCCTGCGCACGCCCGCGGCGCGCTCACCCCCGGACGGCGGCCAGCACCTCCTGCTCCTCGTCCCGCGTGAGGCCAGTGACCTTGGCGTCCGGTGTGGCGCGGAGCCAGGCGACGGTGTCGCGGGCGGTCTCGGCGAAGGGCCGGATCCGCAGGCCCGCCTCCAGCGACGACGCGACGTCGTGCGTCATGAACCCGCCCTCGGCCAGGTCCGCGACCCAGAACGGGATGGACCGGGGCCCGGACCACTGCGCCACCTCGTGCTCGGTGAGGACGTCCGGGGCGACCGCGACCAGCGCCGGGTGCGCGCCGACGCCGTCGGCCACCCCGGCCAGCAGCTCCGACCGGGGCACGGGCGGGCAGACCGCGTCGAAGTCGCCCTTCGTGCCCTGTTCCGCCGCCGTCACGATCCACTCCGCGAGGTCGCGGACGTCCACGAGCTGGACCGGGTCGTCCACGGGCTCGGGCACCAGCACCGGCAGACCGTCCTCGGCGGCCTGCGCGAACCGGGCCGGCCAGTAGGTGAACCGGCCGCTCGGGTCGCCCGGCCCGACGATCAAGCCGGGGCGGATCACGAGGGCGGCCGCCGCGCCGGTGCGGACGACGGTCTCGCAGGCGACCTTCATGGCGCCGTAGATCTCGGGGCCGGAGGCCGGGTCCTCGTCGGTCTCGATCGGGTCGAGCAGGGGCAGGGTCGCGGGGGTGCCGCCGACGGTGGCCGTGTCGGCGTAGACGTTGACGGTCGAGACGAACGTCCAGTGGGCGTCCGGGAAGGCCGCGACGGCGGCGCGCACGTGCGACGGGATGCGGGAGACGTCGACGACGGCGTCGAACGGCCGCTCCGTCAGCTCCGCGGGCACCGCGTCGGCGCGGTCCCAGCGCACCAGCGTGGCGCCGTCGGGCACCGTGCCGCTCACGCCGCGCGCCGCGCACACGACGTCGTGGCCGCGGGCCACCGCGGCCGCCGCTACCGCACGGGACAGGAAGACGGTTCCACCGAGCACCAGGATTCGCATGGTGCCCACCGAACCGCATCGGGGGCGACGGGGCACCCGTATCTGCTGCTGGCGAATCTTCGGCGGGCGAAGCCGGGATAAAGCCTGGTCACCGGGGTTCGATCGCCCTAGGGTCCTGACTCGACAACAGAACACGGAACGAGCACGGGTGGGCCGGAGAGCGTCGGTTACCACTTCCCATGGAAAGGTTGCGGGTTCGAGTCCCGCCGTCGCCCGCCAGGGCGGCGTAGCTCAAGCGGTAGAGCGTAACGCCGGCGGTCGACAACACGCCCGCCCGTGCCTCGTCAGAGCGGGCCGGAGTCCTTCGATCATCTGGCACACAGCAGCGGTCGCGGGTTCGAGTCCCGCCCCGGGCAACCGGGGTCGCTGCCCGTCGACTTCGGTCGGCGGACTCGGAGGGCAGACACACGCCCGCTCGTCCATGTGCCGGGAGCGGCGACGGGTCCTGCCCGCCGCCGCTCCTTTCTGCCCGTCAGAACGACCCGCCCCCGAGAGGAGCTTCGCCATGGACATCCTGCGCGCCGTCAACCGTCGTCGGACTCCCCAGAACCAGCCCGCCGACGCGCGCCAGCAGGCGAACTCCGCCGGCGGCTACACCTTCGTCCTCGACGACGCCGCCCGCCTGCGGCGGTTCCTGACGCTCGGCGTCGACGGCGGCACGTACTACGCCACCGCCGGCGCGCTGGCCCGCGAGAACGCCGAGGTCGTGGGCCGGATGGCGGCCGCGGACCCGGTGACCCTCGTCGACACGATCGTCGAGGTCTCCACCAGCGGCGCCGCGCCCCGGCAGAACCCGGCCCTGTTCGCGCTCGCCTACGCGGCCTCGGTCCCGGAGTCGGCGGCCCTGGCGCTCGCGGCGGTGCCGCAGGTCGCGCGCACCGGCACGCACCTGTTCCTGTTCGCCGGCTACGTCGAGCAGTTCCGGGGCTGGGGTCGCGGGCTGCGTCGCGCCGTCGGCGGCTGGTACACGGCCAAGGACGCCGACGCCGTCGCCTACCAGGCGGTCAAGTACCGGCAGCGCGAGGGGTGGTCGCACCGCGACCTGCTGCGCCTGGCGCACCCCGTCACCGCCGACCCCGGCCTGCGGGCGACGTTCGACTGGATCGTGCGCGGCGCGACCGGCGAGCACACGCCCGCCCTGGTCGAGGCGTTCCTCCGGGCGCAGGCGGCGTCGGACGCGGCGACCTGGTCGGCGCTCGTCCGCGATGCGGGCCTGACCTGGGAGATGCTGCCCGACGCTGCACTCGCCGAGCCGGCGGTGTGGGATGCGCTGCTCGACGTCGGCCTGCCCGCCACGGCGCTGATGCGTCAGCTCCCGCGGCTGACGCGGCTGGGACTGCTGCCCGCCGTCGGCGGCCGGACCGACGAGGTCGCGGCCCTGCTTGCCGACCCCGAGCGGCTCCGTCGCGCGCGCGTGCACCCGGTGAACGTGCTGGTGGCGCAGCGGACCTACGCGTCGGGCCTCTCGGCACGGGGCACGGGCACGTGGGAGCCGACGCAGCGCGTCGTCGATGCGCTCGACGCCGGCTTCTACGCTGCGTTCGGCGCGATCGAGCCCTCCGGCAAGCGGCTGCTGCTCGCCGTGGACGTGTCGGGCTCGATGAGCGCGCCGATCGCGGGCATGCCGCTCACGGCGCGGGAGGCGTCCGCGGCGCTGGCGCTGGTGCAGCTCGCGACCGAACCGGGCTCGTCGGCGGTGGGGTTTGCCGCCGCGGCGGACGGCTCCTGGGACCCGCCGGCGATCACGCCGCTGCCCATCTCGCCGCGCCGTCGGCTCGACGACGCCCTGCGCGTCGTCGACGAGATGCCGATGGGCGGCACGGACTGCGCGCAGCCGATGCTGTACGCGCTGGCCAACGGCCTGGAGGTCGACACGTTCGTGGTCTACACCGACAACGAGACCTGGCACGGCGAGGTCCACCCGCACCAGGCGCTGCGGCAGTACCGGGAGCGCACGGGCATCCCGGCGCGGCTCGTGGTGGTCGGCATGACCGCCACGGAGTTCTCGATCGCGAACCCGTCCGATCCGGGGATGCTCGACGTCGCCGGGTTCGACGCCGCCGTACCGTCCCTGATCTCGCAGTTCGCGGGCGGGCTCTGACGGCGCGTCCCGGCAGGCCGTGCTGACGCATCCCCTTTGAGGCCCTGGTTTCTTCGCTTTGGGGCGGCTCAAAGCGAAGAAACCAGGGCCTCAAAAGGGAGGTTGGCCACCGGCCCGGCCGAGGTGCTGGTCCGGAGGCTTGCCTACGGGCGACGCCGCTGAGTCAGGCGGGGTTGATCCCCAGCTGCATCCCGGCGAGCCCCCGCTTGCGCGTGGCCAGCGCGGAGGCGACCTCGCGCAGCACCTTCGCGCCAGGTGAGTCGGGGTCGGCGAGCACGACCGGCGTGCCGGCGTCCCCGCCCTCCCGGACGGCGACGTCGAGCGGCACCTGGCCGAGCAGCGGCACGTCCTTGCCGATCACCTGGGTGAGCCGCGCCGAGACCTGCTCGCCGCCGCCCTCGCCGAAGATCGACAGCCGGGTGCCGTCGGGCTGCTCCAGCCACGACATGTTCTCGACCACGCCCACGACGCCCTGCGACGTCTGGGTCGCCACCGACCCGGCCCGCTCGGCCACCTCCGCGGCCGCGGCCTGCGGCGTGGTGACCACGAGGATCTCGGACGACGGCAGGAGCTGCGCCACCGAGATCGCGATGTCGCCGGTGCCGGGCGGCAGGTCGAGCAGCAGCACGTCGAGGTCGCCCCAGAACACGTCCGCGAGGAACTGCTCCAGCGCGCGGTGCAGCATCGGCCCGCGCCAGACGACGGGCTGGCCCTTCGGCACGAACATGCCGATCGAGACCACCTTGACGCCGTGGGCGATGGGCGGCAACAGCATGTTGTCGACTCGCGTCGGCTGCCGGTCCACACCGAGCATCCGGGGGATCGAGAAGCCGTAGATGTCGGCGTCGATCACGCCCACCGACAGCCCGTCGGCGGCCAGGGCCACAGCGAGGTTCGCCGTGACGGACGACTTGCCCACGCCGCCCTTGCCCGACGCGACCGCGAACACCTTGGTCATCGAGCCCGGCTGCGAGAACGGGATGACGGGGTCGCCCGCGCCGCCGCGCAGCATCGAGCGCAGCGAGGACCGCTGCTCGGGCGTCATCACGCCCAGCTCGACGTCGACGCCGGACACGCCCTCGACCGCCGTCGCGGCCGCCGTCACGTCCTTGACCAGCGTCGACTTCATCGGACAGCCCGCGACGGTGAGGTCCACCCCGACGGCGACGTGCCCGCCCGCGGAGACGTCGACCGACCGGACCATGCCCAGGTCGGTGATGGGGCGCCGGATCTCGGGGTCGAGCACGCCGGTCAGTGCGTCGCGGACACGAGCCTCGAGCGCGGGGGAGTCGACTGCGGTCATGAATCGATCTTAGGCGGGGCCCGGACGCTCCTTGATCAGTGGTCCCGGGCGGGGTCCTTGCAGTGCCCGTCAGTTGGTGGCGGTACGCTGCCTCACCACCGAGGGTGAGGAGGCCCGATGACCGAGCCACGCGTGCCAGCGCGAGTTCGGCGTGTCGCCTCCGAGGACCAGGCACGCGAGCTCGCCGCCGAGCTGCAGCGCCAGGGCCGCCGCTGGCCGGTGGTGGTCATCTCGACCCCGGCCGGCCACTCCGTGCCCTTCGTGGACCCGCAGCGGGTGCTCGACGACGTTGCCGGGCTCGCCGAGGTCGTCGTCATACCCACGGGCGACGTGTCGTGGGAGTTCTCGTCGGGCATGCCGCCCGACACCCAGGTCTACGGCGGCGCGTCCCGCGTCTACGGCACCGAGCTGGACTGGGTGCACCAGCCCCGCCGCTCGCCGCTGCACTTCGCGTACTCGACCGACGAGGACGCGCACGTGCGGGAACGCCTGGTCGGCGACGTCATGCGGTTCGCGGTGCGCGCCGGGCTCGTCGGCGCGGCGCGGGCCGCCCCGGACGCGACCGTCATCGAGGGCCGGGTGCTGGGCGTGCTCGGCACGCGCGCCCTGGTCAGCACGGACGACGGCGGCCAGGTCACCGTCGCGGAGGAGCTCGTCCTGGCCGACGTGCCGCTCGCCCGCGTGCTCGCGCCCGGGATGCGCGTCACGGGAGTGCTCGACCCGGTCCGCCGCCTCCTCGACGTGCGCGGCATGCTGCCCGACGCCGATGCGTTGCGCCGGGCGGTGCACCTCGCCTACCGCGTGGGCCAGGTGGTGCTGGGCCGGGTGGAGAGCGTCGAGGACGAGGCGGTGCGCGTCGCGCTGGCGCCCGGCGTCCGCGTGCGCGTGCGCCGCGCCGCCATCACGGGCAACGACCTGGACCTGCTGAGCGACCTCTTCACGGTGGGCGAGGTGATCCTGGCCCGCCGGGTCCCGGCGCCGCTGGACGGCCTGGCGCTGCGGCTGGACGACGTCGACGAGTCCGAGGACCGGCCCGTCCCCGCGATCGCCCTGCTCGACGGCGGGCCGCCGTGGCTCGAGCCCCCGGAGTCGGAGCCCGAGCTGCCCCGGCTCGACGGCCCGCTGGTGGTGGGCTCGCTGGCCGAGCCCCACGAGCCCGTCGACCTCGGCGGGACCCGCCCCGCGCCGTCGTCGGGCCCGCCCACCCCTGCCGACCTGTTCGGCCTGCGCCCCGCCGACGTCGGACCGGTGCCGACGCCGGCCGACGGCCAGCGCAAGCCGACCCCCGGCGACGTGGCCGCGTGGCATGCGGGCGGGCACGACGCCCTGCCCTCGCCGACGGCGGCGGAGGCGGCGCCGGAGCCGGCCGGCAAGGCCGCCCGTGACCTCAGCCTGTCCCTCGACGCCGCGCGGTCCCGGGCGGGCGCGCTGGAGAAGGAGCTGCTGGACGACAAGGTCCGGCGGCGCCAGGTCGAGCTGGAGGTCGACCGCCTGCTGGGTCGGGTCGGCGAGCTCACCGAACGGCTCGAGCGCAGCGAACGCCGGGCGGAGCAGCAGGCCACGGCCTTGCGCAAGGCCCGGCAGGAGGCCGCGCGCCTCCGCCGTCGGCTGGGCGACGCCGGCGTGGAGGTGCCCGAGGAGCGGTACTTCGCCGACGACGAGGAGCAGCTCCGGTTCGAGGTGCTGACCGAGTGGGCCCGCGCGATCCCCGCGGCGGAGAAAGCCGGGCGCCCCCTGGCCGACTACACGCTCGGCCCGCGGTTCCTCGCCTCCCTGACCGAGGTCGAGGGCGTGAGCCGCGACCGTGTGGTGTGGACGCTCGTCATGGTGCTGACCGGGCTCGCGCTCGACATGAACGGCCTGCAGGTGCACCGCCTCCGCACGGGCGCCGGCGGTGACGACCCGTTCCGGCACCGGGACGACGGCGCCGTGTGCTGGCGGGTGTCGCTGCAGGTCAACACGCCGTCGGCCCGCAGGCTGCACTACTGGAAGCTGCCGGGCGGCGCCTACGAGCTGTCGCGCGTGGTGCTCCACGACGACGTGGAGCCCTGACCGCGGTCCTTCTCGTCCAGCTCCTCCAGCAGGTTGCGGATCTCCGAGCGCACGAAGTCGCGGGTCGCGACCTCCGAGAGGGCGACACGCAGCGCCGCCATCTCGCGCGCCAGGTACTCCGTGTCGGCGAGGTTGCGCTCGCCGCGCTGCCGGTCCTGCTCCGCGGTGACGCGGTCGCGGTCGTCCTGCCGGTTCTGCGCCAGCAGGATCAGCGGCGCGGCGTAGCTGGCCTGGAGCGACAGCATCAGGGTGAGCGCCGTGAACCCGTTGGCCGCGCTGTCGAACCGCAGGTGCTCCGGGGCCCAGATGTTCCACGCGAGCCAGAGCAGGCAGAACACCGTGAGGTAGATGAGGAACCGCGGCGTGCCCAGGAACCGGGCGATGGCCTCCGTGGCCTTGCCGACGGCGTCCTCGTCCAGCCGGAACCGGGGGACCAGGCCGCGCCGCTGCGCGAGCGGGGTGTCGAGACGGTCAGGCACGGCCGGCCCCCCGTCGTGTCGGGCGCGCCGCCGACTGCGCGGCGATCGCCTCCATGCGCTCGTCGTCGCTGCCGCGCCAGTCGTCCGGGAGGATGTGGTCCAGCACGTCGTCGACCGTGACCACGCCCAGCAGCCGGCGCTGCGCGTCGAGCACCGGCAGGGCGAGCAGGTCGTACGCCGCGAGCAGCCGCGTCACCTGACCCACCGACGCGTCGGGGGTGAGCCACTCGGTCTCCGTGTCCAGCATGGAGGCGACGGCCGCGTGCGGGGGCTCCCGCAGCAGCCGCTGGAAGTGCGCGACGCCGAGGAACCGCCCCGTCGGCGTCTCCAGGGGTGGCCGCACCACGAACACCAGGGAGGCCAGGGCGGGCGGCAGCTCCTTCCGCCGGATCTGGGCCAGCGCCGTCGCAATCGTGTCGTCCGCGCCCAGGATCACGGGCTCCGTGGTCATCAGACCGCCCGCCGTGTCCTCGGCGTACTCCAGCAGACGGCGGACGTCGGCCGCCTCGTCCGGCTCCATCAGGTTCAGGAGCTGGGCGGCCTGCTCGTCGGGCAGCTCGTTGAGCAGGTCGGCGGCGTCGTCCGGCTCCATGACCTCCAGGACGTCGGCCGCGCGGTCGCGGTCCAGGCCCGACACGATCGACACCTGCGCGTCCTCCGGCAGCTCCTCCAGCACGTCCGCGAGGCGCTCGTCGTCGAGCGCGGCGGCGATCTCCATCCGGCGCGCGGTGCCCAGGTCCCGGATCACGTCCGCGAGGTCCGCCGCGCGCATGTCCTGGTACGCCTCCAGCAGCCGGGCGGCGCCCTGCTCGGGCGACCGGCTGGTGAGGTCCTGCACGGCGTCCACCGGCACGGTCAGGGTCGAGCCCCGCCGGAACGGGGCCGACCCGCGCGTCGACCGCCGTC
This sequence comes from Promicromonospora sp. NPDC059942, assembly GCF_042731755.1. Classification (NCBI taxonomy): domain Bacteria; kingdom Bacillati; phylum Actinomycetota; class Actinomycetes; order Micrococcales; family Promicromonosporaceae; genus Promicromonospora; species Promicromonospora sp. NPDC059942. Next base: position 74,534 of record NZ_JBHWLR010000011.1, read on the forward strand.
GGACGAAGAGCTGGTCCACCAGCCAGTCGCCCGTGCGCTGCTGCGCGATCGAGACGTCCTCGATCGTCACCTCGCCCGAACCGTCCTTGAGCTGGACCCGGCGGTCCAGCAGCTCGCCCAGCACCACCGACTCCATGGCCCGCTGCTCGAACCGCCGCATGTTCACCAGGCCCGTGCTGATCACCTGGCCCGCGTCGATGCTCGTCACGCGCGTCAGCGGGAGGAAGACCCGCCGTCGGCCCGGGACCTCGACCACCAGGCCCACCGCCCGCGGCGCGCCCTTCGCCCGCACCAGCACGACGACGTCACGGACCCGGCCCACCTGGTCGCCGATGGGATCGAAGACGGCGGTGCCGGCCAGACGTGCGACGAAAACCCTGGTGCTGGCGCTCACGCTGGTCAGCCTACGACCCGTGTCGGGGCGTCGCTCCTCGCCACTATCGTCCGGGTAGGGGAGACTATGGGGTATGAGCATGTCTCGCCCGGGTGCCGTCCCGAAGGTCCCGACCCTGCCGGCCGGTGACGAGGTTGCCGCGTACTCCACCTACCTGGAGGCGCAGAAAGCAGTCGACTACCTCTCCGACAACAAGTTCCCCGTCGAGAACGTCACCATCGTGGGCACCGACCTGCGCATGGTCGAGCGTGTCACGGGGCGACTCACCTACGGCCGGGTGGCGCTCGCGGGCGCCCTGTCCGGCGCGTGGTTCGGTTTCTTCGTGGGCCTGCTGCTGACGCTCTTCGCGGGCTCCTCGGGATTCCAGGTGATGTTCGCCGGCATCGCGCTCGGTGCGGGCTTCGGCCTGCTGTTCTCGATCCTGTCGTACTCGTTCACGGGCGGACGGCGCGACTTCACGTCGTCGTCGCAGATCGTGGCCGCGACCTACGCGATCCTCTGCGGTCACGAGCACGCGAGCGACGCACGGGCGCTGCTCGTGCAGTCGCCGGGCGGCCTGGGCAAGGCGCGCGGGGCGGCCTCGGTCGGGGTCCCGGCCCCGGCGGCGCCCGCGCCCGCGGCTCCGGCGGGTCAGGCCCCCGGTGTCGCGCCGACGGCGCCCGCCGCGCCGGCGACGCCCCGCACCCCGGACCCGCGCTGGGTCACGCCCTCGGGCGAGCCCCGCTACGGCGCGATGCGGCCGGGTGCGGCTGGTGCAGCCGGTGCCGGCGCGGGCGGTGCGGGCGCGCCGACGCCGGCCGACGCGCCGGTCCCGCCGTCGGACGACCCGTCCGACCCGCCGGCCGAGCCGGCCGAGACCGGCGAGCCGGACGACGCCCCGACGTCCCGCACGACGCCCCACCAGGGCAACCCGTACGCGCCGCCGACGGACGACCAGAAGTAGGCCGCCCCGCACCCCAGGCGCGCCCAGGCAATGACTTCGGTCGGCTGCCCTGAGACCGGTCAATCGACCGACCGCTCTCAGGGCAACCGACCGAAGTCAGCTGGTGCGCCGCGCCAGACCTCAGCGCAGCGCGGCCATCCAGGCCTCGACGTCCTCCGGGCGGCGGGGCAGCGCGGCCGAGAGGTTCTCGTAACCGTCCTCGGTGACCAGCACGTCGTCCTCGATCCGCACGCCGATGCCGCGGAACTCCTCGGGGACGGCGAGGTCGTCGGCCTTGAAGTAGAGGCCCGGCTCGATGGTGAACACCATGCCCGCCTCCAGGGTGCCGTCGAGGTAGAGCTCGCGGCGCGCCTGCGCGCAGTCGTGTACGTCGAGGCCGAGGTGGTGCGACGTGCCGTGCACCATCCAGCGGCGGTGCTGCTGGCCGTCCTCGCCCAGCGCCTCCGCGGCGGTCACACCGTCGGGCAGGAAGCCCCACTCCTCGAGGCGGGCCGCGATGACCTCCATGGCCGCCGCGTGGATGTCGCGGAACTTGGTGCCCGGCCGCGCGACGGCGAACGCGGCGTCGGCCGCGTCCAGCACCGCCTGGTAGATCTTGCGCTGCACGTCGGTGTACTCGCCGTCCACGGGCAGGGAGCGCGTGACGTCGGCGGTGTACAGGGAGTCGACCTCGACGCCGCCGTCGAGCAGCAGCACGTCGCCCGACCGGACCTCGCCGTCGTTCCGGATCCAGTGCAGGGTCGTGGCGTGCTCGCCCGAGGCCGCGATGGTCTCGTAGCCCACGGCGTTGCCCTCGAGGCGCGCGTGCCCGTCGAAGGTGGTCTCGACGACGCGCTCGCCGCGGCGGTGCTCCTTGGCGGCGGGCAGCGCGCGGACGACGGCCTCGAAGCCCTCGATGGTGCGGGCCACGGCCTCGCGCATCTGCTGGATCTCGTACTCGTCCTTGATCAGGCGCAGCTCGGACGTGGCCTCGACGAGCACGTCGTCGGACACGAGCTGCTCGTCCTCGGTCTCGCCGGCCTCCAGCCGGAGCTCCTCGACGAGCGCCTCGATCGCGTCGTCCGCGCCGGTCACGACGAGGAGGCGCACGCCGCCGTCGCCCACGTCCTTGCCCAGGGCGTCGCCCAGCTCGTCGATGTGGCGGGCCTCGATGCCGGTCAGGGCCTCGATGTCGGCCAGCGACGGGCGGGCGCCCACCCAGAACTCGCCGTAGCGCGCGTCGGCGTAGAACTCCTCGTTGTCGCGCGGGGCGAGCGGCCGCACGTACAGCACGGCGTGGTGGTTCGAACCGGAGTCGCCCGTGCCGTCCTCGACCGGGTGCAGCACCAGCACGGCGTCGGGCTCGCGGTCGGTGCCCAGACCCGTGAGGTGCGCGAACGCCGAGTGCGGCCGGAACCGGTAGTCGGTGTCGTTCGACCGGGGCTTGAGCGAGCCCGCCGGGATCACGAGGCGCGCGCCGGGCAGGCGCTCCGAGAGCGCGGAGCGGCGGGCGACGGTGAACGGCGCGGCGTCCGACGGCGTCAGGCCGAGCTCGGCGCGCGGGGCCCACTGCGACATCACGAAGTTCTTGAACGCGGTCGAGGCGGGACGGTGCGAGCGGTTGGAGCCGCGGTCCGCGGTTCCCTGCTCGTCAGGCTGAGAAGTGGTCGTGGGCTCGCTCATGCGCCCAGTGTTTCACGCACGCCGCCCGAAGTCGGCAAGCGCCCGGGTGAGGACCCGGTTGAACGCGGAGGGGGCCTCCGTGTTCACGTCGTGCCCCGCGCCGGGGACGACGACGAGCGCGCCGTCGCGGGCGGCGGCGAGGTGCCGCTGCTCCCCGATGCGCATCGCGTCGCGCGCGCCGTTGACGAACCAGACCGGCACCTGCGCGGCGCGCACGTTCGCGATCGAGGAGCGCCCGGCGAGGTGCGTCAGCGCGTCCGTGACGACGTCCCAGGTGGGCCGGTACATCTCGGCGGTCTGGAGCGGCGCGATCTCGATCTGCGCCAGGTCCGCGCCGCCGGGGGCGCTCCGCAGGGAGCGGAACGAGGGCACCGAGAGGCGGGGGCTGTGCACGCTCGGGTGCACGACGCGGCCGGTCAGGCGGCGCGAGAGGTAGGCGGCGTTCGCCACGGTCCGCGCGACGTCCCGGTAGAGCCGGACGGGCTTGCCCTTGGGGTCGGACGTGCAGCCCGCGGCCAGCACGCCTACCAGGCGCTCGGTGGTCCCGGGCCGGGCGGCCCAGGCGAGCGACGTGTAGCCGCCCAGCGACAGGCCGACCAGGGCGACGGGGCCGGACGGGAGGGACGCGACGGCGTCGTCCACGGCCTCGAAGGCGCCGTCCATGGTGAACCGGTCGTGGCGGCGCGCGCCGTGCGCCGGCAGGTCGACCGCGACGGCCTCGTGGCCGGCCGCGCGCAGGTGCTCGACCTGGTTCTCCCAGATCGCACCGGAGCTGCGCATGCCGTGCACGAAGACCACGCTCGTAGGGGTGTTGGGCGGAGTCTCGTGGTTGCTGCTCATTACCTTCGATGATGCGGGATCGGCTTGGGCACGCGGCGTACGACGGCGGAACACGGCGTGAACGTGCTGTGTGGGCTTGCTGTCGCAGGGCCTTGTTGCTGCGGGAGCCCGACGCCGGGCCGCCCCCGGCGTGCTGCACCTCACCACCGCCCCGTGCCTCTCCCTGCCCCGGGGATCTCTACCCTTGTGGGGTGATCGACCTCCACACGCACTCCACCGCGTCCGACGGCACCGACTCGCCAGCGCGGCTGGTGGAGGTCGCCGCCCGCGCCGGCATCGGCACGCTGGCCATCACGGACCACGACACGACGTCGGGCTGGGCCGAGGCGGCCGAGGCCGCCGGCCGGTACGGCGTGGGCCTGGTGCGTGGCGCCGAGATCTCCGCGATCGCCCGGACGCCGGGCTGGGGCACAGGCGTCCACCTGCTGGCCTACCTGCACGACCCGACGCACCCCGACCTGCTGGAGGAGACCGAGCGCACCCGCGCCGACCGCGAGTCGCGGGCCCGGCGCATGGTGGACCTGCTGGCCGAGGACTTCCCGATCACGTGGGACGACCTGCTCGCCCAGACGAAGCCCGGCACCACGCTGGGCCGCCCGCACCTCGCGGACGCGCTGGTGGCGGCGGGCGTCGTCCGCGACCGGGACGAGGCCTTCGCCACCATCCTCCGCCCGGGCACCAAGTACTACGTCGGCCACTACGCGCCCGACGCCGTCGCCGCGGTGCGCGCCGTCCGCGCGGCGGGCGGGGTGCCGGTGCTCGCGCACCCCGGGGCGGACGCCCGCGGCCGGATCGTCCCGGACTCGACGATCGAGGAGCTCGCCGCGGTCGGGCTCGCGGGGCTCGAGGTGGACCACCGCGACCACACGCCCGACACGCGCCGGCGCCTGCGCGACCTCGCCGAGTCGCTGGGCCTGCTGGTCACGGGGTCGAGCGACTTCCACGGGGCGGGCAAGCAGAACAAGATCGGCGAGAACACCACCGCGCCCGCCGTGCTCGAGGCCATCGCGGACCAGGGGGCCCTGGAGGTGCTCGGGTGAGCTGGTTCGACGTCGCGCTGTTCACCGAGGTGTTCGTGACGCTGTTCGTGATCATGGACCCGCCGGGAACGGTGCCGGTGTTCCTCGCGCTCACCTCGCGGATGACGGCGCAGGACCGCAAGCGGGCCGCGCGCACCGCGATCTTCGTGGCGTTCGGCGTGATCGTGGTGTTCGCGCTGTTCGGCCAGCTCCTGCTGGAGCACATGGGCATCTCGCTCGCGGCGCTCCAGGCGTCGGGCGGCCTGCTCCTGCTGCTCGTGGCGCTGGAGCTGCTCATGGGCAAGATGGACGCCGGCGAGTCCGACGCCGGCTCGGGCAGGAACGTGGCGCTGGTGCCGCTGGCGACACCGCTGCTCGCCGGGCCGGGCACCATCGTCGCGACCATGGTGTTCGTGCAGCAGGGCGTGAGCGCCGGCGAGTCGGCCGTGGGGCACTACGCCTCGATCGGGGTCGGCATCGTCGCGGTGTGCATCTGCACCTGGGCCGCGATGCGGTTCGCCGGGCTGGTGCACCGCGTGCTCAAGGACTCCGGCGTCACGCTGGTCACCCGGATCGCGGGCGTGCTGCTCGCGGCGATCGCCGTGCAGATGATCGCCAACGGCGTCATCGAGTTCGTGCGCACGGTCTAGCTCAGACGTCGATCGTCTCCAGGGTCACGGACACCGGCTTCTCCGGCAGGAGGCCCTCGGCCTGCCGCACCTTCTTCTTCATCGGCAGCACGTAGCCGCCGTTGCTGTCGCTCGGGAAGACGGACGTGGTCCAGGTGGTCTTCCCGACCGTGACCCGCACCCGGATCGAACCGAACCCGCGCGGTGGCAGCGGGAGGTCGGCCAGCTCGTCGGACTGCTCCGGGGGCACGGTCACGAACCACCAGGAGTCGGTACGCACCTGCCACTGCCACAGGGGAGCGGCGAACTCGATCTGCACGGTCCCGATACTGTCAGACCCACAGGTCACCGGGGTGACCTGTGGGTCTGACACGTTCAGCGGCTCCGGATCAGGAGTCGGTCTGGGTTCCCTCGGCCGGGCGCCCGCCGCGCGTGCGGCGGCGGTTGCGGCTCCGGCGACGGCGCTGGCCGTCGTCCTCGCCGCCCGACGCCGGGCGCTCGGCGGGGGCGCCCTCGGGGCCGGCCGCCGGACCGGCGTCCGACCGGCTCGCCGAGCGGGAACCGCCGTGCGAGCTGCCGCCCTGGCGTCCGCCCGAGCGGGGGCCGCCCGAACGACCGCCGCCGGAGCGCGAGCCGCTGTTGCGCTTGCCGGTCTCGCCCAGGTCCTCGAGCTCCTCGGCGTCCAGGCCCGCGAGGTGCTGCGCGGACCGCGGCAGGCGGCCCTTGGTGCCCTCGGGGATGTTCAGGTCCGCGAACAGGTGCGGCGACGTCGAGTAGGTCTCGACCGGCTCGGGGAAGCCGACCTCGAGTGCCTTGTCGATGAGCGACCAGCGCGGCACGTCGTCCCAGTCGACGAACGTGACGGCGGTACCCGTGTTGCCGGCGCGGCCGGTGCGGCCCACGCGGTGCAGGTACGTGCGCTCGTCCTCGGGGCACTGGTAGTTGACCACGTGGGTCACGTCCTCGACGTCGATGCCGCGGGCCGCGACGTCGGTCGCGACGAGCACGTCGATCTTGCCGTTGCGGAACGCGCGCAGCGCCTGCTCGCGGGCGCCCTGGCCGAGGTCGCCGTGGATCGCGCCGGCGGCGAAGCCGCGCGACTGCAGCTCCTCCGCGACCTTCGCGGCCGTGCGCTTGGTGCGCGCGAACACGATGCTGCGGCCGCGGCCCTCGGACTGGAGCAGCCGCGCCAGCACCTCGACCTTGTCCAGGGCGTGGGCCCGGTACACGACCTGCTTGATGTTCTTGACGGTCGCGCCCTCGTCGTCCGGCTCGGCGGCGCGGATGTGCGTGGGCTGCTTCATGTAGCGGCGGGCCATCGAGACGACGGCGCCCGGCATGGTCGCGCTGAACAGCATCGTGTGCCGCTGCGCGGGGGTGCGGGCGAGGATCTTCTCGACGTCGGGCAGGAACCCGAGGTCGAGCATCTCGTCGGCCTCGTCGAGCACCACGGTCGCCGCGCGGAGCAGCGTGAGGTGGCCCTGGTTGAGGAGGTCGATCATGCGGCCGGGCGTGCCCACCACGACGTCGACGCCGGACTTCAGCGCGTCGATCTGCGGCTCGTACGCGCGGCCGCCGTAGACCTGCACGATGCGGACGCTGCGCTTGGCGGACGCGGTGGCCAGGTCGTTCGCGACCTGGACCGCGAGCTCGCGGGTCGGGACCACGACGACGGCCTGCGGCTTGCCGGGGGCGACGAGCTCGTCGTAGCCGGGCTCGCCCGGGGCCACGACGCGGTGCAGCAGCGGGACGCCGAAACCGAGCGTCTTGCCGGTACCGGTCTTGGCCTGGCCGATGATGTCGTGCCCGCTCATCGCGACGGGCAGCGTCATGGCCTGGATGGGGAACGGGTGGGTGATGCCCGAGTCCAGCAGCGCGGCGACGATCTCGGGGCGGACGCCGAAGTCCGCGAACGTCACGTTCTGCGCCTGGATGGCGGACGGGGAGGAGTAGTCGGGCCCCGAGGCCACGGTGGGCTCGGGGTCGGTCACGGTGGCCGCGCTCGCGGCCGGGGTGTCGGTGGTAGTCACTGGCGCCTTCATCTTCTCGCGGCGCGGTGGGCCCTCATGGCCCGGCGATCGCGCCTTCGTGCGGCAGCCGATCGTGAAAATCATCGCGCGCCGGGCGGGGAGGCCCAGGCTGCGCGTCCTGTCGGCGGCCTCACGGAGGAGGTCGGAGCACAGGCTCGGGGGTCGGAACGTGACGACCGGGCAACCGATGTACGTCGTTCATGGTACGCGCAGGATGTTTCCGTGTGGTTAGCGAAACGCCCCCGGCTCCCCGTTAGTAACGAACGCCACGTGGCGGAGGGCCCTCGCGGGCGCCGTCCGCCACGCGGCGTCGGTACGCAGGGATCAGACGGCGCCGAAGCCGACCTTGCGCTGCTCCTCGGAGCCGATCTCGACGTAGCCGATGGCGCTGCCAGGGATGATCACCTGGCGGCCGCGGGAGTCGGTGAGCTCGAGGGGGCCACCGGCCAGGGCCTTCTTGACGGCCGTCGCGACGGCGTCCGCGCTCTCGTCGGTCTCGACCACGACCTCGCGCGGCAGGTGCTGCACACCGATGGTGACGTCCACGTTTACTCCAGTTCGGTCGGGGATTGCGCCGTGTGCCCGGTGGTCCAGGGACCCGGCCTGACGATCCTAGTCACGCACCGGGGCGGTCGGCCTGCGGTTTCGCCGTGAGCCGATACGTGTCCACATCCTGTGGACGACTTCGTGGGCCTGCGGGCCGGTGCGTGGCACGATGGTCGGCGTGAGCAGCCCGCGGCAGGACCCTCGGCGCGCCATGGTCGCGCTCGGTCTCTGCCTGGTGCTCGGCCTCGGCGCGGGCGTCGCGGTGACGGTGGGCGCCGAGCCCGAGGCGTCCGCGGCCGCCGTAGCCGGCGTGGTCGAGGACAACCTCGGCGTCGAGGCGGGTGACGCGATCCGGGACGCGTACGAGGCGGCCCGGTCGGGCGACCGCGTGACCCCGCCGGCCCCGGTCTTCCCCCTGGACGCCGGCGCGGCCGTCGAGTCCGAGGGTGCGCCGGAGCGGGACGCGGCGTCCGCCGGCAAGTCGGCCCCGCCGGCGCCGGCCGCCGAGCCCGAGCCGACGCCGGAGCCCGGCTCCGGTCTGCTCGGCACCGACGTGACCGTGAGGCCGGAGCTGTCCGGCAAGCTCGTGGTGGCGAGCGGGTCGCACGCGGCGCCGGCCGACGGCAAGGTCTGGCGGGTCCAGGTCGCGGTCGAGAAGGGACTGCCGGTGGACCCGGAGGCGTTCGCCGAGGCCGTGCTGACGACGCTGAACGACCCGCGCGGCTGGAACGGCGCGGACGGGTCGACCTTCGCCCGGACCGACTCGGACCGCTACGACGTGCGGGTCGTGCTCGCGAGCCCCGGCACCACCGACCGGCTCTGCCTCCCGCTGGACACGATCGGCGAGCTCTCGTGCGGCATCAAGGAGACCGCCGTGCTCAACTTCAAGCGCTGGGCCACGGGGTCCGGGGCATGGAAGGACGTCCGGAACTACCGGCACTACCTGGTGAACCACGAGGTGGGGCACGTGATCGGGTACCACCACGACCTGTGCAGGGGCAAGGGCGAGCACGCCACCGTGATGGTGCAGCAGACCAGGACGACGAGCGGCTGCATCCCGGAGCCGTGGCCCGCCCCCGACGCGGGCTGAGACCAGGATCACTGCTCACCCTCCCCGGGTGAACCGGACATTCGCGACGCCTCCGCGCGGGGCGTCGGGGAGTGTCAGTGGCTCGTGGTTCGATCGTCCGCGTGACACCGACCCCCACCCTCGCACCTCGGCTGGCGCCGCCCGGGACCCGTCCCGACGGCGCCACCTCCGTGCGGCTCGACGACAGCCAGGCGGCCGCCGTCGAGTCCGCGCTGAGCCGGCCCGCGACGCTGGTCCTGGGGGCCCCGGGGTCGGGCCGGACGACGGTGGCGTGCGAGGTGGCGGTCCGGGCGCTGATGTCCGGGGTGCCGCCGGAGCGGGTCCTGGTCCTGGCCTCTTCGCGTCGTGCGGCGGCGCGGTTGCGGGACGAGGTGGCGGCCCAGGCCGGGCGCACGGTCGGCGCACCGATGGTGCGCACGGCGTCGTCGGCCGCGTTCGCGGTGCTGCACACGCGCGCCGCGGCGCTGGGGCAGCCCGCACCCACCCTTGTGTCCGGCCCCGAGCAGGACCTGGTCCTGGCCGAGCTGCTCGCCGGGCACGTCGCCGGCGAGGGGCGGCCGCTGCGGCTGCCCGTGGGGCTGCCGGAGGAGTCGCTGGGCCTGCGGGGCCTGCGCCAGGAGCTGCGGGACCTGCTGATGCGGGCCGCCGAGCGTGGCCTCGGGCCGGTCGAGCTCGACGAGATGGGGCGCGCCAACGACCGCCCCGAGTGGATCATGGCCGCGCAGCTCTACGAGGAGTACCTCGACACCATGACCCTGCGGCTCGCCACGCCCGACGCGGGGCCGCGCTACGACCCCGCCGTCGTGATCGACGAGGCCGCGGAGTCCCTGCGGTCCTGGGAGGACGAGGTGCCGGGCGCGCCGCGGCCGACCTGGGACCTGGTCGTGGTGGACGACTACCAGGAGGCCACGGCCGCGACGGTCCGCCTCCTGCGCGTGCTGCACGACGACGGGGCGCGGCTCGTGCTGCTGTCCGACCCGGACTCCGCCGTCCAGACATTCCGCGGCGCCGCGCCGGGGCTCACCGGTCGGGCCGCCGCGCCCGCCGGTCCCGGGCGTGCCTTCGGCGCGTTCGACGCCGAGACGGTGGTGCTCGGCACGGTCTGGCGGCAGCGGCCCGAGCTGCGCGCCGTGACCCGCGCGGTGACCAACCGGATCCCGGTGTCGGCGAGCGCGCTGCACCGCCGCGCGACGGCGCGTGCGGACGAGGAGCCCGTGGGTGCGGACGCGCCGCCCGCCGTCCAGGTGGCGGTGCTCGCGGGCGCGGCCCAGGAGGCGGCGTGGATCGCGCGCGAGCTGCGTGCGGAGCACCTGCTGCGGGGCACGCCCTGGGAGCGCATGGCGGTGATCGCGCGCAGCGGCACCCGGCTGGGGGCGCTCCGGCGTGAGCTGGTCTCCGCGTCGGTGCCCGTGGCGCTGCTGGGGTCGGACCTGCCGCTGCGCGACGAGCCCGCCGTGGCGCCGCTGCTGGCGGCCGTGAAGACGTGCGCGGGCGCGCCGCGGGGCAGCCTGGAGGCGCTGATCGCCGAGGAGCTCGACGGCGACGAGCCCGTGCTGGACCCGGAGACGGCGGCGCTGCTGCTCGTCTCGCCGATCGGCGGGCTCGACGCCGTGGCCCTGCGGCGGCTGCGGCGCGCCCTGCGGGCGGAGGAGCTGTCGGCGGGCGGCGGCCGCACCTCGGACGCGCTGCTCGTCGAGGTGCTCGCGGACCCGGCCCGCGCGGCCCTGCTGCCCACGCAGGTGCGGCGCGGCCCGCTCGCGGTGGCCCGGGTGCTCGCCGCGGGCCGCGAGGCGGCGGGGGAGCCGGGCGCCACGGCGCAGACGGTGCTCTGGGCGGCCTGGGCCGCGACCGGCCTGGCCGAACGGTGGAGCGCCGCCGCCCTGGCCGGCGGCCCCGCGGGCCTGCGCGCCGACCGCGACCTCGACGCCGTGCTCGCGCTGTTCCGCGCGGCCGAGACCTTCGTGGACCGGATGCCGGGCGCCCCCGTCGGCGCCTTCGTCGACTACCTGGCGTCGCAGGACCTGCCGGCCGACTCCCTGGCGGCCTCCGCCCAGGGCACGGGCGCCGTCGAGGCGCTCACGCCTCCCGGCGCGGCGGGGCGGGAGTGGGACGTGGTGGTCGTCGCCGGCGTGCAGGACGGCGTGTGGCCCGACCTGCGGCTGCGCGACTCCCTGCTCGGCTCCCAGGCGCTCGTCGAGCTCATTGCCGGCCGGTCCGAGGACGGCCGCGTGGTCGGCGCCGAGGCCCGCCGTCAGGTGCTCACCGACGAGCTGCGCGCCTTCGCGGTCGCGGTCTCCCGCCCCCGGCGGCGGCTGCTCGTGACCGCGGTGGAGGATACCGAGGAGTCCCCGAGCGTGTTCTGCGACCTCGTGTCCCCCCGGGACGACGGGGGAGACGGCCCGGACCCGCGGCGGGTCCCGGTCGGCCCGCCGCTCGACCTGCGCGGCGTCGTGGCCGCCGCGCGCTCGGAGCTCGTGCGGACGTCGGCGTCGGCAGGGGCAGCGCTGGCGGAGACCGGCCCGCCACCCGCCGCACCCGCCGCCGCCCTGCTCGCGGACCTCGCGGCCGCGGGCGTCGCCGAGGCGGACCCGAGCACCTGGTACGGCGTCGCCGGCGTCTCGAGCGAGGTGCCGCTCTGGGGCGCCCAGGACACGGTGACCGTGTCGCCCTCCAAGGTCGAGACGGTGACCACCTGCGCCCTGCGCTGGGCGTTCGAGTCGGCGGGCGGCACCAAGCCGGATGCCACGCACCAGACCCTCGGCACGCTGCTGCACTCGATCGCGCAGAGCCACCCGAAGGGTTCGCTCACGGACCTGAAGACCGAGCTGGACCGCCGCTGGCCCGAGCTCGCGCTGCCCGACGGCTGGCCGTCGCTGCAGCTCCGCAAGCGCGCCGAGCGCATGGTGGAGCGGCTGGCGGAGTACCTGGGCGAGTCGGGGGAGCCGCTGCTCGTCGAGGCCGACTTCGACCTGCGGGTGGGCCGCGCCCGGCTGCGCGGCCAGGTGGACCGGGTCGAGGACGCCGGCGACGGCGCCGTGACCGTGGCCGACCTCAAGACCGGCAAGACGGCCGCCAGCAAGGACAAGGCGGCCGAGAACCCGCAGCTCGGCGCCTACCAGCTCGCCGTCGAGGAGGGCGCGCTCGACCTGCCCGACGGCACGGTCAGCAAGGGCGCGAGCCTCGTCTACGTCGGCACCGAGACGGTGTCGGCCAGCGTCCGGAACCAGCCGCCGCTCGCCCCGGACGACGACGGCAACAGCTGGGCGCGCGACACCGTCGAGGGCGCCGCCGACACCATGGCCGCCGCCCGGTTCGCGGCCCGGAACAACGACCTGTGCGAGATGTGCGCGGTGCGGCGGTCCTGCCCGCTGCAGCCCGAGGGACGGAAGGTGGTCGAGTGACCGGGCACGAGCCGGAGATCCGCCTGTCGGCACGGGCCATCGCGCGGCTGCTCGGCCGGCACGAGCCCACCGACGAGCAGGTCCGCGTCATCGAGTCCCCGCTGGAGCCCGCCCTCGTCGTCGCGGGCGCGGGCTCCGGCAAGACGGAGACCATGGCCGCGCGCGTGGTGTGGCTGATCGCCAACAAGCTGGTCCACCCCGAGCAGGTGCTCGGCCTCACCTTCACGCGCAAGGCGGCGGGCGAGCTCACGCAGCGCGTCCAGACCCGCCTGGCCCAGCTCAACCGGGCGCTCGGCGAGGAGTCGGGCGAGGCGCTGGCCGGCCTCGACCTCGACCGGCCCACGATCGCCACCTACAACGCCTACGCCGCCTCGCTCGTGGCCGACCACGGCCTCCGCCTCGGCGTGGAGCCCAGCGCACGCCTCCTCGGGCAGGCCGAGCAGTGGCAGCTCGCGTCGCAGGTCGTGGAGTCCTGGGACGAGGACCTCGCCACCGACCGGGCCGTCAGCACCGTGACCGCGGCCGTCGTGGCCCTGTCCGACGCCCTCGGCGAGCACCTCGTCGACCCCGCGGACGCGCGTGCCCGCCTCACCGACATGGCCGAGCACCTCGAGTCCGTGCCGCTCGGTCCCAAGCAGCGCAAGCGCACCAAGGACGTCGACAAGCTCATCGGCTCGATCGCCGAGCGGGCCCGGTTCGTGGACCTCGTGGTCGAGTACCGGCGGCGCAAGCGCATCGCCGAGGCGCTCGACTTCGGCGACCAGGTGTCGTTCGCCGCGCAGCTCGCCCGCGAGGTGCCGATGGTCGGCGCCGCCGAGCGGGCCCGGTTCGAGGTGGTGCTGCTCGACGAGTACCAGGACACCTCCTACGCCCAGGTCGAGCTGCTCTCCGGCCTGTTCGGCGGCGGGCACCCGGTCACCGCCGTCGGCGACCCGCACCAGTCCATCTATGGCTGGCGCGGCGCCTCCGCCGCGGGCCTCGCCCGGTTCCCCGGCCGCTTCCAGCGCGACGACGGCGTCCCCGCCGCCGTGCACTACCTCTCCACCTCGTGGCGCAACGACGCCGCGATCCTCACCGCCGCGAACATCGTGTCCGGGCCGCTGCGCTCGCGGACCGGCGCGGCCACGAGCGTCGAGGTGCCGCCGCTGGACCTGCGGCCCGGCGCCGGCGACGGCGTGGTGACGGCGCACGTCGCCGCGACCCTGGAGGAGGAGGCCGAGGCCGTCGCCGAGTGGGTGGCCGAGCGGTGGCGCTCCGGCGCCCATCCGGACGGCCGGTCCACGGCCGCCGTGCTCTGCCGGGCGCGGGCCCAGTTCCCCGCGATCGAGGTGGCGCTGCGCCGCCGCGGCCTCCCGGTCGAGGTGGTCGGCCTGGGCGGACTGCTGTCCACGCCCGAGGTGGTCGACGTCGTGGCGCTGCTCCAGGCCGCGCACGACCCGTCGCGCGGCGACTCGCTGCTGCGCCTGCTCACCGGTCCGCGCCTCAACCTCGGCGCGTCCGACCTGCACGCGCTCGGCTCCTGGGCGGCCGACCTCGCCCGGCTGGACGACCCGCGCGGGGCCGCGGCCGCCGCGGCCGCCTCGGCCGACTCCGAGCCGGACGACGACCTGCGCGTGGTCGAGGGCGACATCTCCGACCACCGCTCGATCGTGGACGCGCTCGACGACCTCCCGCCGGTGGGTGAGCCGGCGCGCGACGGCCGCGTCCTGTCCGAGGACGCGCACCGCCGGCTGGCGGCGCTCGCCCGGCTGCTGCGGGACCTGCGCGGCCTCACCTACCTGTCGCTCCCGGAGCTGGTCGTCCAGGCCGAGCGCGCGCTCGGCCTCGACGTCGAGGCGGCCACCGCCCTCGCGCTGGCCGGGGCCGGGGTGGGCGGCGCGGTGAGCGACCGCGGACGCGAGCACCTCGACGCGTTCCGGGACGTCGCGGCCTCGTTCGCGCAGTCGTCGGACACGGCGACGCTCGGCGCCTTCCTGGCCTGGCTCGGCGTCGCGGGCGAACGGGAGCGCGGGCTCGACATGCCGGTGCACGAGCCCGACCCGGACGCCGTCCAGGTCATCACGGCCCACGCCGCGAAGGGCCTGGAGTGGGACTCCGTGGCCGTGGCGGGCCTGGCCGACGGCGCGTTCCCCACCTGGGACCGTGGCTCCCGGTCGGGCGAGTCGTCGTCCGGCTGGCTGTCCGACCTCGGCGAGCTGCCCTATCACCTGCGCGGAGACGCGGACGACCTGCCGCGCTTCGACTGGGAGCACGCCTCCGACACCAAGGACCTCGTCGCGCTGCGGGACGAGTTCAAGGCCGAGTGCGGCGAGCACCGCCTCGCCGAGGAGCGCCGGCTGGCCTACGTCGCGTTCACGCGGGCCCGGCGCGAGCTCTTCCTCACGGCCTCCTGGTGGGGCACGGCGAGCCGCCCGCGCGGCGTCTCCCCGTTCCTCGCCGAGCTGGCCGACGCCGAGCTGGTGCGCACCGACCTGTGGGCGCCGATGCCGGAGCCCGACGCCGAGAACCCGCGCAACGCGGAGGAGATCACGGCCCACTGGCCGGCCCCGGACGGGACCGGCCGGCCCGGTGAACCCGACCAGCAGCGAACCGCCCGTGACGTCCTGCGTGCCACGGCGACGCTCGTGGACGAGGCGGCCGACGAGCGCCTGGTCGCGCTCGCCGCGATGCGCCTCCCGGCGGACGCGCTGACCGCCCCGCAGGGCGTGCTCGCCGACGCGGCCGGTCACGACCTGGTCGACCTCGCCCGGATGCTCCTGGCCGAGCGGAACCGGCACGCGGACCGCGAGGTCGCGTTCCCGGCGCACGTCTCGGCCTCGGGTCTGGTGCGGCTCGCCGCGGACCGCGACGCGTTCGCCCTCCAGCTCCGCCGGCCCGTGCCCGTGCAGCCCACCGTGCACGCCCGGCGAGGCACCCGGTTCCACGAGTGGGTCGAGCAGTTCTTCACGTCGGCCACGCTGCTCGACGTCGACGACCTGCCCAGCGCCGAGGACGACGACCTCCCGGAGGACACCGACCTCGACAAGCTGCGCGACACCTTCCTGGGGTCGGAGTGGTCCGCGCGGATGCCCGTCGCGGTCGAGGTCGACGTCGAGACGCCGGTCGCCGGCGTCATGCTGCGCTGCCGCATGGACGCCGTCTTCAAGGACCCGGCGACGGGTCCGGACGCCGTCGTGGTGGTCGACTGGAAGACGGGCCGCGAACCGCTCGACGCCTCGGCCCGGGCCGCGCGCGAGGTGCAGCTCGCCGTGTACCGGCTGGCGTGGTCCCGCTGGACGGGGCTGCCGCTGGACCAGGTGAGCGCGGCCTTCTACTACGTGGGGTCGGACACGACGGTGCGCCCGGACCGGCTGCTCGACGAGGCCGAGCTCGAGGCGCTGATCCGGGGCGACTGACCGCGATACGGCGCCGTCAGGCGCCGATCGGCCCGCCGAACCACTCCTCGATCAGGGAGCGCGCGATCGAGGTGTGCCCGGGCAGGCCCAGGTGACCGTCGGCCACGGCCGTGGCGACCTCGTCGCGGGTGAACCAGTCGGCCTCGGCGATCTCGTCCTCCTGCCGCACCAGCCCCGTGGTGGTCGCGCGGGCGCGGAAGCCCAGCATGAGCGAGGCGGGGAAGGGCCACGACTGGCTGCCGCGGTACTCGATCGACGCAGGGTCGAGGGTGACGCCGACCTCCTCGGCGGTCTCGCGCGCCACGGCCTGCTCCAGGCCCTCCCCGGGCTCGACGAAGCCGGCCAGCACCGAGCGGCGGCCCAGGTCCCACTGTGGGCCGCGGGCCAGGAGCAGGCGGTCGTCCGCGTCGGTGATCGCCATGATCACCGCGGGGTCGGTGCGCGGGAAGTGGTTGGACTCGTCCGCCGGGCAGTGCCGCACCCAGCCGCCCTGCCGCACCTCGGTCCGCGTGCCGCACAGCGGGCAGTGCGTGTAGACCGCGTGCCACTGGGCGAGGGCGACCGCCTCGACGACCAGCCCCACCTCCAGGTCGCCCGCGTCGAGCGAGCGGATGCCGGTCCACTCCACGTCGAGGTCGGGCTCCGGGACGGGATCCGAACCCGGCACGCGCCCGGCGTCGGCCAGGACCACGGCGAGGTGGGCGACGCCGCCGGCCTCGCCGAGAAAGAGGAGCGTGCGCACGGCCAGGTGCGCGACGTCGTCGGGCGCGAACAGCGCGAGCCGCTGCCCGGACGTCGCCACGCGGGTGCCGCGCACCACCAGCACCCGCGTGGCCGGCTCCTTGAGCAGGTCGTCGAGGAGACCGGGCTCGGCGCGCCGGTGCGCGGCACGGTCGTGGGCGGCGCGGGCGAAGGGGAGGTCGAGAGAACGCACGGGACGACGTTAGTCGCCCGCGGGACCCCGCGACGCCGGACGTCTCGGGCGGAGACGGCGGACACGCCACGGACCTGTCCCGTGGTGCGCCGGACGCTGCTCTAGGGTGAGCACGTGTCCCGCACGCCCCTCGCTCTCGCCGCCCTCTCGACCGCCGCCGTGCCGGGTCTCGATGCCCGATCGGTGCGCGTCGGAGACCTCGCCGGCGACTACGACGTCGCCGTCGTGACCGGCGCGGACGACCAGGAGTGGGTGGTGCGCGCACCCCGCACCACCGTGGCCGGGGCCGCGCTGGAGGCCGAGATCGAGCTGCTCGACGCGCTCCGGCTGTACATCGACACGGGCGTGCTCCCGTTCGTCGTGCCGCAGGTCGCGGGCTACGCCCTCCTGCCGGAGGGCGGCCGCGCCGTCGTGCACCGCCGGATCATCGGCGACAACCTCGACGTCGAGGTCCTGGAGCAAGGTCCCGGGCTGGCGGCCGACCTGGGCCGGGCCATCGCGGCCATCCACGAGCTGCCGACGTCGGTCGTCGAGACGTGCGGGCTGCCCAGCTACACCGCCTCCGAGTACCGCGAGCGTCGCCTCACCGAGGTGGACGAGGCCGCCAGGACCGGCCGCGTCCCGCCCACCCTGCTGCGCCGCTGGGAGACCGCGCTGGAGGACGTGTCGCTGTGGCGGTTCAAGCCCGTCGTCACGCACGGCGACCTGGCGCCGGACCAGCTCCTCGTGGACCGGCAGCGGGTCGTGGCGGTCTCCGGCTGGGCGGAGGCCCGCGTCGCCGACCCCGCCGACGACCTCGCGTGGCTCATCGCGGCGGCCCCCATGGAGGCCGTGGACTCGATCATGGAGGCCTACCAGCTGCGCCGCAAGGAGCTCACCGACCCACGGCTGGCCGAGCGGGCCATGCTCGTGGGCGAGCTCGCGCTGGCGCGGTGGCTCCTGCACGGCGTGCGGCACCGCCTCCCCGAGGTGGTCGAGGACGCGACGTCGATGCTGGAGGACCTGGACGAGGCGACCCTCGACGAGGCCTGACCGGCGTCAGGCCGCGAGAGCCTGCTTCACCTGGGCGAGGCTCGGGTTGGTCGCCGCGGAGCCGTCCGGGAAGACCACCGTGGGAACGGTCTGGTTGCCGCCGTTGACCTGCTCCACGTACGCGGCGGCCTCCGGCTGCTCCTCGATGTCGATGACGGTGTAGCCGATGCCCTCGGAGTCGAGCTGCGTGCGCAGTCGCCGGCAGTACCCGCACCAGGTGGTCGAGTACATGAGGACGGTGCCGTCCTCGGGAAGCGGCGTGGTCGTCTCGGACATCTGTTCTCCTTGTCGGTGGTTGCTGCGAGAATCGCAGACGATGCTCACCCAGACCAACTCCGCCGACGGTTCGAATCATCCTGGACCGATGAGCCCCGACGCGATCCTGACGGCCCTCGATCCCGAGCAGCGCGAGGTCGCCCTCGCGCTCAACGGGCCCGTGGTCGTGCTGGCGGGGGCGGGCACCGGCAAGACCCGCGCCATCACGCACCGCATCGCGTACGGCGTCCGCATCGGCGCGTACAAGCCGACGAGCGTGCTGGCGGTGACCTTCACGGCCCGCGCCGCGGGGGAGATGCGCACCCGGCTGCGGGGCCTCGGGGTCCAGGGGGTGCAGGCCCGGACGTTCCACTCCGCGGCGCTGCGGCAGCTCGGGTACTTCTGGCCGCGGGTGGTGGGCGGCGCCCCGCCACGGCTGCAGGAGTTCAAGGCACCGATCATCGCCGAGGCCGCGCGGCGCGTGGGACTGAGCGTGGACCGCGTCGCCGTCCGCGACCTGAGCAGCGAGGTGGAGTGGGCCAAGGTCTCGCTGGTCACCGCGGACGACTACGAGAAGGCGGCGTACCGCACGGGCCGCGAGGCGCCCTCGGGCTACGACGCCCAGGCGGTGGCCCGCCTCATCACGGCGTACGAGGACGTCAAGACGGAGCGCGAGCTCATCGACTTCGAGGACGTCCTGCTGATGCTCGCGGACATGCTCAACAGCCACAAGATCGTGGCGGACGAGGTGCGCTCGCAGTACAAGCACTTCGTGGTCGACGAGTACCAGGACGTCTCGCCCCTGCAGCAGTTCCTGCTGGACCAGTGGCTGGGCGGGCGCAGGGAGCTGTGCGTCGTGGGCGACCCGTCGCAGACCATCTACTCGTTCACCGGCGCCACCCCGAGGCACCTCCTCGACTTCCGGCGCACCTTCCCGGAGGCGCAGGAGGTGCGCCTCGTGCGCGACTACCGCTCCACGCCCCAGGTGGTGAACCTCGCCAACGAGGTGCTCAAGCGGGCGGGCCGGGCGGGCGGCGCGCACCAGGCGCTGGAGCTCATCGCGCAGCGCGAGCCGGGTCCGGCGGTCGCCTTCACGGCGTACGACGACGACGAGGCCGAGGCGAAGGGCATCGCCGCCCGGGCCGCGCGGCTGGTCGGGTCGGGCGTGAAGCCCAGCGAGATCGCCGTGCTGTACCGCACCAACGCGCAGTCCGAGGCGTTCGAGACCGCGTTCGCCGACGCCGGTGTGGGCTACCTCGTGCGCGGCGGCCAGCGGTTCTTCCAGCGCAAGGAGGTCCGGGACGCGCTGTTGCTGCTCCGGGGCGCGGCCCGCTCGGCCGACCCTGCGGCGCCCATGCCGGACCAGGTGCGCGACATCCTCGCGGCCGCCGGGTGGGCCGACCAGCCGCCGACGGCCCGCGGCGCGGCCCGGGAACGCTGGGACGCGATGCAGGCGCTGGTCTCGCTCGCCGACGACCTGGCGGCGGCCGCGACGCCGGACAGCCCCGCGACCGTCTCCGCGCTCGTGGCGGAGCTCGACGAGCGGGCCGCCGCGCAGCACGCGCCGACGGTCGAGGGCGTCACGCTCGCCTCGCTGCACGCGGCCAAGGGCCTGGAGTGGGACGCGGTGTTCCTCGCCGGGATGAGCGAGGGCCTCATGCCCATCTCGCTGGCGGAGACCGACGACGCGGTGCACGAGGAGCGCCGGCTGCTGTACGTGGGGATCACGCGGGCCCGCGAGCACCTGGACGTGTCGTTCGCCCGCTCGCGCAACCCGGGCGGGCGCGCCACGCGCAAGCGCACGCGGTTCCTCGACGGCCTCTGGCCGGACGAGCCCCGGGCACCCCGCGCCCGGACGGCGCCGAAGGCCCAGGCCCGTGCCCTGCTCACCGACGAGCGCGACACCGCGCTGTTCGACGCCCTGCGCGAGTGGCGGCGGGAGGTGGCCCAGGAGACCGACAAGCCCGCCTACACGGTGCTCACCGACGCCACCCTGGTGGCCATCGCCGAGATCCGACCTTCGGGCACGGCCGAACTTGCTCGCGTGAACGGCATCGGACCCGCGAAGATCGACAGGTACGGCGCCACGATCCTCGCGATCGTGGCGAGCGATCGGCCTTCTTGAGCGGTTTCCGGGTCCTTCGGAGGGGCTCCGAAAAACTTCTCAAGAAAGTTTGGAAAAAGAGTTGGCTCGCCACGGCGGCCCGGCATAGTGTTCACATGTCCCTGACAGCAGTGGGCGAGATCGAGAGATCTGGCCCGGATTCGAGTGAGGAGGTGGGTGCATTGGAGATGAACATGATTCCGCAGACGGATCTGCAGGTGTGCAAGCACGTGCTCGGCTACGAGCCTGTCCCGGCCACTGGCGCAGCTCTGCCTTTCCGCGCGCGCACTCACCGCGGAGGCGTCAAGCCGTCCGCTCTCGCACCCGACTCCGCATCTCCAGGAGACTCACCGGTCTGACGACCGAAGAGTTCCAGGCCGCGGAGTCCACCTAGGACCCGCGGCCTTAATTCTTTGCCCGGAGATCCGGCCCCACCTCGGCCGGCCCGGCAAGGATCTAGCCCCTGGGTCCTGCACCACCAACGTTCATCGACGACGTTCCTTCAGGACACAGGAGACAACCGTGCGCCTCACTGCGCTCCTCGACACTCTTCCCCAGGGCGGCTCGGGCCCCTGGGACCCGCCTCAACACCCCGCCACGAGCGGGACCGGTTCGGACTCGGCGGAGTTCAACCGGCTCATGGACACACTGCTGCCGTGCCGTACCAACGACCCGGAGCTGTGGTTCGCCGAGCACAGCACCCAGGTGGAGCAGGCCAAGGCCCTCTGCCGTACGTGCCCCCTCATCGAGGGCTGCCTCGCGGGCGCCCTCGACCGCAACGAGCCGTGGGGCGTCTGGGGCGGCGAGGTCTTCGTGGACGGCGCCGTCGTGGCCCGCAAGCGCGGCCGTGGCCGACCCCGCAAGTCGGAGAACGTCGCCGCCGCATGACCCGCGGGTCAGGCCGCCCGGACCGGCAGGACCACGCACCCGCATCGCGGGTGCGGCTCCGCCGGCCGGGCGCGGGGGATCCCCGCCGGGAGCGAGATCTCCAGGCACGCACCGACGGCCGCCGGCCGGTGCCCGTCCAGCTGGGCGAGCACCTGGCCCGCGGCCGTCGCCGCTGCCACGGCGGCGAGCGTCGCCTCGTGCGTCGGCTCCGGCGTCTTGCGGAGCTGGGCCGCCAGCGCCGGCCACTCCCGGTCGGCGTCCGCGCGGGCGAGGTCCACGCAGCTCACGCAGGCCGACCGGCCCGGCCGCACCAGCGGGCCCACCACGACGTCGGCCTCACGCACCACGACCGGCAGGTGCGGCACCCCGAGACCCAGCAGCCGCTGGTACCGCGCCGGGTGCGCGGCGTGGGGCTCGGTGACCACTACGACGTCGAGCGCCGCCGGGTCGAGCCCGTCGCCGCCCCCGGCGTCGTCGTCCACCCGGACCGCGACGCGCGGGGAACGCTCCGCGAGCAGGGCCTGGACGGCCAGGTCGCGCGCCTCGCCCACGTCGGCCGCCCGTAGGCCGCCCAGCCCGACGTCGGTGGTCTGCACCGGCAGCGGGTCGCTGAGCACGAGGCCGCCCACCCCCGCCGTCGCGAGGTGCAGCGCGACCGCCGTGCCCAGCCGCCCGAGCCCGACGATGCCGACGACCCGTCTCGCGCGCTCCGCGAGCGTGGCGAGCCCCGCGCCGTCGGGCCGGAGCATGCCGAGCGCCGTCGCGTCCGCCGCCCCGTCGGCCGGGGCCGTCACCACGCCGACCGCTCCGGGGACCGGGACGAGCACCCCCGCCCGCGCAAGGGCGGCCATGATCTCGTCGCGCCGCTCGACCCCCACGCCGCACCGCGCGGCCGACTGCTCGACCGTCACGTGCCGGCGCTCCGCGATCTCCTCCAGCCAGGACTCCTCGGCCGGCGTGAGCCCGGACAGCACGAACGACCAGCGCGGGTCCGAGCCGCACTGCACCTGACCACCGCCGCGGGTGAGCACGGGCGTGCCGGGCCGCAGCCGCAGGGCGGGGGTGCGCTTCATGCCCACCACGATGCCCGACGGCGGCGCTCCGGGGCCGTTGTCCACAGGCCCGGAGGTATATCCAAAGCATCGAGCGGTCCGGAAGTTCCCGGCTGCGCCCAGAGCCAAATGGACGGCGCAACCCTTGCCGACCCGGTTACGGTGAACACTATGAGCGACCAGCACCAGCCCGGCGAAACTCCCCAGTCGTGGGAGGAGATGCTGCGCTCCATGCTCGGCGACGGCGCAGACGAAGTGATGGCCGAGATGCGCGAGCGCGGCATCGACCCGACGGCGCTCGGCGGCGCACCGGACCCGGTGATGATGCAGTACGCCCTGGCCCAGGTGCAGAAGATGCTCTCGGCCGAGGGCGCCGGACCGGTCAACGCGGACGTCGCGCACGACGTCGCGCGACAGGTCGCGGTCAGCGAGGGCGACCCGTCCCTGACCGGCAGGCAGGCCAAGGACGCCACCGACGCGCTCGGGGTGGCCGAGCTCTGGCTCGACGCCGTGACCGATCTCCCGCCCGCGGGCGGTACCCGACGCGCGTGGAACCGGTCCGAGTGGGTCGAGGCCACGCTCCCGGTGTGGAACGAGCTCGCCGCGCCCGTGGCGTCCTCCGTCTCGGAGGCGCTCGCCACGGTGCTGCGCGACCAGCTTCCCGACGGCGTGGACGACGGCGAGGCAGTGCCCGGCATGCCGGCCGGCGTGCTGCACGGCCTGGGCGGCTCGATCGACCCGGCCCAGATGATGAAGCGGCTTGGCTCGGCCGTGTTCGGCATGCAGGTGGGCCAGGCCGCGGGCACGCTCTCGCGCGAGGTGTTCGGCGCCACCGACGTCGGCCTGCCGCTGCTCGACAGCCCCGACACCGTGCTGCTGCCCACCAACGTGGCCGAGTTCGCCGACGGCCTGGACGCCCCGCTCGAGGAGGTGCGGCAGTTCCTCGCCGTGCGCGAGGCGGCCCACGCACGGCTGTTCACCCACGTCCCGTGGCTGCGCTCGCACCTGCTGTCGATCGTGGAGCGGTACGCGCGCGGCATCACCATCGACCTCGACGCGCTCGAGGCCCAGGTGCGCGACATCGACCTCGCCGACTCCGACGCGCTGCGCAGCGCGCTGTCAGGCGGCGTCTTCGGGCTGCAGAACACGGACGAGCAGAAGGCCGTGCTCCTGAACCTGGAGACGACGCTCGCGCTGGTCGAGGGCTGGGTGGACGAGGTCAGCGCCATGGCCGCGCTGCCGCACCTGCCGCACGCCATCCCGCTGCGGGAGATGATCCGCCGCCGGCGTGCCGCCGGCGGCCCGGCCGAGCAGACGTTCTCGACCCTGGTCGGCCTGGAGCTGCGGCCGCGCCGGTCGCGTGACGCCGCGACGCTGTTCTCGATCGTGGCCCGCGCCCAGGGGACCACCGGGCGGGACGCCGTGTGGGACCACCCGGACCTGCTGCCCGGCACCGAGGACCTGGACGACCCGTCAGGCTACCTGGTGCGCCGCGAGGCGGCGGAGAACGAGCACGCCGACGTGGACGCGGCGCTCAAGGAGATCTTCGGCGAGGAGGAGCAGGGCCCCGAGGAGGAGCAGGGCCCCGGAGACGCCGACAAGTAGCTCAGTCCTCCTCGTCGTCCGGGGTGGCCTGGCCGTTGTCGTCCTGCGTGAACGACGCACCCTCCAGGAAGCCGCGCGCGCGGTCCGTCCGGGGGTAGACGTCGAGGATCTTCCAGAACTCGGGGCCGTGGCCGGCATGCAGCAGGTGCGCCAGCTCGTGCAGCAGCACGTAGTCGAGCACCCAGGACGGCATGCCCTGGAGCCGGGTGGAGATCCGGATGGAGCCGTCCAGCAGCGTGCACGATCCCCAGCGCCTGCCCTGGTTGGCCGACCACCGGACGCTGGAGGGCCGGGCCCTGCCGCCGAGGTACTTGGCGGAGAGCTCGCCGGCGCGGTCCATGAGCTCCTGGTCGGACGGGCGGCGGCGCCGCTCCTTGTCCTCGAGCCGGGCCACCATCTTCGCCACCCACTCTCGTTCCTGAGCCCGAGAGAAGCGCGCAGGAATGGCGACGATGGTCCGTCCACCGTCGCGGTATGCGCTCACCGTGGCGGTGCGACGGCGGCTCCGGCGCACCTCCACGGACGTCAGGGCGTCGTGGGCCACGGCACGACCGTACCGGTTATCGGCGTCAAGGTGGGGTATAACACACCGTTCAAGTGGAAAAACTTTGCCTACGGGGCTCTCCTCGGGTGCGATTCACGGAACCCCCAGGCAAGTGAGGAATGATGGGCCGGTGACCGACATGCGCGACCTCCAGCACGCTCCGCAACCCGAGCCGTCACCGTTCGACCATGCCGTGGACAACCCTGCGCCGATCACGCGCCGCACGGTCACGCTCGGGGTGTCCTTGCTGCTCACGGCCGTTCTGGCCGCGCTGGCCCTGGTCGTGCCCACGCCCTACGCGATGCGTTCGCCCGGGCCCACCGAGGACACCCTGGAGCGCAACCTCATCCAGATCGAGGGCGCCCGCACGTACGAGTCCACGGGGCAGCTGCGCCTGACCACGGTGTCCGTGCTCGGCGGGCCGGGCTACCCGATGATGGCCGGCCAGGTGATCCAGGGCTGGTTGGACCCGCGCCGCTCGGTGCTCCCGGTGGAGGCGATCTTCCCGGAGGCGACCACCAAGGAGGAGCAGCAGGAGGTCAGCCAGGCGGAGATGGTCTCGTCGCAGGAGTCGGCCACGGCCGCGGCGCTGACCGAGCTCGGCTACGACGTGCCCGCCGTCCTGGACGTCGCCGGCACGGAACCCGGCTCCGGCGCCGAGGGCAAGCTCAAGGAGGGCGACGTCATCACGGAGTTCCAGGGCGAACCCGTGGGCACCTACGCCGATCTCATCGAGGGGCTCGCCGCCACGACCCCGGGGGACGACGTGACGCTCGGCGTCAAGCGGGGCAAGCGGACCATGGACGTGACCGTCACGACCGCGGACAACGGCCAGCGGGCCGTGCTCGGTGTCTTCATCGACCCGCACTACGACTTTCCCGTGGACGTCTCCATCGAGATCGAGGACATCGGCGGACCGAGCGCGGGCACCATGTTCGCGCTCGGCATCATCGACAAGCTCACCCCCGAGGACGAGGCCAACGGCAAGATCATCGCGGGCACCGGGACCATGAGCCCGGAGGGCACCGTGGGCCCCATCGGCGGCATCGAGCAGAAGCTGTACGGCGCCGTCCGGGACGACGCCGAGTGGTTCCTCGCGCCCGCCGACAACTGCGACCAGGTGGTGGGCAACGTGCCCGACGGGCTGCGCGTGGTGAAGGTGGCGACGCTGGCGGAGGCGCGCGACGCCGTGGAGCAGATCGGGCGCGGCGAGGGAGCCGACCTGCCGACGTGCTCCTGACGCTCGCGGGCGGGATCCCGGGCGTTGACCACGTGTTGCACATCTGGAGGATGTGGGAACCTTGTGGTGGGAACCTTGACCAGAGCCTGGCCGTTCCAACTGCGTACGGCCCAACCATTCATGACGTGAGGTAACGCAGAAGTGTCCTTCGCCGCAGCACCTCGTCGCCCATCCGGCGGCGCACCCCGAGCCCGACGACGCAGTCCCCTGGGGGTGGCGGTCGTCGCGGTCGCCGTCGTCGTCGCGGCCCTGCTTCTCCTAGCGCAGTTCTGGACCGAGGTGATGTGGTTCGGGCAGCTCGGGTTCTCCCGGGTGATCTGGACCGAGTGGGGCATGCGCGGCGCGCTGTTCGCCGTCGGCTTCCTGGTCATGGCCGGAGCCGTGTTCTGGTCGTTCACCGCGGCCTACCGCTCGCGCCCCGTCTACGCGCCGAGCACCCCCGAGCAGGCCACGCTCGACCAGTACCGCGAGGCGGTCGAACCGCTGCGCCGCGTCGTGATGATCGCGGCCCCGGTGCTGATCGGCTTCTTCGCGGGCGTCGCGGCGTCGGCGCAGTGGCGCACCGTCCTCCTGGCGTTCAACAGCGAGCCCTTCGGTGAGACCGACCCGCAGTTCGGCATGGACCTCGGGTTCTTCGTCTTCCTGCTCCCCGCGCTGCGGTTCGGCGTCGGGTTCCTCATCTCGGTGGTGGTGATCGCCGGCATCGCCGGCGTGATCACGCACTACCTGTACGGCGGGCTCCGGATCGGCCCGGCCGCCGCCGGCGGCCCCCGCACCACCCCCGCGGCGCGCATCCACCTGGCCGTCATCGGCGCGGTGCTGCTGCTGCTCATCGGTGCCAACTACTGGCTGGACCGGTACTCGATCCTGACCAACGCGGGCGACCGGTTCGACGGCGCCTCCTACTCCGACGTGCACGCCGTGATCCCCGCCAAGGGCATCCTCACGGTCGTCGCGATCTTCGTCGCCGCGCTGTTCATCGTCACCGCGTTCCGGGGCGACTGGCGCCTGCCGGCGATCGGCGTCGGCCTCATGGTCGTCTCCGCCATCGCGATCGGCGGCATCTACCCCGCGGTCGTCCAGCGCTTCCAGGTGAACCCGAACGCGCAGGAGCTGGAGAGCGAGTACATCCAGCGCAACATCGACGCGACCCTCTCTGCTTTCGGCATCGACGACGTCGAGAAGGAACCGTACGACGCCACGACCCAGGCCGAGGAGGGCGCCCTGCGCTCGGACGCGGACACCGCCGCGTCGATCCGGCTGCTGGACCCGCAGATCGTCTCGCCGTCGTTCCGCCAGCTCCAGCAGAACAAGCAGTACTACAACTTCAACGACTCCCTGTCGGTCGACAAGTACGAGATCGACGGCGAGTCCCGCGACACCGTGATCGCGGTGCGCGAGCTCAACCTCGACGGCCTGGGCCAGGACCAGCGCAACTGGGTCAACGACCACACCGTGTACACGCACGGCTACGGCGTCGTCGCCGCGTACGGCAACCAGCCGGGCCCGGACGGGCGCCCGGCCTTCTTCGAGGGCGGCATCCCGTCCCAGGGCGCGATCAGCGACCTCGAGGGCGAGTACGAGCCGCGCATCTACTTCAGCCCGAGCACCACCACGTACTCCATCGTGGGCGCGCCCGAGGGCACCAAGGCGTGGGAGCTCGACTACCAGGCCGACGACGCGGACGACGGCGGCCAGGTCAACACCACGTTCACCGGTGACGCCGGGCCCAGCGTCGGCGCGTTCGGCAGCAAGCTCCTGTACGCGCTGAAGTTCGGCGAGGAGCAGCTGCTGTTCTCCGACCGCGTCACGAGCGAGTCGCAGATCCTCTACGACCGTGACCCGCAGCAGCGCGTCAGCAAGGTCGCGCCGTGGCTGACGCTCGACAACCGGGTCTACCCGGCGGTCGTGGACGGCCGCGTGAAGTGGATCGTCGACGCCTACACCACGAGCGACGCCGTCCCGTACTCGACCTCGACCCCGCTCGACGAGGCGGTGGCGGACACGCTCACCCAGCAGGCCGGCGCCCCCGTCGAGCTGCCGGAGGAGGTCAACTACATCCGGAACTCGGTGAAGGCCACGGTCGACGCCTACGACGGTTCGGTCGACCTGTACGCGTGGGACGCGAACGACCCGATCCTGAAGGCGTGGAGCAACGTCTTCCCGGATGCCGTGAAGCCGATGGACGAGATCTCCGGCGACCTCATGAGCCACCTGCGGTACCCGGAGGACCTGTTCAAGGTGCAGCGCACCCTGCTCAGCCAGTACCACGTGACGGACTCCGCCGAGTTCTTCTCGGGCCAGGACTTCTGGAACAACCCGACCGACCCGACGTCGGAGGCGACCACCGCGCCGCTGCAGCCGCCGTACTACCTGACGCTGCAGATGCCGGGCCAGGACCAGTCCACGTTCTCGCTGACCTCGACGTTCATCCCGGGCGGTAACACCGACCGAGAGGTGCTCACCGGGTTCCTCGCGGTGGATGCCGACGCCGGCAGCGAGGCGGGCACCAAGTCCGAGGACTACGGGAAGCTACGCCTCCTGGAGCTGCCACGGGACACGACTGTCCCCGGACCGGGTCAGGTGCAGAACAACTTCGACTCGAACCCGACGATCTCCGAGCAGCTGAACATCCTGCAGATCGGCGCGTCCACGGTGCGCCGGGGCAACCAGCTCACCCTGCCGGTCGGCGGCGGTCTGCTGTACGTGCAGCCGGTCTACATCCAGTCGACCGGTGGCACGCAGTTCCCGCTGCTGCGCAAGGTGCTCGTCGCGTTCGGTGACGACATCGGGTTCGCCGACACGCTCGACGAGGCGCTCGACCAGGTGTTCGGCGGTGACTCGGGTGCCCAGGCCGGCGACGCCGGTGCGGCGGCCGAGGACGAGGCGCCCACCGCACCGCCCACGGGCGAGGGCGACACGGGTACGGAGCCGTCGCAGGAGCCCAGCCAGGAGCCGAGCGGCGAGTCCACGCCGGACAGCACCCAGGCGCCGTCGTCCGAGCTGGACGCCGCGCTGCAGGACGCCCGCGCCGCCATGGAGGACGCCAACGCCGCCCAGCGCGACGGTGACTGGGCCGCCTACGGCGAGGCGCAGGACCGGCTGCAGAAGGCACTGGAGGACGCGATCGCCGCCGAGGAGGCTCAGCAGGGCTGATCCTCCCGCGCACAGCAGTCAGACCTGCAGGTCACTCCGGTGACCTGCAGGTCTGACTCTTTTATGCGAGGCGGCGGGCCACCACCACCGAGTTGATGACGTCGTCGGTGGGGTGCACCACCTCCAGCACCTCGAACCCCGGCATGGCCCCCAGGTCGACGGGCGGGTAGAGCAGGGTGCGCGCACCCCGCGCGCTGCGCGCGAGCAGCAGCGCGCCGGTCCGCATGGTGTCGGCCATCCGGCGCAGGATCGCCGCCTTGGCCGACGGCGTCTCGCCCACCAGCGCGGCGAGCACCACGACGTCGTGCTCGGCAAGGCCCACGGTGGCGGCGTCGGCCTGCTCGAAGCGGACCGACGCCGCGCCGAGGCACGCCGCGACCCGGCGCGCCAGCGCCACCGCCGTGGCGTCGCGGTCCAGGCCGACGACGGGGGCGTCGAGCGCGGCGGCGTAGCCCAGGGTGCTCAGGGGGAGCGGTCCGCTCCCGACGACGGCGACCGATCCCGGCGTGCCGCCGCCCGCGTGGTTGATCAGCCGGGCCTCCAGGGCCGTGAGCCGGCGGTAGTTGTCGAGGTAGGGGAACGCGGCTAGCGCGGCCCGCGCGTCGGGCGCGCCGGCGATGTGCTCGGCCCACGCGTGCTCGAGCTCGGTCTCGCCGCGTGCCGAGAGGTCGCGGATGGCGTCCTTGCGGCGGTGGACCTCGGGGTGCGCCAGGACGTCCCGGGCCTGCCGGTCGGGCGTCGCGAGGACCGCCTGCACCAGGCCGCCGAAGAGGGCGTTCGTGCCGGGGTCCGGGCGCAGGTGGGGCAGTGCGGCAAGCCGGTCGGTGAGGTGGACGATCCGGTCGGCGGACAGGGTGGTATCGCTCAGCTCCGTCGTCATGGGGACGATGGTTCCACGGCCGGATCGGTTCGACCGGCTGTGACCTGCGTCTCGACCGGGCGACCCGGTTTGCGCTTCGTCGCTCGGGGTGCGTAAAGTAGGGATCACCGACGCGGGGTGGAGCAGCTCGGTAGCTCGCTGGGCTCATAACCCAGAGGTCGCAGGTTCAAATCCTGCCCCCGCTACAAATGCCAGGCCCGGAGGTCCACGGATCTCCGGGCCTGAGCGCTTTCCAGGGTCTGGAACGATGGTCCGCATGACAGCACCCGCACCTCGTCCGGAGCGCACCGCGCGCGTCGTCCTCGTGGCCCTCGTCGTGGTCGGCCTCGCGCTGCTGGGCGGCGCGGCCTGGGTGGGGAGCCGCCCGGCGCCCACCTGGTTCGCCTATGCGCCGTTGTCGGGCACGACCTACACGCCGCGCGGCACCCCGTCTTCCGGCACCGTGGCCCTGCTCTCGGCCGCCGGCACGCTCCTGCTCGGCGGCGCGGCCGGCTTCGCCGTCGGACGACGGAGCCGGCCTGCCGCGGGCGCGCAGCCGGAGTGAGCGCAGGCCGCCCGCGCGCCGAGAAGTGCCCGAGGCTCAGGCGACGGTGTAGCGGCTGGTGATCGCCACGCGGTTGAAGGCGTTCATCACGGTGACGATCCAGGAGACCGCCGCGACCTGGTCGTCGGTGAGGACGGCCGCGGCGTCGGCGTAGTCCGCGTCGCGGACGTGCCCGTCGGCGACCAGGGTGATCGCCTCGGCCAGGCCGAGGGCCGCCCGGTCGGCGGCGGAGAAGTAGCCCGTCTCCCGCCAGGCGGGCAGGACGGCGATCCGGTCGGGGTTCTCGCCCTTCCTCAGGGCGTCACGTGTGTGCAGCCGCAGGCAGAACGCGCAGCCGTTGATCTGGGACGTGCGGATCCGCAGCAGCTCGACCAGGAGCGGGTCGAGTCCTGCCGACACGGCGTTGTTCTCGGCCTCCGCCGACAGGGTCAGCAGCGCCTTGTACGCGTTCGGCTGCTGCTTGCCCATGTCGACGCGCTGGGTGGTGGTCATGGTTCTCCTCGGGATCGTCGTGCGGCCGGGATCGGCGCCAGGGAGACGACGTGGTCCGCCGCGACGTGACGGCCGGAGCCGTGACAGTGAGCCACGCGACAGTCAGACGCGCGTGAGCTTGTCCGGGTTGACGACCCGGCGGTAGGCGGTGATCCGCCCGTCCGCGATCTGCACCGTGTCCACCGAGAACACCCGGCCCTCGCGGTGGAACACCAGCGAGAGCTCGCCTCCGACCTCCGCGAGGTCGATGCGGTCGGGGCGCAGCTGGCGGCCGACCCGCACCATGAGCTCGGCCACCCGCTGACCGCCGAGAACGGGCTTGCGCGCCGCGAAGACCTTGCCGCCGCCGTCGGTGACGTAGACGACGTCGGGGTCCAGCAGGCGGACCAGTCCTTCCAGGTCCCCGGTCTCGTAGGCGCCGCGGAACGCTTCGAGCACCCGCTCCCGCTCGGTCCGCGACACCCGGGACGTGCGTGGCATCGCGTCTTTCTCGGCGGCCACGCGCCGGCGGGCCCGGGAGGCGAGCTGCCGGGCGCCCGGCACACTGACGTCGAGGATCTCGGCGATCCGCGCGAACTCGAGGTCGAAGACGTCGTGCAGCACGAAGGCGACCCGTTCCGGCGGACTGAGCTTCTCCATGACCAGGAGCATCGCCGCGGTGACGGACTCGTCGACGAGCACGGGCTCGGCCGCGTCCGGCCCGGTCAGCAGGGGTTCGGGGAGCCACGGCCCCACGTACGACTCCCTGCGGTGGCGGGCGCTGTTCAGGATGTCGTACGCCCGCCGGGCGGCGACGGTGATCAGCCAGGCCCGGAGGTTGCGCACCTCGTCGAGGTTCGCGGCGACGGCGCGCAGCCAGACGTCCTGGGTGACGTCCTCGGCGTCCGCCACGGTGCCGAGAATCCGGTATGCCGCGCCGAACACCGCGGGCCGGTGCTCGGACCACTCGGCACGGAGCCGGTCCTGCCCGGGCAGATCGTCGGTCGCCACGCGGCTGCTCCTCTCGGTCGGGAGCAGCATAGATCGGCCGCCGTCCTCGATCAGGGGAGAGGGAGCGCCGGGGCCGGAGGGCCGGGGCCGGGGCCCAAGGGGGACAGTTCGCCCATTCCCCCCCCCCCTTCATTTGGGGGTCAGAACCATAACGCAAGGTGGGT
>NZ_JBHWLR010000011.1:106372-137218 GCF_042731755.1 Promicromonospora sp. NPDC059942
GAAACAACATATCTCGTCCGCTGTCCTCGGCGGGGGGGGGGGGACCCCCGGCCCCGGCCCTCCGGCCCCGGCCCACGAGGCGAACGGTCAGCCGATCCCCGCGCCCTCGGCGTCGGGCGTCAGCACCCGCGCCGCGAGCTGGGCCTGGACGCTGAGCTCGGCAGCCTTGAACGCGTGCTCCTGCGTCATCGCGTTCTCGGTGCGCTCCAGGCAGTCGAGGATGAGCCTGCCGAAGTACGGGTAGCCCACGTTCCCCTTGGCGACGAGGTGGTGCTCACCCTCGCGGTTGGCCAGGAAGACGTGCCCGGGGCCCTCGTCGGTGCCCACGTTCACGTACTTGCGCAGCTCGATGTAGCCCTCGGTGCCGAGGATGAACGTGCGCCCGTCGCCCCAGGTGCTCAGGCCGTCGGGGGTGAACCAGTCGACCCGGCAGTATCCCGCCGCGCCGTTGTCCATGACGATGTTGGCCTCGCCGAAGTCGTCCAGTTCCGGGTGCTCCGGGTGGTTGTAGTTGGCGATGGCGGCGTGCGTCACCTGCGCGTCCTTGGCGCCCGCGTAGTGCAGCATCTGCTCGAAGTTGTGGCTGCCGATGTCGCAGAGGATGCCGCCGTACTTGTCCTTCTCGAAGAACCAGTCGGGGCGGCCCGTGCCGAGGCGGTGCGGGCCCAGGCCCATGACCTGCAGCACGCGGCCGATCGAGCCGCGCTCGACGAGCTGGTCGGCCAGGACCGCCGCCTCGACGTGGATGCGCTCCGAGTAGTACACGGCGTACTTGCGGCCGGTCCGCGCGGTGGCCTCCCGGGCCGCCGCGAGCTGGTCGAGCGTGGTCAGCGGGGCCTTGTCCGTGAAGTAGTCCTTGCCCGCCTCGATGGCGCGCAGGCCCAGGGCGCAGCGCTCGGACGTGACGGCGGCGCCGGCGACCAGCCGCACCTCGTCGTCGTCGAACACCTCGTCCTCGCTGCGCGCGACGCGCACGTCGGGGAACTTCTTCCGGAATGCCTCCACCTTGGCGGGATCCGGGTCGTAGACCCACTTCACGGTGCCGCCCGCGGCCTGGAGGCCCTCAGCCATGCCGTAGATGTGGCCGTGGTCCAGCCGGACCGCGGCGAAGGGGAAGTCGCCCGCGCCCACCACGGGGTCGGGTACCGGCTCGGGTGCGTAGTTGGCACCGCTGCTCGCGTTCATCAGTTCGCCTCCTGGCTGCTGCCGACGGTGATCGCGCCGGGCAGGTCGCCCACCGACGCGGTCTTCTCGAAGAAGTGCGGCGCACGTGCCACCAGTGTGCCCGTGCGGTAATACGGGTCGTCGGGCCGCAGCGGCAGGTCCACCGTGCGCCGCTCGATCCCGGCCTGGTAGATCGCGGTCACCAGCTCCACGGCGCGGCGGCCGTCGGCGCCCGTGACGGCGGGCTCGCGGCGCTCGCGGACGGCGGCCAGCGTGTCCCCGATCTGCCCGTTGTGGCCCACGTGCGCCAGCGGCTCCCGGGCCGCGGCCAGGGCCTCGATCTCCGCGACGCGCTCCGGGTTGCCGCCAGGGGCGGGGAAGCCGTTCGGCGAGGCGGCCGAGGCCACCACCTTCCACGGCTGCGAGATGCGGGCCTCGCGGCCCTGCACGACGATCGCCTGCTCCTCGCCGTGGTGCACCACCGAGCTCGTCACCTCGGCCAGCGCCCGGTCGTACTGGAGTACGGCGACGGACAGGTCCTCGACCTCGGCGTTCTCGTGCGCGGCATTGGTCAGCACGGCCGTGACCGCGCGGGGCGCGCCCAGCATCCACTGCGTCAGGTCGAGGTGGTGGATCGCGTGGTTCAGGGTGCAGCCGCCGCCCTCGGACTCCCACGTGCCGCGCCACCACAGGTCGTAGTAGGCCGTGCCGCGCCACCACGCCGAGTTCACCTGGACGTGCGAGACCGGCCCGGCCAGGCCGGAGTCCAGCACCTCCTTGAGCGTGGCCATGTCGTCCCGGAAGCGGTTCTGTGCCACGACGGACAGCACGCGGCCGTGCTCGGCGGCGGCCGCGATCATCGCGTCGCACTCCTCCAGCGAGGGCGCCATCGGCTTCTCGACCAGCACGTCCACCCCGGCCCGCAGTGCGGTGACGGTCAGCTCCGCGTGGGTCGACGGCGGCGTCGTGATGCTCACCAGGTCGAGGTCCGGTTCGGCGGCCAGCAGCTCCTCGATGCTCTCGTAGGCCCGCGCGCCGGGCACCTGGAGCCGCGCGCGCTGCTCCGCGGCCTTGCCCGGGACGATGTCGCAGACGGCGACGACCTCGCACTCCTGCGCGAAGCGGCGGTATCCCTCGGCGTGCGCACCGGCGATACCGCCGGTCCCGACGATGCCGATCTTGAGCATGCTTCCTCCGGTTGGACGACGACGTCACGACGCCGACCAGCGGAACGGTGCGACGTCGCGGATCGCATCATACGTATGATGCAACGGTTCAACATCGTCATGTCCGGTGCGCGGGATGTCAAGGGCCGGTCGGCCGTCAGGGGACGACGGCGGGCGTGAGCGCCCCCGTCGACTCCCGCCACACGACGCGCTGGAGCGGCGCCGAGTGCGCCGGGGGCTCCTCGTGCCGCACCGCCGCGACGAGCCGGCGCATCGCGCGCCGTCCGGCCTCGACGAAGTCCACGGGGATCGTGGTGAGCGACGGCGTCGTGAACGCGCTGAAGTCGGCGTCGTCCCAGCCGGTGACGACCAGGTCGCCCGGGACGGACCAGCCGCGCTCCGCCGCGCCGCGCAGCACGCCGAGCGCCACGTAGTCGTTGGCGGCGATCACGGCGAGCGGCGGGGCGTCGTCGGGCAGGGCGAGCATGGCCTCGCGGCCCGACTCGGGGGACCAGGCGCTGCCGACGACGCCGAGCGACTCGACGCCGAGGCGGTCGACCTCCGCGAGGTAGACGTCGCGCCGGGAGCGCGCCGAGGCGAAGTGGTCGGGCCCCGCCACGTGCAGGAACCGGCGGTGCCCGGCGGCGACGAGCGCCGAGATCACGGTGCCGAGCAGGCCCGCGTCGGCGAGCTCGCCGGTGGTGCGGAGCTGCTCGTCGAGCGCCGTCTCGGCCACGACCGGGGCGGAGTCCTCGTCGAGGGTGAGCGCGTCCGGGACCACCGGGAGGAACGTCAGCACGCCCTCGACCTGGCCGCCCCGCGCGAGGTCGACGACGCGCTCGGTGCGGGCCTCGGCCGTCCCGTCGACGCTGTGGGTGTCCACGGCGTAGCCCGCCTCGGCCGCGACCTCCGCGGCGCCGGTGAGCATGCGCAGCCGGTTGTCCACCGTCACGCCGGTGACCACGGCGAGCCGGCCCGAGCGCTGGGTGCGCATCGACCGCGCCGCGAGGTTGGGCCGGTAGCCCATCGACGCCGCGACCGCGAGCACGTGCTCGCGGGTCCGGGGCGCGATCGTGCCCTTGCCGGACAGGGCGTAGCTGACCGTCGACTGCGAGACTCCGGCGGCGCGCGCGACGTCGTGGCTGGTGGGCTGGCGGGCTGACATCGACACAGTGTCCCCTCTCGCCGGGACCGGCCGCATCAGCTCGCCGGCGCCGCCGGTGCGGGGCCCGCGGGCACCGGCTCCTCGAAGACCAGCAGCGTGTGGGTGTTCACGATGCCGTTCATGCCCTGGATCTGGTCCAGGATCAGGTGCCGCAGGTCGGCGTTGTCGCGGGCGCGGACCAGCAGGACGAGGTCGAACTCCCCGCCGACCAGGCCGATGTGCTCGACGCCGCGCAGGGTGCGCAGCTCCTCGCGGACCGAGCGCCACTGCGCCTGGTCCAGGTTGACCGTCACGTAGGCCGACGTGCCCAGCCCGGCGAGCACCGGGTCGATCTCCGCGCGGTAGCCGCGGATCACCCCGGTGGACTCCAGCCGCTGCACACGCACGTAGGCGTTGGCCCGCGAGATGTGCAGCGTCTCGGCGAGGGTTCGCATGGACATCCGGCCGTCCCGGCGCAGCTCGTCGATGATGCGCCGGTCGACGTCGTCGAGGCCCGCTGCCACTTGTCTCGCCACCACGCCCTCAGCCCCTTCTGTGCTGGACATTTGGATCGTGTGACCCGGTCATGACTGGACGGGTTCTCGGATCCTCGTCGTTGATGGAATCCGAATGGAACTTTGACCAGTATATCTACATGGTGATCAGCGAAGATCTCATGCTGCCGTCCCGCGAGCCGGTGATGCTCCTCGACCCGGACGGCCGGCCCACGGCCGACGACCCGGCCGCGCTCCCCGCGGCCGACGACCTGCTCCGCGGCCTCGCGGGCATGGTCACCGCCCGCCGCTTCAACGAGCAGGCCTCGGTGCTCGTGCGGCAGGGGCGTCTCGCGGTCTACCCGTCGTCGTACGGGCAGGAGGCCTGCCAGGTCGCGGCCGCGCAGGTGCTCACGGAGGAGGACTGGCTCTTCCCGACCTACCGCGACACCGCCGCGGCCGTGGCGCGCGGCGTGGACCCCGTGGAGGTGCTCGGCCTGCTCAAGGGCGACTGGCACTCGGGGTACGACCCGTACGAGCGCCGCGTCGCGCCCCTCGCCACGCCGCTCGCGACGCAGCTCCCGCACGCCGTGGGGGTGGCGCACGCGGCGCGGCTGCGCGGGGAGAGCACAGTGGTGCTGGCGATGTGCGGCGACGGCGCCACGAGCGAGGGCGACTTCCACGAGGCGCTGAACTTCGCCGCCGTCTTCCGGGCACCGGTGGTCTTCTTCGTGCAGAACAACCAGTACGCGATCTCGGTGCCGCTGTCCCGGCAGACGGTCGCGCCGTCGCTTGCGCACAAGGGCGTGGGCTACGGCGTGCCCGGCGAACAGGTGGACGGCAACGACCTCGCCGCCCTGCTCAGCGTCCTGTCCGCGGCGGTCGGCCGTGCCCGGGCCGGCGAAGGGCCGCAGCTCGTCGAGGGCCGCACCTACCGCATGCAGGCCCACACCAACGCCGACGACGCGACCCGCTACCGCGGCGACGACGAGGTCGCGGCCTGGGCGGCCAAGGACCCGCTGCTGCGGCTGGATGCCTACCTGCGCGGGGCCGGCCTGCTCGACGACGCGCGCGCCGCGGCCCACGCCGACGCCGCCGAGCGGCTCGCGCGGCACACCCGGGACGGGATCGCCGTCGACGTCGTGCCGGACCCCGAGGACCTGTTCCGCTTCGTCTACTCGAAGCCGACGCCGCAGCTCGTGGAGCAGCTCGCCCTGGTGCAGGACGAGCTGAGCCGTGACGAGCCGGGCCGTGACGAGCCGGGCCGTGACGAACCGAGCCGAGAGGACGCCCCCTGATGACCAGCACCGCCGTGGAGCGCGAGACGCTCAGCACCGCCCAGGCGATCAACCGGGCGCTGCGCGACGCGCTCGCCGAGGACCCCACGGTCCTCGTGCTGGGCGAGGACGTCGGCCCGCTCGGCGGCGTCTTCCGGGTCACCGACGGGCTCACCGCCGAGTTCGGCGAGGACCGCTGCTTCGACACCCCGCTCGCCGAGGCCGGCATCGCGGGTTTCGCCGTGGGCCTCGCGATGAACGGCATGCGGCCCGTGATCGAGATGCAGTTCGACGCCTTCGCCTACCCGGCGTTCGAGCAGGTGGTCAGCCACATCGCGAAGATGCGGAACCGGACGCGCGGGCGCGTCGAGCTGCCCCTGGTCATCCGGGTCCCGTACGCGGGCGGCGTGGGCGGGGTCGAGCACCACAGCGACTCGTCGGAGGCCTACTACGCGCACACGCCCGGGCTGCACGTCGTCGCGCCGTCGAACCCCTCGGACGCCTACTGGCTCCTGCGCGAGGCGATCGCCTCGCCCGACCCGGTGGTCTTCCTCGAGCCGAAGAAGCTGTACTGGGCCAAGGGCGAGGTGTCCCTGGCGGACGGCGGCGGGCCGGGCATCGGCACGGCCGTCGTGCGCCGTCCGGGGACCGACGCCACGCTGATCGCCTACGGCACGTCCGTGCCGGTCGCGCTGGAGGCCGCCGAGGCGGCCGCGCGCGACGGCCGCAGCCTCCAGGTCGTCGACGTGCGCTCGATCGTCCCGTTCGACGACGCCGGGGTCTGCGCGGCCGTGGAGTCGACCGGGCGTGCCGTCGTGGTCGCCGAGGCGGCCGGGTTCGGCAGCGTGGCCGGTGAGATCGCAGCGCGGGTGAGCGAGCGGTGCTTCCACTCGCTCGCGGCCCCGGTGCGGCGCGTCACGGGCTTCGACATCCCGTACCCGCCGCCCAAGCTGGAGCACCTCCAGCTCCCGTCCGTCGACCGGATCCTCGACGCCGTCGACGACCTGCAGTGGGAGGACGCATGACCAGCACCACGACCGAGCAGACCTTCCTGCTGCCCGACCTCGGCGAGGGCCTGACGGAGGCCGAGGTGGTGCAGTGGCTCGTCGCCGTGGGTGACGTCGTGAGCATGGACCAGCCCGTGGCGGAGGTGGAGACGGCCAAGTCGGTGGTCGAGGTGCCGTGCCCGTACGCCGGCCGGGTGGGTGTGCTGCACGCGGCCGAGGGGGAGTGCGTGGAGGTGGGCCGGCCGCTGATCACGATCGCGGCCGACGGCCCTGAGCCCGCACCGGACCCGGAGCCCGACCCGCAGCCCGAGCCCGATCCGGAGCCCGATCCGGAGCCCGATCCCGCGGCCGAGGCCTACCGCACCGAGGAGCAGGCCGGCTCCGGCAACGTGCTGGTCGGGTACGGCACCTCCGCGCACCCCGGCACGGGACGGCGGCGCCGGCCGCGCGGGGCGCGGCCGACGACGCTCGCCGTACCGGCCGCTGTCTCGGCCCCGGCCGACGACGGCGTCCCGCACCCCGAACCCCCGCACGACAGCCGGCCCGTCCGCGTGATCTCCCCGATCGTCCGGCGGCTGGCCCGCGAGGCCGGCCTGGACCTGGCCGCGATCCCGCCGACGGGCGCGGGCGGGACCGTCACGCGCTCGGACGTGCGCGCCGCGGTCGAGCGGGCGCGCACAGCCTCGGTCCCGTCGGCGCTCCCGGGCGAGGCCCCCGCCGTCGCGTCGTCGGCCCCCGGCGAGCACCGCGTCCCGCTCAGCGGCTTCCGGCGCTCGGCGTCGCGGGTGCTCTCGCGCAGCCGCGCGGAGATCCCGGAGGCGACCGTCTGGGTCGACGTCGACGCCACCGCGCTCTGGGAGCTGCGCGAGGCCACCCGCACCCCGGACGACCCCGGGCCCGGGCTGCTGTCCCACATCGCCCGGTTCGTCGTCGCGGGCCTGGAGGCCTACCCGGTGCTCAACGCGCGGTTCGACGCCGAGCGCGACGAGATCGTCGTGTGCGACGCGGTCAACCTCGGCATCGCCGTCCAGGGCGAGGCCGGGCTCGTCGCGCCGGCAGTGCTCGGGGCCGACGCGATGACCACGCGCGAGCTCGACGGGGCGCTGCGCGACCTCACCGCGCGCGCCCGGGTCGGGAAGGCCACGCCCGAGGAGCTCACTGCCGGCACGTTCACGCTGAACAACTACGGCAGCCTCGGGGTCGACGGCAGCGCCGCGATCATCAACCACCCGCAGGTCGCGATCCTGGGCTTCGGCCGGATCATCGACCGGCCCTGGGTGGTCGACGGCCAGATCGTGCCGCGCAAGATCACGCAGATGTCCTTCGTCTTCGACCACCGGGTCTGCGACGGCGGCACGGCGGCGGGCTTCATGCGCCAGGTCGCGGACGCGCTGGAAAACCCGCTCCCGGCGATAGTCCGCCTGTGACGCCGAGCTGACTCACGTTCAGCAGGCTGTCGACGACCATCACCCGAGGGCTGACGGCCGCCGACAGCCTGCTGAACGCGGGTCAGCCCGACGGCCGGCCGACGGCCGCACAGTCAGCGGCCCGTGAACTTCGGGCGCCGCTTCTCCTGGAAGGCCGCGAAGCCCTCCCGGTAGTCGTCGGTGAGGCTGAGGTCGCCCTGCGCCTCGCTCTCGTGCGCCACGGAGGCCCAGAACGCGATCCGCTCGTCGCGCAGCTCGGCGACCAGGCGCTTCGAGGCGAGGAAGGCGCTCGTCGCCCCGTGCGCGACCCTCTCGACCCGGTCGCGCGTGAAGGAGAGCAGCTCCGGACCCGGCACGGCCCGCGAGAACAGCCCGGCGGCGACGGCCTCGGCCCCGCTCATGAGCTCGCCCGTGTAGACCAGGTCGAGCGTGCGGTGCGCGCCCAGGCGCTCGACGAAGAGCGCGTGCCCGCCCGAGTCGAGCGTCGCCCCGAGGTTCGCGAACGGTGAGCCGACCTTCGCGTCGTCCGCGACGTAGACGACGTCGGTGGCGATGAGCAGGCCCAGCCCCACGCCCAGGCACGCGCCGTGGGCCGCGGCGAACGTCGGCGCCGGGAATGCGGCCATGCGCCACAGCAGCGGGGTAACCCGGTTGCGGAGGTAGCCCAGCGCGTCGTCGGTGGCCGGGTCCACCCCCGAGATGTCGCGGCCGGCGCAGAACGCCCGGCCCTCGCCCCGCAGGAGCAGCGCCCGCACGCCCGCGGCCTCCGCCTGCCGGTAGGCGTCGTCCAGCTCGGCGAGGCCCACCTCGTCCAGGGCGTTCAGCCGGCCGGGCGCGTCGAGCACCACCTCGGCGACGTCGTCCTCGATCGTGAGCGTGATCATGAGTCGTAGTCCACGAAGATCTCCTCGCTGGTGGGGATCGCCTGGCACGTCAGGACGTAGCCACGCGCCAGCTCCTCGGGCTCCAGCGCGTAGTTCTCCGCCATCTCCACCGTGCCCGAGACCAGTTTTGCCCGACATGTGCCGCACACGCCACCGGCGCACGCGAACGGCACGTCGCCGCGCACCCGCAGGGCGGCGTTCAGCACGCTCTCGCGCGCCCCGGCCGGGCTGGTCACCGTCGACGTCGCCGCGTCGAGCCGGAACGAGATCGAGTGCGCCTCGCCGCCTGGAACGTCGGACGCCGGCGGGGCCCCGCGCGGCGCCGCCGGACGCTCCGGCCGGCCGGTCGTGAACAGCTCGTGCCGCACCCGCTCCGGCGGCACCCCCAGCTCCTCCAGCACCGCCCGGCAGGTCTGCACCATCTCGAACGGTCCGCACAGGAACCACTCGTCCACGTTGTCCGGCCCGATCAGGGCCGTCACGATGCGGCGCAGCCGGTCGGCGTCGAGACGGCCCGAGAGCAGCTCGGCGCCCCGGCGCTCGCGGGTGAGCACGTGGTGCAGGGCCAGGCGGGCGGGGTAGCGGTCCTTGAGATCGGCGAGCTCGTCCACGAACATCGTGTCCGTCGTGGTCCGGTTGGAGTAGACCAGGTCGAACGTGCTGTCCGCCGCCGCGCCGAGCGTGTGCTCCACGAGCGACATCATCGGCGTGATGCCGCTGCCCGCCGCGACCCCGACCACGCGTCCGCCCTGGCCGGGCGGGCGGTGCGACACGAACAGGCCCTCGGGGCTCATCACGTCGAGCGTCATCCCCGGGGCGAGGTGGTCGATCGCCCAGGGCGAGAACAGCCCGCCCATGTCGCGCTTGATGCCCACCTTGAGCGAGCCGGGCACGGGCGCCTGGCAGATCGAGTAGGTGCGGCGCACCTCCTCGCCGTCGACCCGCGCGCGCAGGGCGACGTACTGTCCGGGTGCGTACGAGTAGGCGTCGGCGAGGTCGTCCGGGACGTCGAACGTCACCTCGACGGCGTCCGCCGTCAGCGTGCGCACCGCGGCGACCGTGAGCGGGTGGAACCGGGCGCGACGCCGCGTGCCGGGCGCGGCGGGCACACCGGCGTCGGCGACCGGCATCAGTGCTCCTTGAAGTGGTCGAAGGGCTCCCGGCAGCGCTGGCAGACGTACAGCGCCTTGCACGCCGTCGAGCCGAACCGCGCGAGCTCGCGCGTGTGCAGCGAGCCGCACCGGGGGCACCGCACGCCCAGCCCCAGCGCGACGACGCCGCCGGCCCGGCGGCCGGGCGGGGCGATCCCGTGCTCCACCAGCTTGCGGCGGCCGGCGTCGCTCATCCAGTCGGTCGTCCACGCGGGGGAGAGCACCACGTCCACGCGCGCCCCGGGGAAGCCGCGCTCGCCGAGCACGGCGACGATGTCGTCGCGGATCGCGTCGACGGCGGGGCAGCCCGAGTAGGTGGGCGTGATGTCCACGACGGGCGACCCGTCCACGAAGCGCACGCCGCGCAGCACGCCGAGGTCCTCGATGGTCAGGACCGGCACCTCGGGGTCGGTGACCTCCGCCGCGGCGTCCCAGACGGCGCGCTCCGGCTCGGTCCCCGGACGGGGCCGGGCGACCCGCTCGACCTCGACGGCGCTGTCGACGGTACTCATCACCACACCGCCCCCGGGTGCCGCCGGGCCAGCACCTGCATCTCCGCGAGCAGCGGCCCCAGCGCCTCGGAGTGCATCCCGGTCCGGCCGCCGCCGCGGACGGCGGCGACCCCCGGGACGGACAGCTCGGCGCGGTCGAGCACCGGCAGCAGCAGCGCGTCGAACGGCTCGCGCAGCCCGGCGGGCGGCACCGCTACGTCCGGGACGGAGTCGGCGGCGGGATCCGCGGCGAACAGCTCGTCCACGAACGGCCAGATCTCCTCCAGCCCGGCGGTCATCCGCCGCTGCGACTCCTCCGTGCCGAGCGCCAGGCGCACGGTCCAGAGCGTGGCGTGGTCCAGGTGGTAGTCCACCTCCTTGACCGCCTTGGCGGCGATGGCCGCCAGCGTCGGGTCGGAGCTGCCGGCCAGACCCCGGTAGAGCACGGTG
The DNA here is from genome assembly GCF_042731755.1 of Promicromonospora sp. NPDC059942. Classification (NCBI taxonomy): domain Bacteria; kingdom Bacillati; phylum Actinomycetota; class Actinomycetes; order Micrococcales; family Promicromonosporaceae; genus Promicromonospora; species Promicromonospora sp. NPDC059942. Next base: position 117,028 of record NZ_JBHWLR010000011.1, read on the forward strand.
AAGTAGGCCGACACGACGAGCTGCCGGGCGATCGTGCACGCGAAGTCGCCGTTGGGCCGCTCGAAGATCTGCCGGCACCGGAAGTCCGGCTCGTCCCGGAAGTACGCGAGGTCGTCCTCGGTCTGGTCCCAGGCGGAACCCGCGTAGGTCAGCAGGCCGCGCGCGTGCCCCAGGGTGTCGAGCGCGATGTTCCCGAGCGCGACGTCCTCCTCCAGCTCGGGCGCCGCCGCAATCCACGAGCCCAGCCGCTGCGCCAGGACCAGGGCGTCGTCGCCCAGGCCGAGCGCGTATCGCGCGACGTCGTCGGCGGCCCGGGCGGGGCTGTCCTGCGGGGCGACCCGGGCGGCGATCGCCTCGGGCGTGAGCACCGCGGACGGGGACTGGTGCTGGTTCTGCATGGGCTCTCCATCGAGCGTCGGGCCGTCCGGCCGGTGGCCGGCGGTACGGGTCAGAGGTGCGGCACGACCTGCGACGCCGTGTAGTACGTCGCGTGCCGGAAGTCCTTGCCGCGTGGGGACTCGAACCACGCGTCCTTCGCGTCGGGGTCCGACGCCGTGATCGCGGCGGCGGGCACCACCCAGATCGAGACCCCCTCGCTGCGGCGGGTGTACAGGTCGCGGGCGTTGCGCACCGCCAGCTCGGCGTCCGGCGCGTGCAGCGAGCCGGCGTGCACGTGGGAGAGGCCGCGCGCCGAGCGCACGAACACCTCCCACAGGGGCCAGGTCTCCCGGCGTGGTTCCTCGGTCATGACGCCATCCGTTCGTTCGTCGCGGTCCGCTCGGCGTACGCCCGGGCGGCCTCGCGCACCCACTCGCCCTCGGCGTGCGCGGCGCGGCGCTTGGCCAGGCGCAGCGCGTTCGCCTGCCCGTTCCCGTGCAGGACGGCGTGGAACTCGTCCCAGTCGAGCTCGCCGAAGTCGTGGTGGCCGCGCTCCTCGTTCCAGCGCAGGTCGGGGTCGGGCAGCGTGATGCCGAGGATCTCGGCCTGCGGCACGATCATGTCGACGAACCGCTGGCGCAGCTCGTCGTTCGAGAAGCGCTTGACCTTCCAGGCCATGCTCTGCCGCGAGTTGGGCGACTCGGCGTCGGGCGGGCCGAACATCATCAGGGCCGGCGCGTACCAGCGGTTCACGGACTCCTGCGCCATGGCCTGCTGCTCCGGCGTGCCGTTCATCAGCGCCAGCAGGATCTCGAAGCCTTGCCGCTGGTGGAACGACTCCTCCTTGCAGATCCGCACCATCGCGCGCCCGTACGGGCCGTAGGACGCGCGGCACAGCGGCACCTGGTTGGCGATGGCGGCGCCGTCCACGAGCCAGCCGATCGAGCCCATGTCGGCCCAGGACGGCGCGAGGTAGTTGAAGATCGAGGAGTACTTGGCCTTGCCGGAGTGCAGGGCGTCGAGCATCTCGTCGCGGGTGGTCCCGAGCGTCTCGGCGGCCGAGTAGAGGTAGAGCCCGTGCCCGGCCTCGTCCTGCACCTTGGCCATGAGGATCGCCTTGCGCTTGAGGCTGGGCGCGCGCGTGATCCAGTTGCCCTCCGGCTGCATGCCGATGATCTCGGAGTGCGCGTGCTGCGACATCTGCCGCACCAGCGCCTTCCGGTACGCCGGCGGCATCCAGTCCGTTGGCTCGATGCGCTGGTCGGCGGCGATGAGGGCGTCGAACGCCGCGAGCCGCGCGGCCTCCCGGGGGTCGGCCTCCGGGGCAGCGGTCGTGGGCGGGTCGTGTGCAGGCATACCGTCTCCTGTGCTGGAGCCCTACTTACCGATCGTTCAGTCAGGCTAGCACCGGGGTGGGGGCGGCGGCAACGCCCTCGCCGTCGGTTAGGTTGGCTCGCATGGATCAGTCCGACGCCGCTCCCGCACCCGCTCGACGGGGCGGCAACGGGCGCGCGGGGCGCGTGGCGTACGACCTGGACGCGGTGCTGGCCGTCGCGGTCCAGGCGTTCAACGACCGCGGGTACGACGCGACGTCGATGGGCGAGCTCGCCGAACGCCTCGGGACCAGCAAGTCCGCGATCTACTACCACGTCAGCGGCAAGCAGGAGCTGCTGCGGCTGGCGCTGGAGCGGGCGCTCGGCAACCTCGAGGCCCTGCTCCAGGAACCGGGCGCGGAGCCAGGCGAGGGGCCGGGCGACGAGCCGGACGGGCAGCCGGACGCCGCCGCGCCGACCGCGCTCGACCGGCTCGAACGGGTGCTCCGCGGCGCCGTGCGTGTGCTCGTGGAGGAGCTGCCCTTCGTAACGCTGCTGCTGCGCCTGCGCGGCAACACCGACGTCGAGCGCGAGGCGCTCGCGCGGCGCCGCGAGTTCGACCACGCCGTGGCGCGCCTGGTCGAGGAGGCGGTCGCGGACGGCGCCCTCCGGTCGGACGTCGACGCGCGCACCGCCACCCGCCTGCTCTTCGGCATGGTCAACTCGCTGGTCGAGTGGTACCGCCCCGGCGGCGGGCTCACGGCCGACCAGCTCGCCGACGCCGTCGTCGCCATGGCGTTCGAGGGGCTGCGCGCCCAGCCCGACGCCCGCCGCTGACGAAGCCGTGCTCTTGAACCCGGCCGTCCCGCATGCCATGCTGCACAGAACGAACGGTCAGTAAGTAGCGCGACGACGCTACGCCGGTGCGACCCCCAGGTGATGAGGCCATGGCAGCAGCGTTGCGGCGCGTCGACGACCGCGCGGACCGCCTCCACGTCCGGCTCGACCGGCCCGAGGTGCGCAACGCGATCGACCGGGCGATGGTCGGCGAGCTGCACGAGGTGTGCGCCGAGCTGGAGGCCCGGCCGCGCATCCTCGTCCTGTCCGGCTCCGAGCGGGTCTTCGCCTCCGGCGCCGACATCGCCGAGCTGCGCGAGCGCGGGCGCGACGACGCACTCGCCGGGATCAACTCGCGCCTGTTCGAACGGATCGCCCGCCTGCCGATGCCGGTCATCGCCGCCGTCGACGGCTGGGCCCTCGGGGGCGGCGCCGAGCTGGCCTACGCGACCGACTTCCGGCTGGCCGGCGAGAACGCCCGGTTCGGCCAGCCCGAGGTGGGGCTCGGGATCATCGCCGCGGCGGGCGCGTCCTGGCGGCTCAAGGAGCTCGTCGGCGAGACGCTCGCGCTGGAGATCCTGCTCGCCGGCCGCGTGCTCGACGCCCCCGAGGCGCTGGCGGCGGGGCTGGTGAGCGCGGTCCACCCGTCGTCCGACCTGGTGGGCGCGGCCGACGCCCTGGCGGACCGGATCGCCGAGCAGGACCCGATTGCGGTCCGCTACACCAAGCAGGTCTTCCGGGCGCCGCGCGCGGCGCACCCGGACGTCGACGACCTGGCGCAGTCCGTGCTGTTCGAGTCGCCGGCCAAGCGCGAGCGGATGACCGCGTTCCTGGAACGGAGGAAGCGATGACGCTGCCCCGGGAGATCGGTGTGGTGGGCGGCGGCCGGATGGGCGTCGGGATCGCCCACGCCTTCCTCCTGACGGGAGCCCACGTCGTGGTCGTCGAGCGCGACGCGGAGTCGGCGGCCCGCGCGCTGGCGGGGCTGGAGCGGGCGGTGACCGCCAGCGTCGAGCGCGGCACCACCCCGCGCACCGCCGCCGAGCTGACGGGCCGGGCGCGCGTGACCACCGACGTCGCGGACGTCGGCCCGGCGGGCCTCGTCGTCGAGGCGGTGCCGGAGGACCTCGCCGCGAAGGTCGAGGTCCTGGCGCGCGTCGAGCGGGTGCTGTCGCCGGCCGCCTGGCTGGCCAGCAACACGTCGTCGCTGTCCATCGACACCCTCGCGGGCCACCTGGAGCGCCCCGAGCGCTTCGTCGGGCTGCACTTCTTCAACCCGGTGCCCGCCTCCGCGCTCGTGGAGATCGTGCGCGGCCGGGCGACGGTGCCGGCCCTGATCGACGAGGCCGGCGTCTGGGTCGCCGCGCTCGGCAAGGCCTCGATCGTCGTGTCCGACACCCCGGGCTTCGCGAGCTCCCGCCTGGGCGTGGTGATCGCGCTGGAGGCGATCCGCATGGTCGAGGAGGGCGTCGCCTCGCCCGCTGACATCGACACCGCCATGGTGCGCGGCTACCGGTTCCCCGTCGGGCCGCTGCGCCTGACCGACCTGGTGGGCCTCGACGTGCGGCTCGGCATCGCCGAGCACCTGGAGCGCGAGCTGGGGGAGCGGTTCGCCGTCCCGCGCCTGCTGCGGGCGATGGTCGAGGCGGGCCGGCTGGGGCGCAAGAGCGGCGAGGGGTTCTTCACGTGGGACGAGTGACCTGCACAGACGTCGGAACAGCCGAAAGGAAGACGCCATGACCGCGACGGAGACCCCGGTGCGCACCCTCGACAGCTACGTCCTCGGGGCCTGGCAGCGCCCGCCGTCGGACGCAGAGGCCCAGGTCGTGCGGGACGCCTCGACCGGGGAGCCGGTCGCGGCGGTCTCGGGCAGCCCGGTCGACCTGCGGGCCGTCGCCGACTACGGCCGGACCGTGGGCCAGGCCGCGCTCGGCGCGCTCACGTTCCACCAGCGCGCCCTCCTGCTCAAGCGGCTCGCGCAGCACCTCACCGGCGTCAAGGAGGACCTCTACGAGGTGAGCCTGCGCACCGGCGGCACCCGGCGGGACGCCCTGGTCGACATCGACGGCGGCATCGGCGTCCTGTTCACCTACGGGTCGAAGGGGCGCCGGGAGCTGCCCAACGCGCAGCTCCTGGTCGACGGGCCGCCGGAGAACCTGTCCCGGGACGGGTCGTTCGGCGGCCAGCACGTCCGCGTGCGGCGGCAGGGCGTCGCCTTCCAGGTCAACGCCTTCAACTTCCCGGTGTGGGGCATGCTGGAGAAGTTCGCGCCCGCCTTCCTCGCGGGCGTGCCGACGATCGTCAAGCCGGCCTCGGCCACCGCGTACCTCGCCGAGGCCGCGGTGCGGGCGATCGTCGACTCCGGCCTCCTGCCCGACGGCGCGCTGCAGCTCGTCAGCGGCCCGGCCCGCGGGTTCCTCGACGTGCTCGACGTGCGCGACGCCGTGAGCTTCACCGGCTCCGCGTCCACCGCGCGGGTGCTCGCCGTGGACGACGCCGTGATCCGCCGGGGCGTGGTGCTCACCGCGGAGACGGACTCGCTCAACGCGGCGGTGCTGGGCTCGGACGTGGAGCCCGGTAGCCCTGAGTTCGCGGCGTTCGTCGCCTCGGTGGTCACGGAGATGACCGTCAAGGCCGGGCAGAAGTGCACGGCGATCCGCCGGGTGATCGTCCCGGCCGACCGCGAGGACGCCGTGATCGAGGCCGTGCGCGAGCGGATCGCGCAGCGCGTCGTGGTCGGCGACCCGCGGGCCGACGGCGTCACGATGGGCGCCCTGGCGAGCGCGGGGCAGAAGGAGGAGGTGCTGCGCAGCGTCCGCGAGCTCGTCGCGGGCGGCGGGCAGATCGTGGTCGGCGACCTCGCGGAGCCCGAGGTGGTGCACGCCGACGGCAGCCGCGGACCCGCGCCCGACGGCGCGTTCGTCGCGCCCATGCTGCTGCGGTTCGCCGACCCTGCGGCGCCCGCGGTGCACGACGTCGAGGCCTTCGGGCCGGTCGCCTCGGTGATCGGCTACCGCGACCTCGACGACGCCGTCCGGCTGGCCAACCTCGGCGGCGGCTCGCTGGTGGCCACCGTCGCGTCCGCCGACCCCGCCGTGGTGCGGCACCTCGTCACCGGGATCGCGCCGATGCACGGGCGCGTGCTGGTGCTCGACCGGGACGACGCGCGCTCCTCGACGGGCCACGGCTCCCCGGTGCCGCACCTGGTCCACGGCGGGCCGGGCCGCGCGGGCGGCGGCGAGGAGCTCGGCGGCGTCCGCGCCGTGGAGCACTACATGCAGCGCACGGCGGTGCAGGGCACGCCCGCGGCGCTGACCGCGCTGACCGGGCGGTGGCGGGCGGGGGCGCCGTCCCGCACCGACGCGGGCCACCCCTTCCGCCGGTCGCTGGCCGACCTCCGGATCGGCGACGCCGTCGAGTCCGCGCCGCGCGAGGTGACGCTGGACGACATCACGCACTTCGCCGACTTCACCGGCGACACCTTCTACGCCCACACGGACGAGGAGGCGGCCGCGGCCAACCCGTTCTTCCCCGGGCGCGTGGCGCACGGGTACCTGCTCGTGTCGTTCGCGGCCGGGCTGTTCGTCGACCCCGCGCCGGGGCCCGTGCTCGCGAACTACGGCCTGGAGAACCTGCGCTTCCTGACGCCGGTGTCGCCCGGGGACACGATCCGGGTGCGGCTGACCGCCGCCCAGATCACGCCGCGCGAGGACGAGGACTACGGCGAGGTGCGCTGGGACGCCGTGCTCACCAACCAGCGCGACGAGCAGGTGGCCACGTACGACGTGCTGACCCTGGTCGCCAAGGAGGACCGCACCGACCGCGCCGAGGGCTGACGGTCACGTTCCGCGCCTCCCGTCCGTCACCCCTGTGAGAACCACCGGACGCAAGGGACGGACAGTGATGACCACACGGACGACGATGACCACACGACAGGACGACGAGGCCCAGATCAGGCAGGTGCTCGACGGGATCGTCGACGGGCTGCGGGCCAAGGACCTCGACGCGCTGCGGCGGCTCTACGCGGACGACGTCGTGTCGTTCGACGTCGAGCCGCCGCTGCAGCACGTGGGTGTGGACGCCAAGCTGGCGAACTGGGCGCGCGTGTTCGCTGTGTTCGCCGAGGTCGGCTACGAGTTCCGCGACCTGGTGCTCGCCGTCGACGGGACGGTCGCGTTCGGGCACGCCTTCGGGCGGCTCAGCGGCACGCTGCAGGACGGGTCCGTGACGAGCGGCATGTGGGTGCGGGCCACGTTCGGCCTCCGCAGGGTGGGCGGCACCTGGCTGATCGCGCACGACCAGGTCTCGGTGCCGCTCGACCTGCGCAGCGGCCGGGGGCTGACTGACCTGGAGCCCTGACCTCAGGCCATCTCGGGGACGTGGAGGTGCGCGAACGCGATCTCCATCTCCTCGAGGTTGTCGACCGTGGCGCCGAGCTCGCTGACCACGCGCTCGCGGATGCGGGCCGTGGCCTCGCGGGCGGCCACGACGGCCCCCATGCTGTCGAAGGCGGTCGTGCCGACGGCCCGGCCGGCCTCGCGGTCGACCATGAGACTGCCGCTGCAGAAGCCGTCCATCTCCTGGAGCTGCGGCAGGATGACCATGCGGTAGAGGTCGATACAGCGGTCGACCATGTCCTGGCCTCCGCTCAGCCAGGTGAGGCGGGCGCAGGCGCCGTCGGGCGTGGCGTGGTCGCGGTGGACGACGGCGGCCTCCCACTCGTTGACGTCGCCGCCCCCGGTGCTCCCCAGCGCCTGCACGGCGCGCTCGCGCAGCGGGCGCACGTCGTCGGCGCTCATCACCATAGCGTCGTGCGACTGCCACGCCGTCGTGGCGATGCACCGCCCGGACTCGTGGTTGACCAGCAACGACATCCCGACGCAGCCGTCCATGGCTGTCACCGCCGGGAAGACCTCCTCGCGGACCATCCGCAGCCCGTCGTCGATCCCGGCGGGATCTCCCTGGACCTCGGTAGTGCGTACGAACATGACGGACTCTCCCTGTGCTCGGGGCAGCGTCCGGACGGCGCTGCCGTCCATTCCACACTCCGCCGCCCCGTGGCAGAGGTCAAGTGGAGCGAGGGGAGGTCAGCGCCGGAGCTCGACGGCGCTCAGGCCGGCGAGGCTCAGGATCACGCGGTCGCCGGTGTCCACGACCGTCGCGAGCACCTGGTCGCACCCGGCGCACCGGGCCACCAGCCCGGGGGCGTCGGTGTAGACCATGGCCTCGGCGAGCGCGGCCATGTGCCCGCAGCCGCCGCAGCGGCCGCGCGCGGCCGTCACGTCGGACGTGAAGACCTCGGAGAGCGCGCCCGCGAGCACGTTGCCGTCGAGGTGGTGTGTCATCAAAGACCTCCGAAGCGCTCGGTGTGGATGTCCGCCGCGGCGTGGCCGAGCTCCTGCAGCCAGCGGGCCACCGTCTCGACGAAGCCCGTCGAGCCGCAGACGTAGACGTGCGGCCGCTGGTCGGCCGGGACGGTCCGGGCGGCGAGGGCCTCCCGGGTGAGGCGCCCGACGGCGTCGGGCCAGCCGGCCGGCGCCTCGCGGGTGTAGACGAGGTCCAGCTCGAAGGCCGGTCCGGCCAGGCCCGCGAGCTCGTCCGCGAAGTACACGTCGTCCGGGGTGCGCACGGAGTACAGCAGCCGGAACGGCGCCGGGTCGGCGGCGGCGCCGTGCGCCGCGGCCATCGCGTACAGCGGCACGACGCCGGAGCCGCCCGCGACGAGCTGGACCGGGCGGTCGCCCGTGCCGGGCCGCCAGACGAAGAACGCGCCCAGCGGGCCGTGCAGCTCGAGCTGGTCGCCGGGCCGGAGGTCGTGCACCAGGAAGGGCGAGACCTCGCCGTCCGGCAGCTCGTCGACCGCCAGGACCACCTGACCCGCCGGCGTCGCCGCGGCGATCGAGTACGACCGGCTCGCCTGGTAGCCGTCCGGGGCGGTCAGGCGCACGTCGAGGTGCGCGCCCGCCTCGCTGCCCGGCCACGTGGGCACGTCCAGCACGAGGCGCGCGGCCGACGGCGTCTCGCGGCGCGCCTCGACCACGGTCGCGACGTGCCACGCGGGGCGCGGCCGGGACCGGCCCAGGGTCACGAATGGCGCGCTCACCAGTAGCGCTCCTCCTTCCACGGGTCCCCGTAGAGGTGGTAGCCGTACTGCTCCCAGAAGCCCGGGTCGTTGTCCGGCATCATCGTCAGGCCCCGCACCCACTTGGCGCTCTTCCAGAAGTAGAGGTGGGGCACGAGCAGCCGGGCGGGACCGCCGTGCTCCGGGTCGAGCGGCGCGCCGTCGGCCTCCGTGGCGATCCAGGCCTTGCCGTCGAGCAGGTCCTCCAGCGGCACGTTCGTGGTGTACCCGCCGTAGGAGTGCGCCATGACGTACTCGTGCTCGGACTCCACGTTCTCGAAGATCTTGTCGAGGCTCACCCCGCGCCAGCCCATGTCGAGCCGGGACCAGTGGGTGACGCAGTGGATGTCCACGGTGACGTCCTCGACCCCGAGCGCGAGGAGCTCGTCCCAGCTCCAGCGGTGGTCGGTGCCGGTCTCGTCCTGGAGGGTGAGCTCCCAGTCGGCGGTGTCGACCTGCGGGGTGGGTCCGGCGCTGAGCACGGGCCAGTCCTGCACGAGCGTCTGGCCCGGCGGGAGCCGCGTGTCGGGCTCCCGGCGACGACCGGAGAATCCACGGGTGACGAAGGACATGCTGGGTCTCCTCCCGGCGACCGTGCCGGGCCGGCCGGGCACGGTTCGATGGTGGGAACAGCGTAGGGCCGGGGCCGCCCGCTGGCGCGCGAACCGGCCCGCGTCAGCGGGTGAGTTCGGGCAGTAGGGTCGCGGCATGACGAGCGAGTCGCCGAGCCAGGACGAGCTGGAGCTCTTCGAGCACCTCCGGGGCCGGCTGGAGGCCATCGCCTACCGGCTGCTCGGGTCGGCGGCGGAGGCCGAGGACGCCGCGCAGGAGACGTTCCTGCGCTGGGAGGCGGCCGACCGGACGCAGATCCGGGTGCCGGAGGCCTGGCTGACCCGGGTGCTGACCAACCTGTGCCTGACCCAGCTCAAGTCGGCGCGGGCCCGCCGCGAGGTCTACGTGGGCGAGTGGCTGCCGGAGCCGCTGCTCGGCGGCGACCCGATGCTCGGCCCGGCGGACACGGCGGAGCAGCGCGACTCGGTGTCCACGGCGATGCTCGTGCTGATGGAGCGCCTGACGCCCACCGAGCGGGCCGTCTACGTGCTGCGCGAGGCGTTCGCGTTCTCGCACGCGGAGATCGCCGAGATGCTCGACCTCACCGAGGTGGGCAGCCAGCAGGTGCTCCACCGGGCCAGGCAGCACCTTGCGGAGGAGCGGACCCGCGCGGCCGTCGACCTGGCGGCCGCGCGGCCGGTCGTGGAGGAGTTCCTGGCGGCCGCGACGAGCGGGCAGCTCGAACCCCTGGTCAAGCTGCTGACGGCCGACGTCGTGGGGGTGGGCGACGGCGGCGGCAAGGTCGCGGCGCGCGCGACCGCGGTGCTCGGCGCCACGGCCGTGGCCAAGTTCCTGCGCGGCCTGTTCCGGCCGGCCGAGGCCAAGCGCGCGATGCTGGGCGGCAGCCCCGACATCTACGCCTGGACGGCGAACGGGCTCCCGGCGCTGGTCGTCGTGGTCGGCGACCGCCTGGTGGGCGTGATGACGCTGGAGGCGACGGCCGACGGGATCACCGCCGTGCTCAGCCAGGTCAACCCGGACAAGCTCGGCCGGGCGGGTCGCCAGTGGGCGGCCACGGAGCACGGGGAGCCGCTGATCCGGGGCTGGTGAGGCTGGACCGGTGAGGCGGGGCCGGCCCCTGTGAGCGGCGTCACAGGTGCGGGGTGTCAGGGATCAGCGTGCCGTCCGGTTCAGGAGGCACGCACGTCCCACCGACACGAGCTGAGGGATCCCATGAAGCACCGCATCGTCATTCTCGGGGCCGGGTACGCCGGAGCCTCCGCCGCCGGCCGGCTGGCCCGCCGGCTGCACCCCGACGACGTCGAGCTCACCCTGGTCAACGCCGAGCCGGACTTCGTCGAGCGGGTGCGCCTGCACCAGGTGGCCACGGGCCAGGACCTGCGCCCCCGGCCGCTGCGCGACCTGCTCGCCGGCACGGGCGTGCGCCTGCGGGTAGCCCGCGTGACCGCCGTCGACGTCGACCGCCGGACCGTCTCCCTGACCGGGGCGGACGGCGCGGACGTGCTCGCCTACGACACGCTCGTCTACGCCCTGGGCAGCGCGCTCGCCGACCACGGCGTACCCGGCGTCGCCGAGCACGCCCACGAGCTGGCGAGCCGGCCGGGCGCGCTCCGCCTGCGCGAGCGGCTGGCCGGGCTCGCCCCCGGGGGCCGCGTGGTCGTGGTCGGCGGTGGGCTGACCGGCATCGAGGCCGTCACCGAGATCGCGGAGGCCCGCACCGACCTGGACGTCGCGATCGCCGTCCGCGGCGGGCTCGGGGACTGGCTCTCGGCGGCCGGTCGGCGCCACCTGCGCGCCGTCCTCGACCGGCTCGGCGTCACGGTCCACGAGCACGCCGACGTCACGGGCGTGGACGCCGCCGCCGTGCTGACCCGCGACGCGACGATCCCGGCGGACGTCGCCGTGTGGGCCACCGGGTTCGGCGTGCACCCGATCGCCGCCGCGACGAGCCTGCGGGTCGGCGCGGACGGGCGGATCGTGGTCGACGAGACCATGCGCTCCGTCTCCCACCCGGACGTCTACGCCGCGGGCGACGCCGCGCTGGCGCACGGCCCCGTGGACAACGTGCTGCGCATGTCGTGCGCGTCCGGCATCCCGATGGCCTGGCAGGCCGCCGACTCGATCGCGGCGCGCCTGACCGGGGGCAGGCTCCCGCACATGCCGTTCGGGTACGTGCACCAGTGCATCAGCCTGGGCCGGCGCGACGCCCTCATCCAGCTCGTCACGACCGACGACCGGGCCAAGGACGCCGCCCCCGGCGGCCGCCTCGCCGCCCGGTACAAGGAGCTGGTCTGCACCGGAGCCGCCTGGATGGTCGCCCACCCGGTGCCCTACCCGGCCCGCCGGCGGCATGTCACGGCGGCCCCGGGTGCCGAGCGCGAGCGGGTGAATTACGGCGATATGCCCGCGCTGAAGGGCTAAAGTCTCCGAAAAAACGAGCGAGCGGGCCTCGTCCGCCCGCCGCCGAGGCAAGGGTGACTTGGCGCGAGCACCTGTGCCAAGGAGGCAAGCCATGATCTCGGACGACGTGCGCCGGTCGCTGGACGTCGCGACGCCCCCCACGGTCCGCGTGCTCGACCACCTCGTGGGGCGCGACGCCGTGCCGGAGGCCGGGATCGCCGCGGCGGTGGGCCTGGACGCCGCGGACGTCCGCGCCGCGCTGACCGCGCTCGCCGCGGACGGGCTCGTGGTGCGGGTCCCCGCACCGGGCCGGTCCCGGTCCCGGCACTGGTCGGCCCTGCCGCCGCGCTCGGTGCTCACCACCCTGCTCGCCCGGCGCCGCCTGGAGATCGCCGTCTGGGAGCTGCACGCCGACCACCTCGAGAAGGCCTACCAGGAGGCCACCGGCCAGGCGGGCGACACGGCGCTCGTGGACGTCGTGGTCGGGGCGGAACAGGTCGGCGCGCTGTACTGGCACCTCATGGAGACCGCCACGCACGAGGTGCTGCACCTCGCCCGGCCGCCCTACCTCCAGCCCACCCCCGAGCTGCTCGACGAGGTGGACCGGCCCGCGATGAGCCCCACGGTGGAGCTGCGCAGCGTGTACGAGAGCGCCACGTTCATCGACCCGGTCTCCCTCGAGACCGCGCTCGGCGGGCAGGAGACCGGCGCCGGCCTGCGCCTGTCGCCGCAGGTCCCGCTCAAGCTCGTCGTGGTCGACCAGAAGATCGCCATGCTGCCCGCCGCCGGCGACGACGCCGGCAGCGCCTCGCTCGTGGTGCACGCCCCCGCGCTGGTGGGCGCCCTGACCGACCTCTTCGAGCGGGTGTGGGACGCCGCGATGCCGCAGTCCATGTGGGCGGGCGCCGGGGCGGACGGCGCACTGCCCGACGGCGAGGCCGACGGAGACGCCGACGTCGCCGGGGAGGGCCCGGCCGCCGCCTGGTCGCCGCTGCCCCGGGTGCGGCTGGAGCAGCGCACGCGGTCCATCCTCGACCTCATGGCCGGCGGGCTCACCGACGAGGCGATCGCCCGCACGCTCGACATCAGCCGGCGCACGGTCCAGGCCGAGGTCACGGCGCTCGCGGAGAAGCTGGGCGCGCGCACCCGGTTCCAGATCGGGCTGTTCGCGGCCGAACAGGGCCTGCTCGCCCGGACGCGCGCGTAGCGACATCCGGGCTGCTCATCTGCGCAGGTGCGCAATCTTCTCCTTGTCCGGTATGTCGTCGGTCAGCACAGTTGTCTCGTCCGACGGGCGCGAGGGTGCGGCCGGTACCAGATCAGTCCGGCCCGAGAGGGTCGTAGGAGAAGCCCATGCGTATCCAGAGACCCAACCGTGCGGTCGCCGTGCTGGCGGCGGCCGCCCTGCTCGGGGCCGCGGTCCCCGCCGCCCACGCCGCACCGGCCGCTGTGCCGGCCGGCACGACGGCCGAGCTGCCGGCCACGGCCACACCGCTGTCCGAGACGGACACGCCCGGACTGGTCGAGGGGCTCGACGAGCCCGTCGACGCCGCCCTCGCCCCGGCCGCCGCCGCGCGGACCCACCTCGAGGGCCACCGGTCGCGCTACGGGATCGCCGACCCCGACGCCACGCTGGTCACCGCCGACGTGCAGCGCGAGGGCACCCGCGAGACCGTCCGGCTGGACCAGCGGTACAAGAAGCTGCCCGTGCTGGGCGGCCAGTACGTCGTCCGCATGGAGAAGCAGGGCGGCGAGCGGACCGTCACCGGCACCTCGGGCTCCTACTTCACCGAGCTCGACGTCGACACGACGGCGCCGACCCTGCCCGCGGCCACGGCCGTCGAGCGGGCGGTCGAGGGGATCGGCAAGAGCCTGACCGGCGGCGCGGCCGTCGTCGCGGGCGGGGTGCGGCCCGGCACGGCGCCGTCGGCGGCGACGCCGGACCTGACCGGCACCGACCAGGGCCTCGCGGTCGTCCCGTCGGGCACCGGCATCCTGGCCCGGCACGTGCTGGTGCGCGGTACCGCGCCGGTCACGGGCGAGCCCGTGCTCACCGACGTGTACGTCGACGCCGCCTCCGGCGCCGTGCTGCTCAGCTCCAGCCGGCTGCGCACGCTCGCCGCGCCGCAGCAGGTCGAGGCCCTGCGGGCCGACCAGGAGGCGACGGCCGCCGCGGCCGGTGCCGACGCCGCGGAGCCGCCGGCGTCCGGCAACGGCGTGACGCCGGTGACCGGCACGGGGACCAAGGCCGACGGCACGACCGTCGACGTCGGGCTGCAGCGGGTGGACGCCACGGGCACCTACCTGACCACGGATGTGAGCCACACCCTGGCCGACGGCCGGACCGTGCCCATCACCACCTGGGACGCGACGCACAACGACTACTACGACACGGCGGGCCAGTGGCCCGAGGGCATCGCGCCCTTCGCGTCGCCGTCGAGCACGCTGGGCACCGACCTGACCGACCTCGGCGCGGTCGACGCGCACTGGGCCGCGGCCCAGGTGTTCGAGTACTACAAGGTGGAGCACGGGCGCGACAGCCTGGACGACGCCGGCATGGCGCTCGACTCCTTCGTGGGCATCACCTACGGCGGCAACCCGTTCGTGAACGCGTTCTGGGACGGCACCAAGATGGTCTACGGGACCGGCGACTCGGAGTACAAGTCGCTCGCCGCCGACCTCGACGTCGTCGGCCACGAGATGACGCACGGCGTGGTGGAGCACACCGCGGGCTTCCTCTACAGCGGCCAGCAGGGCGCGCTGAACGAGGCGATCGCCGACTACTTCGGCAACGCGATCGACGTCGACGTGTCGGGGATCCCGATGAGCGACCCGGAGGCGAGCCTCCTGGGCGGCGATCTGTGCCGCACCACGGCCCCGGTCGACTGCGCCCTGCGGGACCTCGACGACGGCATGACGACGGCGGACTTCAACCACCTCATCGACACCGACGCGCGCTTCGACTACGGCGGCGTGCACCTGAACTCGACCATCGTCTCGGGCGCGCTGTGGGACGTCCGCGAGTCGCTGGGCGGCGAGCTGGCCGACAAGATCGTCTACCGGGCGCTGACCGAGTACCTCACGCCGCTGTCCGACTTCGTGGACGCCCGGGAGGCCGTGATCGCCGCCGCGCGCTCCTACGGCCTGAAGGCCAAGCAGCTCAAGGTCGTCGAGCGGGCGTTCGACTCGCGCGGCGTCACCGAGGCCTGGGAGAAGAACCTGCCGGGCAAGGGCACGTCGCTGCTCCTCGACCGGCTGGACACCGGGCTGTACACGGACATGCAGCCGTCGACCGGCGGCGACTGGTGGGCCGTGGCGCGCTCCAGCGCCGACGGCACGGAGCCGACGTCGATCTGGGCCGGCCGGACCGACGGCCGGGGCGAGCCCCGCCGGGTCTCCGCGGCCGACGGGCGGGTCAACAGCTTCGCCCAGACCGACGGCAAGCGGGTGGTGTGGCTGTCCATGGCGGCCGACTACACGGACTTCCGGATCATGTCCGCGCCGCTGACCGGCGGCCGGGCCACGACCCTCTACACCACGACGGGCCGCGTGACCGGGCTCGGCATGGACGGCGACGTCGTCTCCTGGTCGGAGTGGGACGCCGAGACCTGGATCGACGAGGTGCACTACCTCGCGGGCCGGTCGAGCACGGTCCACACCGTGGAGCACGACTGGGTGGGCCCGGCGACCGCGCCGACCGTCAAGGCCGGCCGCATCGCCTACGTCCGCTACGAGGTGTTCCAGCACGACGACGGGAGCTGGGACTGGGCGCTCGGCGTCGAGGTCTTCGACACCCGCACCGGCAAGACCGTCCTGGCCGGCCTGGACAACGGCGCCGAGACCGTCAGCTACCCCGCGCTCACCACCAAGGGCGCCTACTGGGTGGCGGACCGCGACCCCGGCTACACCGAGCAGGGCGCGTGGCACAACTCGGTGCGGGCGTACTCGTTCGCCACGCGGAAGGGCGAGCTCCTGTTCGACGAGAACTCGACCACGGCCAAGCGCGCGTGGGTGCTGACGGCGTCCGACACGACGCTGACGGTCACCGAGGACGCCTCGAAGGAGGCCTGGCAGTCCGCCACGATGCCGACGGACGCGCTCATGCCGCGCCTGAAGCAGTACACGCTCGACGGCCGCTACGTGGGCGACGCCTCGTGCAGCCCGGGCGCGCAGATGTTCGCCGAGGCGGGCGAGGGCCGCACGGTGGTCTTCAAGTCCACGGCGACGTCGGTGACCGGCCTCGCGGTCGCGTCGGGCGCGAAGCGCTGCTGACCTGACGGGCTGACCCGAGGGGTGCTGACCGGCCCGGCGTTCGCCGGGCCGGTCAGCGTCTACGCTGGGCGCCATGGACGACAGGCCAGTCATCCTGCTGGCGGGCGGCGACCATGCCGACGTCGTCGAGCAGGAGTTCCGTGCCCGGTATGACCGCGACTACCGGATCGAGCTGACCCACGGCGTGGCCGCGTGCCTGGACCGGGCGCGGGTGCTCGTCGGCGAGGGCGAGCAGGTCGCGATGGTCGCCGCCGAGCACCACCTGGCGGACGGCACCGCGATCGAGCTGCTGCACCAGCTCCCCTCCGTCGTCGCCACCGCGCGGCGCGTGTCGCTGGTCCCGTTCGAGTACTTCAACGACAGCCTGGACGAGCTGCGGGACGCGATGACGCGCCGCGACCTCGACACGTACGTCATCCTCCCGCGCGGGCCGCGCGACGAGGAGTTCCACACCGCGCTGATCGAGCTGCTCTCCGAGTGGGGCTGGTCGGTGGGCCGGCCCGTCGTGACGGTGACGGACCTGGTGGCCGAGCCCGGCGACCGGAACGCGGCGGCCATCCGGGACCTCCTGGAGCGCCTCGGCTTCCCGTACCGCTCGCTCACGCCGGACGACGAGGAGGCCGAGGCGATCCTCGAGGCCGCCGGCCCGGGCGCCGAGCTGCCCGTGGTCAGCACGTTCCGCGGCCAGGCACTGTCCGCGGCGACCCCGGCGGCCGTCACCGAGGCGATCTACGGCGGTTTCGACTCGATCCCCGACGGCGTGATCGCCGACGTCGCGATCGTCGGCGCCGGCCCCGCGGGCCTGGCCACGGCCGTCTACGCGGCGTCCGAGGGGCTGGCCACGGTCGTGCTCGAACGGGACGCGATCGGCGGCCAGGCCGGGTCGAGCTCGATGATCCGCAACTACCTCGGGTTCCCGCGCGGCATCTCGGGCATGCGGCTCGCCCAGCGGTCCCGCATCCAGGCCAGCCGGTTCGGCGCGCGCTTCTTCACGGGGCGCCCCGCGGCCCGGATCGAGCCGGGACCGCCGAACGAGCCCGAGCACCAGCACGTGCACGTCCGCGGCGCGCAGCTCTGCGCCCGCACCGTGGTGCTCGCGACCGGGGTGAGCTACCGGCGCCTGGGCGTGCCCGGGGTCGAGGACCTCGTGGGCGCGGGCGTCTACTACGGCGCGGCCACGTCGATGGCGCGCGAGCTGCAGGACCGCGACGTCTACGTGGTCGGCGGCGGCAACTCGGCCGGCCAGGCCGCCGTCCACCTCGCCAAGTTCGCGGGCGGGGTGACCATCCTGGTCCGCCGCGCGAGCCTCGCCGAGACCATGTCGGACTACCTGGTGCGCGAGATCGAGGCGACGCCGACCATCCAGGTGCGCACCCGGACCGTGGTGGCCGACGGCGGTGGCGAGGGCTGGCTCCAGTGGCTGCGGCTGCAGGACCTGGACACGGGCGAGTCGACCAAGACCTCCGCCGACGGGCTGTTCTGCCTGCTCGGCGCCGAGCCGGACTGCACGTGGCTGCCCGAGGGCGTCGCGCTCGACGAGCGCGGGTTCGTGCTGACCGGCCGGGACGTGCCCCGCGACGCCTGGGTCGACGGCCAGCCGCCGGCGAGCCTGGAGACCACGGTGCCCGGGGTCTTCGCGGTCGGCGACGTGCGCGCCGGGTCGATGAAGCGGGTCGCCTCGGCGAGCGGAGAGGGCGCCTCGGTGCTCCCGCTGGTGCACGCGCACCTGGCCCGGCTGCGCGCCCGGGAGTTCGGCGCCTGATTCCTCCCGGTACCCGATGCGTGCGCATCGTTCCTCGCGCGGTGAGACCGGTTGTCTCATAGCGTGTCGAGCGTGAAGCGCACTGCAGGGGGCTTGGGCGCGCTCGCGACGGTGGTTCTGGTCGCGATCAGCGCTGTCATTCCGACGATGTCGGCGTCGGCGGAGACCACCGCCGGATGGGCCGAGTGGGACCCGTTGACCGGCTCGGCCGGCGACTGGTCGACGAGCGTCCGGCTCCCGGCCGCGGGCTTCCCGGAGGCGACGGTGACCTCCGACTCGCGCGGCGGCGTCGGCGTCATCTCCGGGGCGTCGTCCTGGCTGAGCGCGGCCACGCCGCCGGGCGCGGTCTTCGGGTCGAGCCGGGACCAGCAGTACCTCAACCTGCGCCCGCAGGCCGACCGGCCCACGTCGCCGTCGACCACCACCTACACGTTCGAGCGCCCGACCCCGGCGAGCGGCTGGGCGTTCGTGCTCGGCGACATCGACGCCGACCGCGCGGTCGTCACCGCGCTGGGCGCCGACGGCCGGCAGCTCGCCGGCGCCGAGCTCGGCTTCCAGGAGGGCTTCAACTACTGCCCGGTCCCCGGAGGCCCGTCGTGCACGGGGGACGCGGCCGATGTGCCGGCGTGGGACCCGGCCACCGGCGAGCTCATCGGCAACCCGGCCGCCGCCGACACCTCGGGCGCCGCGGGCTGGTTCCGGCCCACGACGCCGATCAAGACCCTGACCGTCCAGTTCTTCCAGCGCAGCGGCTTCCCCGTGTACCAGACGTGGTTCGCCTCCCTGGCGCGCGACATCTCCGGCACGGTCAACCTGGTCGACGACGCCGGCGCACCCCAGGGCGTGCTGCCGGGCGCGACCCTCACGCTCTTCGGGCCGGACGGCGCCGAGCTCGCCACGACCACCTCGGACGACAGCGGCCAGTACGCCTTCCCCGGGTACGCGGCCGCGGCCGGGTACAGCGTGGAGCTGACCACCCTGCCGGAGGCGGACGACGACCACCCGTTCGGCCTCGTGCCGTACGGCGACCGGCTGGTCACGGACGTGGACCTCACCGACGCGGACGCCACCGGCGTCGACCTCGCGGCGCGCGACGTCGCGCCCGTGGCCGTGAGCGGCACGGTCCTGACCGACGACGGCACGCCGGTGCCCGGCGCGACGGTCACCCTCACGCCGGTCGGCGGCGGCGCGCCGCTCACGGCCGTGACCAGCTCGACGGGCGAGTACCTGATCGACCACGTCGGCTGGGACGCCGCGAACGACCAGCCGCAGCAGTACACGTTCACGCTGAGCGACGTGCCCGAGGGGTTCACCGTCGCGACGGTGCCCGACGACATCACGGTCGAGGTCGGCCAGGAAGAGCCCGTTGCCGGCAACGACTTCGTCGTGAC
Source organism: Promicromonospora sp. NPDC059942 (assembly GCF_042731755.1). Lineage (NCBI taxonomy): Bacteria > Bacillati > Actinomycetota > Actinomycetes > Micrococcales > Promicromonosporaceae > Promicromonospora > Promicromonospora sp. NPDC059942. The sequence goes on from NZ_JBHWLR010000011.1 coordinate 136,075, forward strand.
GGCCCCGGCGTCGCTCTCCGGCACGGTGACCGTCGGCGGCGAGCCCGTCGCGGGGGTCGTCGTCACGCGGGAGGGCCCGGACGGCACGGTCAGCACGACGACGGCCGCCGACGGCACGTACCTCTTCGAGGGCGTGCCTGCGGGCGATCACACGGTGAGCGTCACCGTGCCCGACGGGTACCGGGCCGACGGTCCGGACTCCCGGGACGTCACGGTCGGCGCGGACGACGTGACCGACGTCGACTTCGGCCTGTCCCACCCGGGGGCGGTCGGCGGCACCGTCACCGACGACGCGGGGGAGCCCGTGGCCGGCGCGACCGTCACGGTCACGGGCCCGGACGGCCCGGTCACGGTGGTCACGGACGACGTGGGCGGGTACTTCGTGGGCGACCTGCCGCCGGGTGACTACACGATCGCCCTCACCGTGCCGGAGGGTTACTCCGCCGACGTCACCGAGCGGTCCGTGACCGTGACCAGCGCCGGCGAGGACCTGCTCCAGGAGGACTTCGCGCTGGTCGACGAGTCCGTCGAGCCGCAGGAGCTGCCCGTCGGCGGCACGGTCACCCACGCCGAGGGCGCGCCCGTGCCCGACACCACGGTGACCGTGACCGACGCCGACGGCGCGCGGGCCGGCACCGCCACCACGGACGCCGATGGCGCGTGGTCGACCGAGCTGCCGCCGGGGTCGTACACCGCCGTCGTCGTGCCCGGCGAGGGGTACGTGGTGGAGGGCGAGGACAGCATCGCCTTCGAGGTCGTGGACGAGGAGGTCACGGGGCTCGACTTCGTGCTGACCAACGCGACGCAGGCGCCGAGCCCGGCACCCGGCACCGACCCCTCGGCCGACCCGGACCCGGACCCGGCCGAGCCGGGCGACCTGGCCGCGACCGGCGCGACCGTCGGCTCGGTGGCGCTGGCCGCCGGCGTGCTGGTGGCCGTGGGCGTGGCGATGGTCCGGGGGTCACGCCGCCGGAGCTGAACCTTGCGGCGTCCGCCCCCACTTCGTTGAGTGCTGGCTATTTGTGGCCTGGAACCGGTTCCAGGCCGCAAATAGCCAACACTCAGCGAGGCGGGAGGGGGGCAGGGTGTGGGGGAGTGGAGGGGCCCGCTGCCCGTGAGGTGGTTGGGCCTCGCCGACGCAGCC
>NZ_JBHWLR010000011.1:137228-157945 GCF_042731755.1 Promicromonospora sp. NPDC059942
GGACTTAACCCTGGTTGTTCCCCCCCCGTTTGGTTCGTGTCTTGCCTTTTTTTGGCCGAGAGCGGTCCGCAGCGCAGAAGACCCCAGCACTCAGCGAGGCGGGCGGGGGTCAGGTTGTGGGGCGGCGGCGGGCCCAGCTGCCCGTGATGTGGTCGTGCATCGCCGACGACGCCGCGTCCGCGTCGCCCGCCAGCAGCGCGTCCAGGATGTGGGTGTGCTGGTCGTGCGTCAGCTCGATGTCCTCGCGCGTCGGGTGCCCGCTGTACTGGGGGGTGTGCAGGGCCTTGCCCTGGATGTTCGACACGATCGCCCGGCCGAACGCGTCCTGCGAGGCGCGGTGGATCAGCTCGTGGAACTCGACGTCGGCCGCGGCGTAGGCGGTCGGGTCGTCCATCAGGCCCGCGAGCTCCTCGGCCTTGGCCGTCAGGGCCGCGCGCTGCGCGGCGTCCAGCCGGCTCGCCGCCCGCGCCGCCATGGCGCACTCGAGGGTGGCGCGCACCTCGACGAGGTTGTCCAGGTAGACCAGCCGGTCGTCGCGCTGGAAGAGCGCGTCCAGGACCATCGGGTCCAGGAGGTTCCACTGCTCCTGGTCGAGCACGACGGTGCCCCAGCCCTGGCGGGTGGCGACGAGGCCCTTCTCGGCCAGGGTGGTGGTCGCCTCGCGGATCACCGTGCGGCTGACCTCGTACTGCTCGCACAGGACGCCGGCCGGCGGCAGTGCCGAGCCGGGCGCGTAGTCACCGATGACGATCGCCGTGACCAGGCTCTTGACGACAGCCGCGGCGAGCGGGGGCCGGTGCCGTTGGGGGCGGGGGACGGCTGCGCCGGCCGCGGGTGTCGAGTTCACCAGAGAGAGCGTAGTCGAGTGTTGTACTATCGTCACTCGTATCATAAGTTATGAATGACATGCTGGCGCAGGGTCGCGAGCGTGCTGTCTCGACGACGATGTGGAGCACGATGCGAATCACCGGGTACCGGAGCCTGACCACGATCCATCGCTGGGGTCGCCCCGTGGGCGACGTCAACGGCGTGGTGGCCAGCGGCGTGACCGAGGTGCCGATCGTGCTGGTCGAGACCGACGGCGGCCTGACCGGCGTCGGCCTCGGCGCGCACGCCGACATCGAGCGGGTGTTCCCCGCCCTGGAGGGGCAGGACCCGCGGGCCGTCACCGCGCTGTACGACCGGATGCTCGCGTTCGTGTTCAAGTCCGGCCACCACGGCGGCACCTTCGGCACCATCGGCGCGCTCGACATGGCCCTGTGGGACCTCAAGGCGAAGATGGCGGGCGAGCCGCTGTGGCAGACGCTCGGCGCGAGCGACCGGTTCGTGCCGGGTTACGCCTCCGGCCTGGAGTACGCGCTCGACGACGACGAGCTGGTCGGCCTCTACGAGCGGTGGGCCGAACGCGGCTACACCGGCGCGAAGGTCAAGGGCGGCCTGGACATCAACCGCGACGTGAAGCGGCTGGCGGCCGTGCGCGACGTGCTGCGCGTCAACAGCGACCAGCCCGCGATCATGTACGACGTGAACGAGTCGTGGGGCCGGCACCAGGCGGTCCGGCTCGCCCGCCGGGTCGAGGAGCAGGTCGACCTCACCTGGATCGAGGAGCCCGTGCGGCGCTGGGACGTCGCCGGGCACCGCGCCGTCGTGTCCGGCGTGCAGGCCGCCGTGGCGACCGGGGAGAACCTCACCGGCCTGGAGCAGTACCGCCAGCTCCTGGACGCCGACGCCGTGGGCGTGGTGCAGGCCGGGAGCGTCTGGGGCATCACCCACTTCCTGCGGGTCTCCGTCCTGGCCCTGGGCCGCGACCTCCCCGTGAGCCCGGTGGCGTACGACGCCAACCCCGTGGCCCACGCGGCGGCGGCCGTGCCCAACCACCTCGTCACCGAGGTGCAGGACCTCGACGCCCCGGTCGGGCTCGCCGTGGACCAGGAGTTCACCGACGGCGGGATACTTCTCGGCAGGTCGCCCGGTCTGGGCATCGAGGTGGACGAGGCGCTCATCGCCGCGCAGCGCGAGTCGGGGGCGTGGTCCGTCCCGGCCGGGCCGCACGTCCGCCCCGCCGACGCCGGCCTGCGGCTCGCCCCGCGCCGGCCGTGACCCACCGGCCCTCACCACCCACCAGCCCAGAGAGATGACCACCATGTCCCAGCGCCCCCGCGCCGTCCTGGCGTTCGGGCCCCCGTCCCTCGTGGGCCAGGTCTTCACGCCCGGCGCCCTCGACCGGATCGCCGCGGTGCTCGACGTCGACGTCGCCCACGTGGTGACCGAGACCGGCACCGACGCGGCCCGCCGGGCGCTCGCCGGCGCCGAGGTGCTGCTCGCGGGCTGGGGCGCACCCCGGATCGGGGTCGACGACGCCCCGCTGCTGCGCGCCGTGCTCTACGCCGGGGGCGTGGCCGCCACCTGCCTCGCCGACCCCGCGGCCCACGCCGCGCGCGGGGTGGTCGCCGCGAACGCGCGGGCGGTCAACGCCCTGCCCGTCGCCGAGTACACGCTCGCCACGATCCTGCTGGCCAACAAGCGCACGCGGGCCGCCGAGCGGGAGTTCCGCGCGGTCCGGCGGCTGCCCGACCGGGAGCACGAGCCCGCGACCCTCGGCAACTACCGCCGGACCGTCGGCATCGTGGGCGCGTCCCAGGTGGGCCGCCGCGTCATCGAGCTGCTGCGCCCGTTCGACCTCGACGTCGTGGTGTACAGCCCCGAGCTGGACGAGAGCAGCGCGGCCGCGCTGGGCGCGCGATTCGGCACCCTGGAGGAGGTCGCGGCGCAGAGCGACGTGCTGTCGCTCCACCAGCCGCTTCTCCCGGAGACGGCCGGCCAGATCGACGCGCGGATCCTGGCGCTGCTGCCCGACGGCGCGACGCTGGTCAACACCGCGCGCGGCGGCGTGGTCGACGAGGCGGCGCTCGTGGCGGAGCTGCGCACCGGCCGCATCGACGCCGTGCTCGACGTCACCGAGCCGGAGCCGCCGGCCCCGGACAGCGAGCTGTGGGACCTCCCGAACGTGGTGCTCACCCCGCACGTCGCCGGGTCGGCGGGCGGCGAGCTGCACCGCATCGGCGACCTGGTCGCGGCCGAGGCCGAGCGGTACGCCGCAGGACTGCCGTTCGCCCACCCCGACGACCTGGGAGCGGACCATGCGTGAGCACACCCTCCGCACCGGCACCCGCCTGACCGAGCTCGGTCTCGGCGCCGCGCAGCTCGGCAACCTCTACCGCGAGACCACCGACCAGGAGGCACGCGACGCCGTCGACGCCGCCTGGGACGCCGGGATCCGGTACTTCGACACGGCGCCGCACTACGGGCTCGGCCTGTCCGAGCGGCGCCTCGGCGCGGCGCTCGCGGGCCGCCCCCGCGACGAGTACGTCGTCTCCACCAAGGTGGGGCGGGCCCTGGTGCCGACGCCGGAGCGCGCGCACCTGACCGACGACGGCGGGTTCGCCGTCCCGGCCGCCCACCGCCGCGAGTGGGACTTCTCGCGCGACGGCGTGCTGCGGTCCCTGGAGGGCAGCCTCGACCGGCTCGGGCTGGACCGGGTCGACGTCGTCTACCTGCACGACCCCGACACGCACTGGGAGCAGGCGTCCACGAGCGGCGTCGGCGCCCTCGTCGAGCTGCGCGACCAGGGCGTCGTCTCCGCGATCGGCGCCGGCATGAACCAGTCGGCGATGCTCACCCGGTTCGTCCGCGAGACCGACGTCGACGTCGTGATGTGCGCCGGGCGGTTCACGCTCGTGGATGCCGCCGCCGTCGCGGACCTGCTGCCCGCCGCCGTCGAGCGCGGGGTCTCCGTGGTCGCGGCCGCCGTCTACAACTCGGGGCTGCTGGCGAACCCGCGCCCGCGGCCCGGCGCGCGGTTCGACTACGCGGAGGCGCCCGGCGACCTGGTCGCCCGGGTGCACCGCATCGCGGACGTCGCGCAGGAGTACGGCGTCACGGTCCCCGGCCTCGCGGCCCGGTTCGCGCTGCGGCATCCCGCCGTGGCGTCCGTCGTCATGGGCATGCGGATCGCCGCGCACGTCACGACGTCGGCCGAGCGGATCGCGCGCGAGGTGCCCGAGGAGCTCTGGGCCGAGCTGGACCACCTCGGCCTGGTACTCGCCGACGGCCTCGCGCCGCACGAACCATCCACAGGACGGAGCACGTCATGACCACCCACCACGCCACCGGGCCCGCGACGTCGCCGAAGGTGACCACGCTCGCCCGCTGGATGCGCACCTGGGTGGGTGCGGAGGGCCAGATCAGGGGCTTCCACAACCACAGCGTGTGGGGCACCAACCCCGCCACGTTCATCGACTTCACCAGCGGGCACCAGGCGTTCTCGGCCCCCGCCACGGCGGCGTTCGCCGAGGCGCTGGCCCGGCACCCCGACGACCGCGGGCTGGACCTGTGGCGCCGGATGATGCTGTTCCAGGCCCGCACCGTCCAGGACGACGGCCAGTTCCAGCACATCGGCTTCCAGGTGGGGGAGTCGGCCACGGCCGGCCTCATCCACAACATGGCGGGCTGCATCGGCCTGCTGGAGGGGCTGCGGCACGCCGGGCACCTGCTCGACCCCGCCGAGGTCGCGGAGGTGTTGGCCGCAGTGCGCGCCAACCTGGAGGCCTGCCGCGTCTACGGCGGCGGCCGCCCGACGCCCGAGGGCACCGTGAACCAGGAGTACGCGCGGGTCTGGGCCAAGCTCCGGTACACGGAGCTGTCCGGCGACGACCGGTACGCGGACGAGCTGGAGGACGGCCTCGACACCCTCGTGCGGCTGAGCACGGCCCCGGGCGTGCCCGACGAGGCGAGCGCCGGGGCCTACCGCCAGCCGACCGAGCGGGCCGGCGGCGGCATCCTGGAGCCGGCCGAGTACTACGGCCTGATGATGGTGCCGCTCGTGCTCGGCGCGCGCCGGTTCGGGCGCCGCGACCTGCTCGACGAGGCGGTCCGCCTGGCCCTGCACGTCGCGCGCTCGGCCTGGGTGGACGAGCGGGGCTGCACCCGCTTCCACCGCTACTGGTACGTGAACGGCGAGACCGTGCTGCGCACCACGTCGCCCATGCTCGTCGCGGGCATGGGGCTCAGCCTCTACGGCATCGACGAGATCCTGGCCGAGGTGAGCCACCCCGAGCTCGGCCGGTTCGTCGACGCGTGCCTCGCCACCTACGCGCGGTACCAGACGCCGGCCGGGTACTTCGCGTCGGCCACGGGCTGGCACAACGAGGCCGACGTCGCCCCGAGCACGGCGTGGCACGCGCACGACCTGATGTTCCTCGTGCGGCACGTGAGCACGCACGACTCGTTCTGGGCCGAGGTGTTCGCGGACCCCGACCGGCAGTCGGTGCTGCTCTCCGACCGCGCCTACTGGGTCGAGGACGGCGTGCACTGGGCCGTCCTGAGTCCCGAGACGGCCGGCGACCTCAGCCTCTACGGCCGCAAGGACCGCGACACCTTCGGGCGCTCGTACTTCGCCTGGACCGACAAGGAGCCGCTGCCGCGGGAGCTGGAGTTCCCCGGGGCGCCGCACTTCTTCGTGGCCGACGACGGCATCTACCGCCTTGACGACTCGGACCGGGAGACCGACGTGTCGGTGCTCGGCGAGCTGCCGTACCGGGGGCACCTGCGCGACGCGTAGCGCACCCTTGCACCGAACTTTGCACATGTAGTATGTATGACAACTAGCCGTAGCCCGCGACCGGGCCCGGCTCGGACCCCCAAGGTAGGGAGACAAAGATGTCAACTACGTTCCAGCGCCGGGCGCGCGGAGCCGTGGTACTCGGCATGGCCCCGGTCCTCGCGCTCGCGGCCTGCGGCTCGGACGGCGGCAGCGGCGGCTCGGCCGACGACGGCTCCGTGCGCATGCTCGTCAACATCACGGACAACCTGACCCAGGCCAAGTGGGAGGAGCTCGTCAAGCCGTTCGAGGACGAGACCGGGATCGACGTCAAGATCGAGGGGCCCAGCGGCCAGTCGGTCGCCGAGTCGTTCCCCGCGCTCCTCGCGGCGGGCACGGCCCCCGACGTCATCGAGTCGATCGTGCCCGGGCCGGACACCGCCCCCGAGGTGCTCGACCTGACGGAGTACGACTGGGCCTCGGGCACCCCGATGGCCGACCTGTACTCGACGGACGGCACGATCAACGTCGTCGGCGTCGGCATGCAGGCGCAGTCGCTGATGTACTACAACGCCGACCTCTTCCAGGAGGCGGGCATCACCGAGCCGCCGACCACCTGGGACGAGCTGGACGACGCGCTGGCCGCCCTCGCCGCGAAGGACGTGGCCACCCCCATCGCCTTCGCCTCGGACTGGGCCACCGGCGTGCAGGTCCAGGAGATCTGGCACCCCCAGCAGAACGTCACCACGCCGGGCTGGCAGCAGAGCGTCGCGGACGGCTCGTCCACGCTCGGCGACCAGTTCCAGCCGGTGTTCGAGCACGTCGCGGACTGGATCGAGGCCGGGTACACGACCGCCGACGACGTGGCGACGGACAGCGGCACGCAGGAGGCCAACTTCATCGCGGGCGACGTGGGCGTCTACCCGATGGGCTCCTGGTTCAGCACCACGCTCGCGGCGTCCCCGCCGGAGTTCGAGGTGGGCGTGTTCGCCCCGCCGGTCGCCGACGCCGCCGACGCCCCCGGACCCATGGGCGCCACCCTGGCCTTCCCGTACATGGTCTGGAAGGGCACGGCGAACCCGGACGGCGCCACGGCGCTGGTCGAGTATCTGACCACCGACGAGGCCGCCATCGCCGCGCAGGCGGACATGGACAGCTTCAGCCGCGAGGGCCTGGAGCCCAGCAGCAACGAGTACGCGGGGATGGTGCAGGAGCTGTCCGACGCCGCGCCGTCGTACGTGGTGCCCGGCAACCAGACCGTCGGCGACTACGCGCTGCCGGTCGCGGGGTTCAACCCGAAGTTCACCGAGCTCGTCCAGGGCCTGTGGCAGGGTCGCTCGCCGGCCGACGTCGCCGGCGACCTGACCGCCTGGTACGAGGCGGAGAAGCTCGGCTGACATGGCGCGCACCACGACCACCCGGCGGGGCGTCCTCTCCGGTCTCGCGAACGGGCTGATGACCCTCCCGGCCGCCGCCGTCTACACCGGGCTGACGGTGGTGCCGGTCGGGTACGCCGTCTACTACTCGTTCACGCAGTACAACGGGATCCCGAGCCAGGCGCCCACGTGGGTGGGCTGGGAGAACTACGCGCGGATCATCGCCGACCCCATCGGCGACCTGCGCCCGGCGGCCTGGGTGACGCTCGTGATCGCCGTGGTCGGCGCCTTCCTCGTGAACGGCGCCGCGCTCGGCCTCGCCCTGCTGCTGCGCCGCACGACGCCGTTCAACACCTTCGCGCGCGCCGTGATGTTCTACCCGCACGTGCTGTCCGCCCTGATCGTCGGGTTCCTGTGGCAGGCGATCCTGGGGCCCCAGGGCGCGGTGAACAACCTGCTGGAGAACGCCGGGCAGTCCACGCTGCCGTTCCTGTCCGACCCGGACTGGGCGCTGGTCACCCTCATCGGGGTGATCGTGTGGGCGCAGTTCGGCGTGCAGCTCGTCCTGTACCTGGCGGGCCTGCAGGCGGTCTCGCCGGAGCTCCAGGAGGCCGCGCGGCTCGACGGCGCCAACGGCCCGCAGGTGTTCCGGCACGTGACCTGGCCGGCGCTCGCGCCGACCGTGACGGTCACGATCGTCACGTCGATCCTGTCGCTGCTCAAGGTCTACGACGTGGTGCTGGGCCTGACCAACGGCGGGCCCGGCGACGCGACGCAGACCTGGGCGTACGAGATCCTCGCGGTCTCCTTCGCCAACAACAAGGTGGGCCTCGCGTGCGCGCAGGCCGTCCTGCTCGTCGTCGTCGCCGGCATCCTGTCGTTCACGATCATCGCGCTCCGCAGGCGCGCCGAAGAAGGAGCGGAGGCCGTCGGATGACGCGCACCAGCCCGATCCGCCGGGCGGTCCAGGTCGCCGTCGTGGCCGTGCTCTCGGCAGCCATGCTCGTGCCGATGTACATCATGGTCGTCAACGCGTTCAAGCCGCAGCAGGAGATCCTGCTGTCGCCGCTCGGGTTCGACCTGGCGACCCTGACCGCCGACCACATCGCGGCCGCGTGGCAGAACACGAGCTTCCCGGTGGTCGAGGGCTACGCCGTCACGCTCTTCCTGGTGGTGGCGTGCAACGTGGTGGCCATCGGGGCGTCCGTCCCGGCCGCGTACACGATCGCCCGCACACCAACGCCGCTGTTCCGGTTCCTGCTGTTCTTCTTCGTCGCGGGCATGTTCGTGCCGGCGCAGATCATCCTGGTCCCGGCGATCTTCGTGCTCAAGGCGCTCGGCCTGATGGGCACGCTGCCGGGCCTGGTGCTGTTCATGTCGTCCACGATGATCCCGTTCACGCTGTTCATCTTCAGCGGGTACATCCGGATGCTGCCGAGGTCGCTGGACGAGGCCGCGGCGATCGACGGCGCGGGCCGCCAGCGCATCCTGTGGACCATCGTGTTCCCGCTCATGCGGCCGATCGTCGCCACCGCGTTCATCCTCAACGCGCTGAGCGCCTGGAACGACTTCGTCAGCCCGCAGCTCATCCTCGGCCCCGGGTCGCAGTTCCGGACGATCACCACCGGCGTGTACGCCGCGGTGTCCACCTACACGACCAACTACGAGATCGTCTTCCCCACCCTGCTGCTCGCCGTGGTGCCGATCCTGCTGATCTTCGTGGTCATGCAGCGGCACATCATGGGCGGCCTCTCGGCGGGGGCCGTCAAGGGCTGAGCCCGCTTCCTTCCGCCGTCGTCGCCCGCCGTCGTCGGCCTGCCTGGCTCCGCCCTGCCCACCCGCAACCCAACCCCTCACCGAGGAGACCCCCGATGACCGTCGACTTCACCGACTCCAAGCAGGTCGCCCAGGCGATCCAGTACACCAACGTCAACCCCGACCTGACCCGGGCGGGCCTCGTCGCGCACGTCGAGACCTGCGTCGAGTACGGGTTCGACGCCGCGATGATCGCGCCCTACTGGGTCTCGCTCGCCAAGGACGTGCTGGCCGGCACGGGCGTGCGCGTCGCCTCCACCCTCAACTTCCCGATGGCCAACGACACCCTGTCGATGCGGCTGGCCGCGCTGCGGGCCCTGGTGGCCGAGGGCGTGGACGAGTTCGACTTCCCGCCGCACCCCGGGCTGCTGCTCGGCGGCGACGAGGACCTGTACGCCCGGGACATCACCGAGATCGTCGCCGTCGCGCACGCCGAGGGCGTCAAGGTGAAGGCGATGCTGGAGTTCGGGTTCCTGGAGACGGACGAGCTCAAGGTGAAGGCCACCCGGATCGCCTACGAGGCCGGCGTCGACTGGGTCAAGCAGTCCTCGGGCTGGGGCAAGGGCGGCCTGGCGGCCACGGAGCACGACGTGCGCCTGCTCGTCGCGAACATCGAGGCGCCGTGCCGGGTCAAGGTGTCCGGCAAGGTCAACTCGCTGGAGAAGATGCGGTCACTGTTCGACGCCGGCGCCGAGCTGGTCGGCACGAGCTCGGGCCCGGCGATCGTCGACGGGCTCGTGGGGGACCCCGATGCCTACTGAGGCTTCGATCGCGGTGATCGGCAGCTACGCCAAGGCCCTGGTCATGACGGCGGACCGGATCCCGGCCCCCGGCGAGACGCTGATCGGCCGGGACTTCCGCGGGACGTTCGGGGGCAAGGGCTCCGACATGGCGGTCCAGGCGGCCCGGCTCGGCGCCGGGGTGTCGTACCTCGGCGTGGTCGGCGACGACGTCTACGGCGCGGAGTTCCGCGCCCTCCTGGAGCAGGAGGGCGTGGACCCGGTCGGGCTGCGAGTAGCGGCCGGAGAGTCGACGGGCGTCGGGTTCATCGTCAAGGACACGGCGGGCGCCAACGTCATCGTCGTCGACCCCGGGGCGAACAACAGCTTCTCGCCGGACGACGTCGACGCGGCGGCCGGGGCCCTCACCGCAGCCGACGTCGCGCTCGCCCAGCTCGAGATCCCGCTGGCCACCGCGCTGCACGCGCTCACCGTGGCGCGGGCGTCCGGGGTCACGACCATCCTCAACCCCGCGCCCGCCGTCGACCTGCGCGGGACCGACCTGACCTGCGTGGACGTGCTCACGCCGAACGAGCACGAGGCGAAGGCGGCGCTCGGCCTCGGGCCCGACGACGCGACGCCGCCCGCCGAACTTGGCGCCCGTCTGCTGGCCCTCGGCCCGCGCGCCGTGGTGATCACGCTCGGCGAGGCCGGCGCCCTGGTCGTCACCGCCGACGGGGCGGCCGAGGTGCCGCCGGTGCGCGTCGCCGTCGTCGACTCGAACGGCGCGGGCGACAGCTTCAACGCGGCCCTCGCCGTGGCCCTCGGGGAGGGCCGCGACCTGCCCGCCGCGGCGCGGTTCGCCGGGACGGTCGCGGCGCTGTGCTGCGAGCACTGGGAGACGGTGCCGTCCTACCAGGACCGGGCCACGGTCGAGGCGTTCCTCGCCCGTGCCGAAACGGCCGCCACGACAACCACGGAGGCATCACGATGAGAGCCGGACGGATCCTGCACCCCGAGCTGGCCCGGAGCCTGGCCACGCTGGGGCACACCGACGTGGTGCTGGTCACCGACGCGGGCTTTCCCATTCCTGAGGGCGCGAACCGGGTGGACCTCGCGCTGACCCGCGGGCAGCTCGACGTGCAGTCGGTGCTGCGCGCGCTCCTGGACTCGACGTTCTTCGAGGAGGCGCACTTCGCCACCGAGCTGAAGACCCACCACCCGCGCCTGTACGGCGAGGTGCAGGACATCTTCACCGGCTCCGGGGCGACGTTCCACGGGACCACGCACGAGGCGCTCATCGCGGAGTGGGCGCCGCGCGCCAAGGTCGTGGTGCGATCCGGCTCGTTCGAGCCGTGGGCCAACTTCGCCCTGGTGGCCTCGACGGCGCCGTTCGAGTGGTTCGACGACGACGAGGTGACGATCCTGCCCGCGTACACCGAGCGGCGCCGGCTGATCAGCGAGTCCGTGCGCCCGGACCTCGCCTGAGGGCTGGGCCAGGACCGATCAGGCCAGGAAGGATGACGCCATGACGCACAAGGCCGTGCCCGAGAAGATCGACGCCCACCACCACCTCTGGGTCCGCTCGCGGACGCCGCAGCCCTGGATCGACCCCGGCACGATGGGCGCCATCGACGCCGACTTCACGCCGGACGACCTGGACCGGGCACTCGCGGACCAGGGCGTGACGGGGACCGTCGTGGTGCAGTCCGTCCAGGTCGAGGCCGAGACGACGGACCTCCTGGACCTCGCGGCGCGCACCCCGGTGGTCCGGGGCGTCGTCGGCTGGGTGGACCTCGCCGACCCCGGCGTCGCGGACGCCGTCGCGCGGCTGCGGGCGGGCTCCGGGGGAGCGCACCTGGTCGGCGTCCGGTCGATGGTCCAGGCGGAGCACGACCCCGCCTACCTCGATGGCGCCGACCTGCGGCGGGGCCTGCGGGCGGTCGCGGACGCCGGGCTCGTGGTCGACCTGGTCACCCGGCACGACCAGCTCCCCGCCGTCGCCCGCCTGGTGCGCGAGGTGCCCGAGGTGCCGTTCGTGCTGGACCACCTGGGCAAGCCCCCGCTCGCCGGCGACGACCCCAGCACCACGGGCGACCTCGCGGACTGGGCGGCGGCGATCGACGCCATCGCGGCCGCGCCGAACGTGACGGCCAAGCTGTCCGGCCTGGTCACCGAGGCGTCGTGGTCGCACTGGTCGGCGGAGGGCCTGCGGCCCGCCGTCGAGCACGCGGTCGCCGCCTTCGGGCCGGAGCGCCTCATGTTCGGCTCCGACTGGCCGGTCAGCCTCCTGGCCGCCCGCTACGACCAGTGGGTCGACACCCTGACGGACCTCCTGGCCGGGCTCTCGCCCGCCGAGCAGGACGCCGTCTGGCACGGCACGGCGCGGCGCGCGTACGGCCTGCCCGCCTCCGCCACAGCAGAACCCAAGGAAGAAGAGGAGCAAGGATGAAGCTCGCCCGGATCGGAACCCCCGGCCAGGAGCGCCCCGTCGTGCACGACGGCGAGGTCTGGCGCGACCTGAGCCCGCTCACCGCCGACATCGACGGGGCGTTCCTCGCGGCCGACGGCGTCGCGCGCACCCGCGCGGCGCTCGCGGCGGGGACGCTGGAGCCGGTGGACGTCGAGGGCGTGCGGTTCGGCGCCCCGGTGGCCCGGCCGTCCGCCGTCGTCTGCGTGGGCATGAACTACGCGGCGCACGCCGCGGAGTCGGGTTCCGCCCCGCCGGAGCGGCCGGTGATCTTCCTCAAGACGCCGAACACCGTGGCCGGGCCGGACGACACGGTCACGATCCCCCGGGGCAGCCGGAAGACGGACTGGGAGGTGGAGCTCGCGGTCGTGATCGGCCGCCGCGCCAGCTACCTCGACTCGCCCGAGGAGGCCCGCGACGTGATCGCCGGCTACACCGTGGCCAACGACCTGTCCGAGCGGGCGTGGCAGATCGAGGAGTCAGGCGGCCAGTGGTCCAAGGGCAAGAACGCCCCGGGCTTCACGCCGCTGGGCCCGTGGCTGGTCACGCCCGACGAGGCCGACGCGACGGACGGCGCGGCCGGCGCCTTCGGGGCCGGGCTGCGCCTGCGGTCCTGGGTCAACGGCGAGCCGCGCCAGGACTCGACCACGTCGGACCTGATCTTCGGCGTGGACGTGCTGGTGCACACCCTGAGCCAGTACCTCGCGCTCGAACCCGGCGACGTGCTGCTGACGGGCACGCCCGAGGGCGTCGCACTGTCGGGCCGGTTCCCGTACCTGGTCCCGGGCGACGTCGTGGAGGTCGAGATCGACGGGCTGGGCCGCCAGCGCCAGGAGTACGTGGCGTGGGCTCGTTCCACGGGGAACGCCGGTGCTGCGCAGAGCACGGAGGTGCGCGCATGACCGCCTTCGACGGCCTCGTCGCCGTCGTCACGGGCGGCTCCTCCGGGATCGGCGCCGCGATCGTGCGCCGCCTGCGCGCGGGTGGCGCCCGGGTTGCGGTCTTCGACGTGGACCCCGACGCCGCCGACGCCGACGTCGCGCTGCCGGTCGACGTGACCGACGCGGCCTCGGTGGACGCCGCCGTCGCGGCCGTCGAGCAGGAGTTCGGGCGGCTCGACGTGCTGGTGAACAACGCGGGCATCGGCGCGCAGGGCACCGTGGCCGACAACCCGGACGAGGAGTGGCTGCGGGTGCTGGACCTGAACGTCGTCGGCATCGCGCGCACCACCCGGGCCGCGCTGCCGCTGCTGCGGCGTTCGCCCGCCGCCGCGATCGTCAACACCTGTTCGATCGCCGCGACCGCGGGCCTGCCCCAGCGTGCCCTGTACAGCGCCAGCAAGGGCGCCGTGCTGGCGCTGACGCAGGCCATGGCCGCGGACCACGTGCGCGAGGGCATCCGGGTCAACGCCGTCAACCCCGGCACGGTCGACACCCCCTGGGTGGGGCGCCTCCTGGCGAGCGCGGCCGACCCGGCGGGCGAGCGCGCCGCCCTGGAGGCCCGGCAGCCGCACGGCCGGCTGGTCTCCGCGGACGAGGTGGCCGAGGCGGTCGCCTACCTGGCGAGCCCGCAGGCGGCGTCGACCACGGGCACGACGATCGCGGTGGACGGGGGCATGCACTCGCTCCGGGTGCGTCCGGCGTGAAGGAGGCTGCCTGTGGACGGCCCGGCCGCCGTGTCGGTGGGCCGGGTTAGCGTGGGCGCGTGAACACCATTACCTCGGACGTCGTCGTGGTCGGGCTGGGCGGGTTCGGCAGTGCCGCGCTGTGGCGCCTCGCGGAGCGCGGCGTCTCCGTCGCGGGCATCGACCGCTTCGACGTCGGACACAACCTGGGCTCCTCCCACGGCGTGACCCGGCTGTTCCGGGTCGCCTGCATGGAGCACCCCGGGCTCGCCGCGGTGGCGCGTCGGTCGCTGGACCTGTGGACCGAGCTGGGGGAGCGGTACGGCGAGTCGTACGTGGAGCAGACCGGCTGCCTCAACGTGGGCGCCCCGGGCTCGCGCGTCATCCAGGGCACGACGGCGGCGGCCGCGGCGGCCGGCGTCGAGCTGGACCGCCTGTCGCACGACGAGCTGGTCCGCCGGTTCCCGCAGTACGCCGCGTACGACGACGAGACCGTCGCCGTGTTCGACCCCGAGGGCGGCCTGTGCTTCCCCGAGCGCAACGTCCGGGCGCAGGTCCGCGCCGCCGTCGAGGCCGGCGCCCAGGTGTACCCGGGCACGCGCGTGACGGCGGTCGAGCTCGTGGACGGCGGCGTGCGCGTGACCACGCCGACGGCCGTGTTCGAGGCCGGTCAGGCCATCGTGGCCGCCGGGGCCTGGAACGCGAAGCTCCTGCCCGGGCTGCCCCTGCGGCCGCGGCGCACGCCACTGTTCTGGTTCGCGCCGAGGGCGGGCGCCGACCAGGAGTTCGACCTGTCGGCCTTCCCGTCGTTCATCTACGAGCTCGCCGACGGCCGCGGGCTGTGGGGCCACGGCAGCGGCGACGGCTTCCACATCAAGATCGGGCTGAGCGACCACGGCCACGACGACACCGACCCTGACGAGCTGGACCGGTACATCCACCCGCGCACGGACGTCGACCGCCTGGCCGAGACCGTAGCGGCGGCGTTCCCGCAGGTGGACCCCGTCCCGGTCAAGGCGATCCCGTGCATGATCACCAACTCGCCGGACGAGCAGTTCCTCGTGGGCCGGCCGGGCGGCGACCCGCGCCTGGTCATGGCGGGCGGCGACAGCGGCCACGGGTTCAAGCACGTCGCGGGCGTGGGCGAGCTGCTGGCGCAGATCGCCGTCGGCGAGCAGACCTACGGCGACGTGGGCTTCATGAACCCGGACCGGTTCGCGTGACCTCCCGCGTGAAGAATGGCACCGAGCACCCCCTGACATGCGGAAAGATGCGCGCATGAGGTTCGAGTATTTTGCAGCCCCGGACGACGAGACGGCTGCCCTGACGATCGAAGGCGGCGAGATCGACGGAGCCGTGGCATCCCACGTCGTCGATCCCGCTTCCGTGCTTGGCCAGCTCGAGCGGCTGCTCGGCGGCCCCACCGGTGACGACGGCCTGCGCAGCGCCCAGCTCGTCGCCGAGAGCCCCGACGGCGCCCGGCTGCTGATCCGGCTGTCCAACCACCTGGTCACGTTGTTCGGCATGGTGCGACCCACCACCCTGGACGACGTCGTCAAGCACTGGTCGCTCTCCCGGCGGTTCCGCCGCGCGGAGCCCGAGGACCTGCACGCCTTCGCCGCCGGCCTGCACGAGCTGTGCGAGGGCAACGGCAAGCGGGTCTACTGCCGCGCGACGGCCGACGAGAGCGAGCTGGCCGCCGCCCTGGCCCCGGCCGCGGCGGTCCCGGCGGGCGTCGAGGGCACGGACCCGGCCGAGCCCAAGCCCCTGCCCCGGCGGCGCTGATACGGGGTTTTACCTACTGACAGGTTAGTAAGTGGGTCGGTAGGGTGAGGGGCCGCCGCGACGATGCGGCGCCCTACCCTGCCGGAGGCTGCCATGTCACGTGTTCGGAAGGTGGTCGGCGCACTGAGCGCCGTCCTGCTCGCCGGCCTGCTGGGGGTGGTCGCGTCCCCCGGGGCGGTCGCCGCCTCCACGGGCACGATCGTCAGTTCGGCCAGCGCCCGGTGCCTCGACGTGACCGACGGGTCCACGGCGAACGGCAACCGGCCCCAGATCTGGGACTGCACGGCGAACAACACCAACCAGACCTGGACCTTCGCCGACGACGGCTCCGTGCGCGGGCGCGGCAAGTGCCTCGACGTCGCGGACGGCTCGACGGCGAACGGCGCCGTCGTCCACCTCTGGGACTGCTACTCCTCGCTCGCGAGCCAGCGGTGGACCCTGACCGCGGCGGGCGACCTGGTCAACCAGGCCGCGAACAAGTGCCTGGACGTCACGGGCGGCGCGACGGCGAACGGGACCAAGGTGCAGCTCTGGACCTGCACGGGCGCCGCCAACCAGAAGTGGACGCACAACGGGAGCTCGGTGCCGCAGCCCAACCCCGACCCGGTCCTGCCGGACCCGGCCAACCCGGACCTCGGCCCGAACGTGGCCGTCTTCGACACGTCCATGTCCGACTCCGCGGTCCAGGCCAAGCTGAACAGCGTCTTCGACGCGCAGGAGACCAACCAGTTCGGCACCCAGCGCCAGGCGCTCCTGTTCTACCCGGGCTCCTACGACGTCGACGCCAACGTCGGCTTCTTCACGCAGGTCGCGGGCCTCGGCCTGGTGCCCGACGACGTGAACATCAACGGCCACGTGCACGTCGAGGCCGACTGGTGGCCGGACGGCTCGCAGAACGCCACGCAGAACTTCTGGCGCTCCGCCGAGGGCCTGTCCGTGACGCCCGCCGACGGCAACGACCGCTGGTCCGTGTCCCAGGCGGCGCCCTACCGGCGCATGCACCTGCGCGGCGGCCTCGCCCTGTCCGACGGCGGCTGGTCGTCCGGCGGTTTCATCGCCGACTCGAAGATCGACGGCCAGATCAACTCCGGCACCCAGCAGCAGTTCCTCACGCGGAACTCCGCCATGGGGAGCTGGACCGGGTCCAACTGGAACCAGGTGTTCGTGGGCAGCACCGGGACGCCGTCGAACAGCTTCCCCAACCCGCCCTACACGACCATCGCCACCACCCCGAAGGTCGCGGAGAAGCCGTACCTCTACGTCGACGACAACGGCTCCTACCGGGTCTTCGTCCCGGCCGTCCGGTCGGGCTCCACCGGGACGACGTGGGGAGGCGGGAACCCGGCCGGGCGCTCGCTGCCGATCAGCGACTTCCACGTGGTGCGGCCCGGCGACTCCGCCGCCAGCATGAACACGGCGCTCGCCGCCGGCAAGCACCTGCTGGTCACGCCTGGCACCTACCAGATCAACCAGACGCTCCAGGTCAACCGCGCGGACACGGTGGTGCTCGGGCTGGGCCTCGCCACGTTCGTGCCGCAGGGCGGCATCGACGCCATGCGCGTGGCCGACGTCGACGGCGTACGCCTGGCCGGGATCATGTTCGACGCCGGGACGGGCGGATCGAACGTGTTGCTGCAGGTGGGCCCGGCCGGCTCGTCCGCGGACCACGCGGCCAACCCGACGGTGCTGTCCGACGTGTTCATCCGGGTGGGCGGGTCGGTCGCCGGCAAGTCCGTGGTGAGCATGGAGGTCAACAGCGACGACGTGATCGGCGACCACGCCTGGATCTGGCGGGCCGACCACGGCAACAACGGCACGGTGGGCTGGAACATCAACACCGGCCGCAACGGCCTGATCGTCAACGGCGACGACGTCACGATGTACGGCCTGTTCGTCGAGCACTACCAGCAGTACCAGACCATCTGGAACGGCGAGCGCGGGCGCACGTACTTCTACCAGAACGAGATGCCGTACGACCCGCCGAACCAGGCCGCGTACATGAACGGCTCCACGGAGGGCTGGGCGGCGTACAAGGTGGGCGACGCCGTGACCGACCACCAGGCCTGGGGGCTCGGCAGCTACGCGTTCTTCAACGTCAACCCGGCGGTCGCGAACGCGCGGGCCTTCGAGGTGCCGGTGCGGTCGGGGGTGCGGTTCCACAACATGGTCACCGTGTCGCTGGGCGGGGTGGGCACGATCCGGCGGGTCATCAACAACACGGGGGAGACGGTGAACTCGGGGCGGCAGGTGACGTACCTGACAACGGGTCCGTGACGTCCGCGGGCTGACCCTGATCCCCTTTGAGGCCCGGGTTTCTTCTCTTTGGGCCCGGCTCCAACGAAAAAAACCCGGGCCCCAAAAAGTCCAGGGGAGCGGCAAAAAACCGGCTTGTTGGTCCCACTTCTGGGGTTCACAGTGGACCGCACAGTCCAACTGAGGAGAGAAGCCCCCATGTCCAGCAGCACCAGCACCAGCACCACCGGGCGCGAGGCGCGCAACGACGCCCTCGTGCGCGAGTTCGTCGACGCCTTCGAGCAGAAGGACGCCGCCCTGCTCGGCTCCTTCCTCGCCGACGACGTCGTCTTCGAGAACTACGGCGACCCCGAGGTCCACGGCCGCGCCGACCTCGTCGCGATGTGGGCGGGCGTGTTCCGCACCTTCGCCGGCGTCCGGTTCGAGACCCTCCACCAGGCCGTCGACGGCGACGTGGTGATCGCCGAGCAGGTGCACGGCCTCGGCCTCGCCGGCAAGCCGCTGGCCCCGATCAAGAACCTCGCGGTCTACGAGATCCGCGACGGGAAGATCGCCGCCTGGCGCGACTACACCAACCCGCTGGAGGCCAAGCGCCTCCTGGGCCTCTGACCGGCGCGGAAGGGAACAGCCATGAGAGACCTGGAGACCCTGAACGCGATCGAGGACATCCGCCGCCTCGAGGCGCGGTACGCCCGCTACGCCGACGAGAAGCGCTGGCAGGACCTGGCCGGCCTGTTCGCCGAGGACGGCTGGTTCCGCTCCCTCGACGTCGACGGCAACGAGATCGTCAGCATGTCCGGGCCCGCCGACATCGCCGGGCAGCTCGGCGCCCGCAACTCGGGCGACGTGCAGCCGCTGCACCAGCTGCTCACCCACGAGATCGACGTCGAGACGCCGGACACCGCCGCGGCGGTCTGGGCGATGGCCGACCTCATCTTCCGGGGCGAGAGCGCGATCCCCGAACCCGCGCCCGGGGACACCCTGCCGCCGTTCCGCACCATGCGCGGCTGGGGCCACTACCACGTCACCTACCGCAGGGTCGACGGCGCGTGGCGCATCGCCACCCGCACCCAGACCCGCACCCGGCTGGAGTTCGCATGACGAGCTCGCCGGTACCCGACCCCCGAAGGAGCACCACCATGGCCCACACCGAGAGCACCGACCTGGAGCGCCACCGGTTCAGCGTCGCGATCCCGCAGGAGACGATCGACGACCTCAAGGACCGCCTGCGCAACACGCGCTGGCCCGCCGACATCGACGAGTCCGACGGCTACTACGGCACCAGCCAGGCCTACATGAAGGAGCTCGTGGCCTACTGGCTCGACGAGTTCGACTGGCGGGCGGCCGAGCGCGCGCTGAACGAGGCGAACCAGTACCGGGTCACGGTCGACGGCACGCCGATCCACTTCGTCAAGGAGGCGGGCAAGGGGCCGGCCCCGATCCCGCTGATCATGAGCCACGGCTGGCCGTGGAGCTACCGCGAGTGGTCCAAGGTGATCGGGCCGCTGACCGACCCCGCCGCGCACGGCGGCGACCCGGCCGACGCGTTCGACGTTATCGTGCCGTCGCTGGCGGGCTTCGGCTTCTCGACGCCGACCGGCCGCCCGGACATGAACTTCTGGAAGATGGCCGAGCTGTGGCACACGCTCATGACCGACCATCTCGGCTACGAGCGGTACGGCGCCGCCGGCGCGGACTACGGCGCCCTGGTCACCAGCCAGCTCGGCCACAAGTACGCGAAGGACCTGTACGGCATCTGGCTCGGCCACGCGATCCACCTGGACCTCTTCCAGGGCGAGCGGCCG
The DNA here is from genome assembly GCF_042731755.1 of Promicromonospora sp. NPDC059942. Lineage (NCBI taxonomy): Bacteria > Bacillati > Actinomycetota > Actinomycetes > Micrococcales > Promicromonosporaceae > Promicromonospora > Promicromonospora sp. NPDC059942. The sequence goes on from NZ_JBHWLR010000011.1 coordinate 156,675, forward strand.
TGGGACCTGACCGGCGGCGCGACGGTGCCGGCCGGCGCGTCCGACGAGGTGCGGGACGGCATCCTGACGTTCCAGGACCGCTACGCGTCGCACGTCGCCGTCCACATCCTCGACAACCAGAACCTCGCCTACGGGCTCGCCGACTCACCGGTCGGCATGCTCTCGTGGATCCTGCGCCGGTGGACCAAGTGGAGCGAGTCGAACGGCGACGTCGAGAGCGTGTTCCCCCGGGAGCACCTCATCACCAACGCCACGATCTGGTGGGTCACCCGCTCCATCACCAGCTCGATCCGCTCGTACGTCAACGCGAACCGCTACCCGTGGACGCCGTCGCACGACCGCACGCCGATCATCGAGGCGCCCACCGGGCTGACGTTCCTCGGCAACGAGAACCCGCCCGGGGTGAGCACGGAGCAGCGGGTCCAGTTCTTCCTCGACGACCCGGCCGAGAAGCCCTGGTACAACCCGACCTACCTCAAGGCGCACGAGCACGGCGGGCACTTCACGCCGTGGGAGAACCCCGAGGCGGTCGTCGAGGACATCCGTGCGACCTTCCGGCCGCTCCGCTGAGCACTGGACCGTGGCATCCAGTTCCGGCGCCGTCACCACTAGCCTGAGGAGATGAGCATGCGGATGACGGCCCGGGGTGCCGCGACCAGGCTGCGGCTGGTGTCGGGCGCCGCGCTGCTGATGCGCGACCAGGGCGCGGCGGAGACCAACCTGGACCAGGTGCTGCAGGCGACCTCCACGAGCAAGAGCCAGCTCTTCCACTACTTCCCGGACGGGCGGGCGGGCCTGCTGGTGGCGGTGACGGTCTACGAGGCGGAGCAGGTCATGGGGGCGCAGCGCCCGCACGTCGACGACCTGTCGACGCCGGAGAGCTGGCGGGCCTGGCGCGAGGCGGTGCTGCGGCACTACGCCGAGCTCGGCGGGCGGTGTCCCCTCGGGGCACTCACCTCCGAGCTCGGCAGCGCGTCGCCCGAGGCGGGCGCCGTCGTCAGCGACCTCTACGACCGCTGGGAGGGCGCGCTGATCGCCGGCGTCCAGGCCCTGATCGTGCACGGGTCGGCCCGGTCCGACCTGCCCGTGCGCGACACGGCCCGCAGCATCCTCACCGCCGTCCAGGGCGGTGTGGTGATGCTGCGGGCGACGGGGCGGCTGTCCTACCTGGAGACCACGCTCGACACGACGCTGGAGCCCCTGCTCGGGACCCGGTAACTGCCGCTCTCGATCCCCTTTGAGGCCCGGGTTTCTTCGCTTTGAGCCAGCTC
>NZ_JBHWLR010000011.1:157955-196103 GCF_042731755.1 Promicromonospora sp. NPDC059942
GTGGACTATTAAGGCCCCTGGGGAGGCTGGGTTTTGTGCGTGGGGAGCAGCTCAAAGCGAAGAAACCCGGGCCTCAAAGGGGACTCTCCAGGGGCAGAACTGTCAGCGCTGGGCCGCCGGGCGCACGATGATCTCGTTCACGTCCACGTCGGCGGGCTGGGCCAGGGCGAACGAGATCGCGCGGGCGATCGCGTCCGCCGGGATCAGGTTGCGGCGGAACGTCCGCATGTACTCGGCGGCGCCGGGGTCGGTGACGTGGTCGGCGAGCTCGCTCTCCACGGTCCCTGGCGTGATCGTGGTGGCCCGGATGCCCGGGTCGGACTCCAGGCGCAGCCCCTCGGTGATGGCCCAGGCCGCGAACTTCGTGGCCGAGTACACCGCCGACGTCGGGTACACCTCGTGCGCCCCCACCGAGGCGACGGTCACCACGTGCCCACCGCCCTGCCGCCGGAAGTGCGGCAGCACCGCGGCGATGCCGTGCAGCAGGCCGCGCACGTTGACGTCGATCATCTGGTCCCACTCGTGGACCAGCAGGGCGTCGAGCCGGGACAGCGGCATGACCCCGGCGTTGTTCACGATGACGTCGATGCGGCCGTGCTCCTGGACCACGGTGTCGACCGCGGTGCGCACGGCGTCGGCGTCGGTCACGTCGAGGCTCAGGGTGGCGGCCCGGCCGCCGTCGGACCGGATCTTCTCCGCGACGGCGTCGAGGCGGTCGGTGCGCCGGGCGGCGAGGACGACGTCGTGGCCCTCGGCGGCCAGGCGGACTGCCGTGGCCTCGCCGATGCCGCTGCTGGCGCCGGTGACGAGGACGACCTTGGGATTGCTCGTTGTTGTGGTCATGGCTTCAGGCTGGTTCGCCGTCCGGCGGCCAGGAAGGACGCCGTCCTCCTGGGTGCGGCGCACCCTGGCTGACCGACGGCGCCCGTCGTACCGTCGTGGGCATGACCGCATCACCGCTCGGCGACTACCTGCGCGGCCGGCGCGACCGCCTGACGCCGGAGGCGCTGGGGCTGCCCGTCTACGGCCGGCGCCGCGTCGCCGGGCTGCGCCGCGAGGAGGTGGCCATGCTCACCGGCGTGAGCGTGGACTACTACGTGCGGCTGGAGCAGGGGCGCGAGGTGAGCCCGTCGCCGCAGGTGCTCGACTCGCTCGGGGAGGTGCTCCGGCTGGACGACGACGGTCGCCAGCACCTGTACCGCCTCGCCGGCCTCGGCCCCCGCCCGCTGCCGCCCGCCCCGGTGGAGGAGGTGGACGACGCGCTGCTGGAGCTCATGCTCTCGTGGCCCGCCAGCCCGGCGCTCGTGCTCGGGCGGGCCTACGACGTGCTCGCGGCCAACCCGCTGGGCGAGGCCCTGTTCGGCGGGTTCCCGTTCTCGCGGAACCTGACGCGCACCGTGTTCCTGGACCCGGGCGCGCGCACCCTCTACCCGGACTGGCACCTGGTCGCGGAGAACGCGGTGTCGGGGCTCCGGCTCGCGGACGGGCTCATGCCCGGCGATCCCCGGATCCGGGCCGTGGTGGACGAGCTGCGCGTGAAGAGCCCGGACTTCGTGACCCTCTGGGACCGGCACGACGCGCGGGGCAAGCGCCTGGACACGAAGCGGTTCCGGCACCCCGAGGTGGGCCCCCTGGAGCTGCGGGTGCACGTGTTCGAGGTGCGGGGCGCGCCGGGGCAGGAGCTGGTGGTCTACCACGCGCCGGCCGGGTCGCCGTCGGCGGAGGGGCTGGCGCTGCTGGGGACGCTGGCGGCGACGCGGCGGATCGGCTGACACCGTCGGCGTCTTCTATCCTTGACCCGTGGCAGACCGGATCCCTACGGGAGTACCTACCCGCCCAGGGCCACGGCCCAGGGTCGTCATCCCGTATCCCCGGCTCTCCCCGGGACTGCGCAGCTACTTCGCGACCGAGGGCGGGGGCGCGACGCTCCTGCTCGCGGCTTCGGCCATCGCGCTCGTGTGGGCGAACGTGGCGGGCGGCTCGTACGAGGCCATGTGGGACACGCCGATCAACCTCACGGTCGGCACGTGGGAGCTGCACCTCTCGCTGCACCACTGGGTCAACGACTTCCTCATGGCCGTGTTCTTCCTGGTGGTCGGCGTCGAGGTCAACCGCGAGCTGACGGTCGGCGAGCTGCGCAGCTTCCGCGCCGCGTCCGTGCCGCTGTTCGGCGCCATCGGCGGGCTGGCCGTGCCGATCGGCATCTACCTGCTGATCAACCCGTCCGGGCCCGACGCCGCCGGCTGGGGCCTGCCGATGTCCACGGACACGGCCTTCGTCATCGGCGTGCTCGCGCTGGTGGGGCCACGCTGTCCGGACCAGCTGCGCATCTTCCTGCTGACGCTGGCGATCTTCGACGACATCGGCGCCATCGCCCTGCTCGGCATCTTCTACTCCGACGCGCTCATGATGGGCGCGCTCGTGCTCGCGGCCGTCCTGGCCGTCGTGCTGTTCGCGATGCGCTGGATCGGCGTCTGGCAGATCGCGCCGTACCTGATCGTGGGCGCCGTCCTGTGGGTGGTCGTCCTGGAGTCGGGGCTGCACCCCACGCTGGCCGGCGTCGTCGTGGGCCTCGCCGTGCCCACCGCGCGCCACGGCAACGACGACGAGGCGCGCCTCCACTTCGGCTTCTACGGGCGCGCGCTCATGGAGGAGCTGGACCCTGCCCGCTCCCGGCTCGCGGTGCGTGCCGCGCAGTCCGCCGTGCCGACCAGCGACCGCCTGCTCGACGCGCTCCACCCGCTGAGCTCGTACGTCGTGGTGCCGGTGTTCGGCCTGGCCAACGCGGGTGTGGTGCTCTCCGGCGAGTCGATCGACGCCGCCATGTCCAGCCCGGTGACGCTCGGCGTGCTGGTCGGGCTGGTGCTCGGCAAGGGGATAGGTGTGTTCCTCGGCGCGATGATCGCGCTGGTGACCGGGCTGGGCACCCTGCCGGGCCGGGTCAGATACGGGCACCTGGCCGGCGGCGCGTTCCTGTGCGGCATCGGGTTCACCATCGCGCTGTTCGTCAGCGAGCTCGCCTTCGACGACGAGGCCCTGATCAACGAGGCCAAGGTCGGCATCCTCGTGGGGTCGCTGCTGTCGGGCGTCATCGGCGCCGTGATCCTGCGCTACTTCGGCGACCGGCTGCCGCTCTGCTCGCCCCACGAGGCCTCCGGCCCGCCGCCGCTGCCCGAGGGGGCGTGGCGCCCGCCGGCGTGAGCCGTCCCTGAGCCGTCAGGCCACCGTCGGCCTCGGGCGGTGCTCCTGCGCTGGTGCTGGTGCTGGTGCTGGTGCCGGTGCCGGTGCCGGTGCCGGTGCCGTGGTGCCGTCGCCGCCGGCGGCCGTTGGTTTCTCCGCCGCGGCCGCTTCCTCGCGGGCCAGGAAGTTCCCGAGCTCGCCGATGGTGCTCATCAGCGGTGCGGGGAACACGACCGTGGTGTTCCTGTCGACGCCGAGCTCGACCAGCGTCTGCAGGTTGCGCAGCTGCAGGGCCAGCGGGTGCGCCATCATGATGTCGGAGGCGTCGCCCAGCCGCGTAGCGGCGAGCTGCTCGCCCTCGGCGTTGATGATCTTCGCGCGCTTCTCCCGCTCGGCCTCGGCCTGACGCGCCATGGCGCGTTTCATGGTCTCGGGCAGCTGGATGTCCCTGAGCTCGACCAACGTGATCTGGAGGCCCCACTCGGTGGTCGTGCGGTCGAGGATCAGGCGGATGGCGTCGTTGATCCGGTCGGTCTCCGCCAGGATCTCGTCCAGCGCGTGCTGCCCGACGACGTTCCGCAGCGTGGTCTGGGCGATCTGGTTGATGGCCGCGCTGACGTTCTCGATCTCGATCACGGACCGCACGGCGTCGACCACCCGGAAGTAGGCGACGGCGGCGACGTCGACGCTGACGTTGTCCTTGGTGATGATGCCCTGGGACTGGATCGGCATCGTGACGATCCGCAGGGAGATCCGGTGCAGCACGTCGACCACCGGGATGATGACTCGAAGGCCCGGCTCGCGGGTGCCCTTGAGCCGGCCGAACCGGAAGAGCACCCCCTTCTCGTACTGCTTGACGATCTTGATGGCCATCGCGAGGCCGATCAGGACGAGTGCAAGGAGCACGATCAGGATCCAGGCCGCGGTGCTCATCGGAACGCCCCGCAGGGTCCGCGCAAGGAGCGGTCAGCCGGCGGGCCGGCGATCGACGTCGTCATGACGCCTACCTCTCAAGACGGTTCAGGACCGGTCCCGGGCAGAGGCGTCCCGGACCCGTCCACTCCTCACGATACTCCGGGTGCGGCCTGGTGCCGGTGGCCCGGCGGGGCGGGGCGCGGATGTGCTACGGGTGCCTTGTGGGCGGCGCCCTCCGCCGTCGGCCGACTCCCTTTTGAGGCCTAAGTTTCTTCGCTTTGACGAGTGCCAAAGCGAAGAAACTTAGGCCTCAAAGGTGAGTGGGGCCAATGGTCGGCAGGTTCGTCCGCGCGGCTGGCTGGCGGGTCACCGGGCGAGGAACGCCGTCAGCGCGTCCAGGTGTTCCTGGACCGGGCCTGCCGTCAGGACGCCGCTGCCCGCAGCGATCTCGCCGGCGGCCGGGGCCAGGGCGGCACGGGCGCGCTCGGCGATCCGGCGGTCGCCCACCGCGACGGCGGCGCGTCCGGCCAGGACCCAGAGGACCTCGGCCAGGAGACCCGGCGGCGGGTCCGGGATGCGGCGCACGGCCTGGGCGGCCGCCGTGACCGCCGCCGCGTCGCCGCGGGCGTCGTGAGCGTCGTGAGCGCCGTGGGCGCCGTGGGCGCCGCGGGCGCCGCGGGTGCCGCGGGCGCCGCGGGCGCCGCGCGCCAGCAGCAGGTGCGGGCGGGCCCAGGGCTCGTAAGGGCCCCAGTCGGCGTCGTCCAGGGGCGGTACGGCCCCGGCCTCCCTGGGGGACGCCGGCCCGTCGTCGGCCGTCCCGCCGTCCGCCGGGAGCCCGTGCCAGACCCGCAGCGCGAGGATCGCCAGCGGCAGCAGGCCCTCGGCGAGCCCCGGCATGCCCGCGCCGTCGAGCGTCGCGGCTGCCGCCCGGTATCCGCGCTCGGCGTCGGCGCGGGCCGCCGGATCCGCCTCGCCCGGCGCGCCCGAGGCCGCCGCCCGTAGCGCCCCGAACCACGCGGTGAACACGCCCACCAGCGGCCGCTCGTGCCGAAGCCCGAGCGCCTCGGCGCTGTCCGCGTGCCGCTGCGCGTCGGACCACCGGCCGAGGGCGGACAGGGCCTGCACCTGTACCAGGTGCCCCAGGATCTCGAACGTCGCCAGCCCGTGCCGGGCTGCGAGCGACACCAGCTCGGCGCCGATCGCGTCGCGCTCCGGGGCCAGGCCCGTGCGCTCGAACCGGGTCAGGTACCGCCCGGCCAGTGCGAACGCGAGGACCGCCGGGTCGCCGGACCGCCGGGCGAGCGCCTCCGCCTCGTGCGCCGCCTGCGGGCCGCGGGCCCCGGCCAGGCCCCGTGACTCGACCGCCACCGTCGCCAGGAGCTTGGCCCGGACGGCGTCGGGCGCGTCGTCGGGCAGCGCGGCGAGCGTCCGCTCGGCGGCGGCGACCACCTGGGCGGCCAGGCCGGCGTCGTCGGACCGGGTCCAGGCACCCGGAACGTCGAACGCGCCGATCACCCGCGCGGTGAGGTCCGGGTCGCCGAGCTGCTCCGCGGCGCCGACGGCGGCCACGCGCTGCGCGCGAGCGGCGGTCAGCCCTTCACCGCCGGTAATCGCCAGCGTGCGCAGCAGCGTGGTGGTGGACTCCAGCCGGGTGCGCGCGCCGGCGGCGACCACCCTCTCGTAGGCCGACGCCGTGTCGCGCCAGACGTCGTCGGCGCCGGGCGCGCCGCCCGTGCCCGGGTCGTGCCGCAGCACCTGCGCCTCCAGCTCCGCGAGCCGCGGCCCCGGGTCCACGCCGAGCTCACCGGCCAGCATGGCGCGGGCCCGGCGGAGCACCGCCAGCGCGTCGGCCTGCCGGCCCGACCGGTACAGCGCCAGCGCGAGCAGCCGCCAGCCCTCCTCGCGCCAGGGGTGCTCGGTCACGTGCGCGTCCAGGCCGGGCACGACGTCGGCCGCCTCGCCCAGGGTGGTGCGTGCCTCGGCGAGGCGCTCGACCGCGACCAGCCGGAGCTCGGCCAGGCGGGCGCGTTCGGTCACCGCCCACGGCAGGTCCAGCCCCGCGTACGGGGATCCGCGCCAGGCGCCCAGCGCGCGGTCGAGCGCGTCGCGGGCCGCGGCGGGTGCCAGGTCGCGGGCGCCGGAGACCGCCGCCTCGAACGCCCAGGCGTCCACGTCGACCTGGCGCAGCGCGTACCCCGGGCCGTCGGTGACGAGCACCCGGGCCGGGGTGCGGGCCGCACGCCCGGGCTCGACCGCCCGGCGCAGGGCCGCGACGAAGGTGCGCAGCGCGGACAGCGCACCAGGCGGCGGCTCCTCCCACAGGTCCTCGACCAGGGCGTCGGCGGTGACCACCCGGCCGCGCGCGACGACCAGCCGGGCGAGCACAGCACGCTGGCGCGGCCCGCCAAGGGGCGCCGCGACGCCGTCGGCCCAGGCCGTGACCGGGCCGAGCACGCCCACCCGGACCGGCGCCGTCGCCGCGGCGGCAGGCTCTCCTGACCGGTCACTCATCGGTTGCTCATCCGTGTCCTGGAGGTTGGGGGCATGACAACGAAGATCCCTGAGTTCGAGTACCAGAGCGTCGCCGTGGGCGACGTGCACCTCAACGTAGCCGTCGGCGGCGCCGGCAGCCCGGTGTTGCTGCTGCACGGGTTTCCGCAGACACACCTCATGTGGCGGCACGTCGCCGCGAACCTCGCCCGCGAGCACACCGTGATCGTCCCCGACCTGCGCGGATACGGGGCCAGCGACAAGCCGGCCGAGCACGACCGCGACACCTACTCCAAGCGGACCATGGCGCAGGACGTGGTGGGGCTGGCCCGGGCGCTCGGGCACGAGAGGTTCGCGCTCGCGGGCCACGACCGCGGCGCCCTGGTCGCGATCCGCGCGGGCCTCGACCACCCCGACGTCGTCACCCACCTGGCGATCCTCGACGTGCTGCCGACCCTCGACATGTGGGACGTGCTGCACGGCGCCGACGCGGCCGTCGCCTTCCATCTGTACCTGATGGCGCAGCCCCCGGGCCTGCCCGAGCGCATGATCGAGGCCTCCGCCGACGAGTTCTTCGGCTTCTTCCTCGACGCCTGGGGCACGAGCGCCGAGGCCTTCCCGGCCGATGTCCGGGCCGAGTACCTGCGGGCCTCGCGCGAGGCCGTCCCGTCGATCGTGGCGGACTACCGGGCGTCGGCGGGTATCGACGTCGAGCACGACCGCGCAGACCAGGCGGCCGGACGCCGCCTGACCATGCCGGTCACGGTGGTCCAGCAGGACTGGGGCAGCGCGCTCGGCTACGACGCGGCGGGCCTTTGGTCCGCCTGGGCCGCGGACCTCGACCACCGCACCCTGGACGCCGGCCACTTCATGGCCGAGCAGTCGCCGGGCGAGGTGGTCGCGGTCCTGCGCGGCCTGCTGAAGCGATAGGTGCTACCGCCCCCAGCGGGACGTGCGCTTGCGCGACAGGCCCATCGTGTCGCGCAGGTCCGTCACGGTGACGTCGCCCAGGTAGGGCTCGTCGTTGATGAACAGCGTGGGCGTGCCGTGCACGCCGGAGTCGATCCCGTCCTGGTAGTCCGTGCGGACGGCCTCGGAGAACTTCTGGGCGGGATCGCCCACCAGGGTGCTGGTGTCCAGCCCGAGCTGGTCGCCGTACCGGACGATCGACGCGTCGTCGAGGCTGTCCTGGTTCTTGAAGAGCAGGCCCGCCATCGGCCAGAACGCGCCCTGGTGGCCGGCGGCCTCAGCCGCCAGGGCCGCCGTCAGCGCGTACGGGTGCGGCTCGAAGAGCGGGAAGTGACGCCAGACCAGGCGCACCTGGCCGTCCGAGTTCTTGATGAGCTCGTGCAGCACGGGCTTGGCCGCGCCGCAGTACGGGCACTCGAAGTCGCCGAACTCCACGATCGTGAACGGCGCCTCCGGGTTGCCGTAGGCCCAGCGGAACGCGAAGTCGGCGTCGTGCGGGGTGCTCGGCGCGGCGTGGGGCACGGCCTCCCGCGCGCTGCCGTCGGACTCGTCGATCGTCATGGCGTCATCCTTTCACCGGCGGGGGCCGGTCGCGGCGTCGAGCAGGGTCTCGGCGGCAGCCCGCGCGTGGTGCGCGGCCTCCGGGGTCCCGGCGATGGCGGCGGTGGTCTGCGCGCCCTCGGCCAGGATGGCGAGCTGCGGGGCCAGCGCGGGCGGCGCCCCGGCGTCGGCCACCAGGCGGGCGACGTACTCCTGGAAGGTGCGCTTCTGCTCGCGGACGGCGTCCGCGACGGCGGTCGACGACGCGCCCAGCTCGCCGTGGGTGTTGATGAACGCGCAGCCGCGGAAGTCCGGCTCGCGGAACCACGCGTCGAGGAAGTCGAAGATCGCCAGGATGCGCTCGCGGGCCGTCGTCGCCCGCTCGGACGCCGCGGCGAGCCCGCTGTCCCAGACCTGCGTGCGGTGGTGCAGCACGGCGACGATCAGCTCGTCCTTCGAGGCGAAGAGCGAGTAGATCCGCTTGAGGGAAACGCCCGCCGCCGTCCGCACCGCGTCCATGCCCACGGCCTGCACGCCGCGCGCGTAGAACAGCTCGTCAGCGGCCCGGACGACGTCCTCGCGCGCCGTCTTCTCGTCGATCATGCGATCTCACCCCGTCTTGTGTCCCGCACGAGTTGCGCGGAGAACGTTCGTTCTCTACTGTAGCGGACATAGGCGGAGAACGAACGTTCTCCGCTCGGATCGAGAGGGAGACGGATCATGGGTTTCATCACGGTCGGCACCGAGAACAGCACCCCCACGGAGCTGTACTACGAGGACCACGGCTCGGGCCAGCCCGTCGTGCTCATCCACGGCTACCCGCTGGACGGCAACAGCTGGGAGCGGCAGTCGCGTGAGCTGATCGCCGCCGGCTACCGCGTCATCACCTACGACCGCCGCGGGTTCGGCAACTCGAGCAAGGTCGGCACCGGTTACGACTACGACACGTTCGCCGCGGACCTGGACGCCGTGCTGACCTCCCTCGACCTGCGCGACGTCATCCTGGTCGGCTTCTCCATGGGCACCGGCGAGCTGGCCCGCTACGTCAAGAACCACGGCGCCGACCGAGTCGCCAAGCTCGCGTTCCTCGCCTCGCTGGAGCCGTTCCTCGTGGCGGCCGACGACAACCCGGAGGGTGTGCCGCAGTCCGTCTTCGACGGCATCGCCGAGGCGGCCCGATCCGACCGCTTCGCCTGGTTCACGAACTTCTACAAGGACTTCTACAACCTGGACGAGAACCTCGGCTCCCGGATCAGCCAGGAGGCCGTCACCGCGAGCTGGAACACGGCCACGGGCAGCGCCCCGGTCGCCGCGTACGCGGTGGTCCCGACCTGGATCGAGGACTTCCGAGCCGACGTCGCCGCCGTCCGCGCCGCCGGCAAGCCGTCCCTGATCCTGCACGGGACCAAGGACAACATCCTGCCGATCGACGCCACCGGCCGCCGCTTCCACGACGCGTTCCCGGAGGCGGAGTACGTCGAGATCGAGGGCGCGCCGCACGGCCTGCTCTGGACCCACGCGGCTGAGGTCAACGAGGTGCTGCTCCGCTTCGTGCAGGCCTGATCCTGGACCGAAGGCCCCCGGCGTCACGCCGGGGGCCTTCGGCGTCAGCGGGGGAGCGGGCCGGTGTACGTGGCGCGGGAGTGCTCGACGTCGGCCATGTGCGCGTCGCCCCAGTCGCCCAGCGCTGCGAAGACGGACTGCAGGCTGCTGCCCAGCTCCGTGATCTCGTACTCCACGCGCGGCGGCACCTCCGCGTAGATCCTGCGCTGGACCAGGCCGTCGCGTTCGAGCTGGCGCAGGCGCTGGGTCAGCACCTTGGGCGTCACGCCGATGCGCCGCTCCAGCTCGACGAAGCGCTGGGTCCCGTGCGCCTGCAGCACCCACAGGATCGGCGTCGTCCACCGGCTGAAGACCAGGTCGACGACCGGCGAGATGGGGCACGCGGTGGCCGGGTCGTCGTCGGGCTGCGGGCACCAGGTGCTGGTGCCGGGCTTCGTGGCGGGCGTCGCGTTCGACATGGCAGGCTCCAATACTTTCCTGAGGGAACCTACTGTACTGACGCTCGTAACGTCGGCGGCACGGCGGCCGCAGGGGCCGTCGGGCCCTGTTCGGGGCCGTGTCCTACCGACAAGGAGCACCCATGATCGTCGTCACCGGAGCCACCGGAAACATCGGCCGTCCGCTGGTCGCCGAGCTGGCCCGGCGGGGCCAGGACGTCACCGCCGTCTCCCGCGCGGGCACCGCCCCGCTCGACAGCCCGCTGGTCCGCGGGGTGAGTGCCGACCTGGCCGAACCGGAGGGCCTGCGGGCCGCGGTCGACGGCGCGGACGCCCTGTTCCTGCTGGTGCCGGGCTCGGGCGGGCACCTGGACACCGAGCGGATCATCGGCATCACCGCCGAGGCCGGCGTGCGCCGGATCGTCCTGCTGTCCTCGCTGGGCGCCGTCACCCGCGCGGGGTCGGCCTCGCACGCCCCGCTCGCTGAGCTCGAGAAGCGGGTGCAGGGCTCGGGCCTGGAGTGGACGCTGCTGCGGCCCGCCGACTTCGCCAGCAACGCGCTCGCCTGGGTCCCCACGGTCCGGTCGGAGCGCGCCGTCCACGCGCCGTTCGGCGACGTCGCGCTGCCCGCCGTCGACCCGCTCGACATCGCGGAGGTCGCGGCCGCCGCCCTGGCCGACGACGGGCACGCCGGCCGGAGCTACACGCTGACCGGCCCCGCCGCGCTCTCGCCACGCGCGCGGACCAAGGTGCTCGCGCAGGCCCTCGGTGCGCCGATCGATTTCGTCGAGCAGTCCCGGGACGAGGCGCGCGCCGACATGCTCGCGTACATGCCGGAGCCGGTCGTCGACGGCACGCTCGGGATCCTGGGCGAGCCGACGCCGCGGGAGCAGCAGGTCAGCCTCGACATCGAGAAGGTGCTGGGGCGGCCGGCGCACACGTTCGAGGACTGGGCGCGTCGAAACGCTGAGGCGTTCGGGGGCTGACGGCGGTGACCGGATCAGTCCGCCCCGCGACCTGATCCAGCCTCCCGCGCGGGCCGCACGAGGAAGCAGACTGGGGCCATGAGCAGAGCGCTGATCGTCATCGACGTCCAGGAGTCCTTCCGCGTGCGCCCGCTGTGGGCCGACACCCTCAACCCGGGGGTCGCCGAGCCGGTCAACCGGCTGGTCGACCTCGCCCGCGCGGCCGGCGACCTCGTGGTCTGGGTGCTGCACACCGAGCCGGGGTCGGGCAACCCGTTCGACCCCGCGACCGGTCACGTCCGCCTGTTCGAGGAGCTGGGCGAGCCCCGGCCCGGCGAGCCGCTGCTGCACAAGACCTCGCACAACGCGTTCACCACCACCAACCTCCAGCAGATCCTCACCACCCACGGCGTGGGCGAGCTGCGGATCTGCGGCATCCGGGCGGAGCAGTGCGTGGAGACCACCACGCGCGTCGCCTCCGACCTCGGCTACGACGTGACGTTCGTCAGCGACGCGACCACGACCGACCCGCTGGGCCGGTTCAGCGCCGCCGACCTCCTGGAGCGCACCGAGACCGTGCTCCGTGACCGGTTCGCGCGCATCGCGACCGTCGCCGAGCTGGTGGCGGAGGACGGCGCGCGCGCCGGCGAGCAGGCCGAGGTGGCAGCATCGACGGCGTGACCACCGTCGTCTTCCTGCTCCTGCCCGGGGTCCACTTGCTCGATCTGGCGGGCCCCGCGCAGGCGTTCTTCACGGCCGGGGACTTCGGCCACCCCTACGACCTGCGGTTTGTCTCCGGGACCCCGGCGTCCGGCGCCACCCCCGGCAGCCCAGGGCCCGACGGCGCCGTGGTCGCCTCCGCGCAGGGCCTTCCGCTGGTCGCCGGTACCGACTGGCCGGCGCTCGGCCCGGACGACCTCGTCGTCGTCCCCGGGTGGCGCGTGGGTGGCGACCCAGGCGCCTGGCCGCGCCTGTCCGCGGAGGCGCGCGAGCGGCTCCGCGCGCACCACGCGGCGGGCGGCACGGTGGCCAGCGTGTGCGCGGGCTCCGACGCCCTGGGCCAGGCGGGGCTGCTCGACGGCCGTCGCTGCACCACGCACCACGCCGTCCAGGACGCGCTCGCGGCGCGGCACCCGCGGGCGCACGTGGTCCGCGACGTCCTGTTCACCAGCGACGACGGCGTGGTCACCTCCGCGGGGATCGCCAGCGGCATCGACCTCTCGCTGCACCTGCTCGCCGTGCGGCACGGGCCCGCGCTGGCTGCCCGGGTGGCCCGGGAGATGGTCGTGTACGCCCGCCGGAACGGGACGGAGCCGCAGGCCAGCGCGATGCTCCGGCACCGGTCGCACGTGGACGACACGGTGCACCGGGCCCAGGACCACATCGACGAGCACTTCGCGCGGACCCTGCCGCTCGCCGACCTGGCGGCGCGGGCGGGCGTCGCCGAGCGCACGCTGACCAGGGCGTTCACCCGAGCCACCGGGGTGACGCCCCTGCGCTACCAGCAGCTGCTGCGGCGCGAGCGCGCCGAGCACCTCATCGAGCAGGGCGCGACGATGGAGTCGGCGGCCCGCACGGTCGGCTTCGAGGACTCACGCTCGCTGCGCCGGCTGCGGGCCGTCGCCGACGGATGATCGGCGTCAGACCAGCAGGCCGATGACCACCGCGACCACGCCCAGCAGCGGGATCACGCCCTGCTTGAGCGCCGCGCTGCTCTTGCTCGGGTCCGAGATGATCAGCACGAGCGACGCCGCCACCATGGAGCCCGCGCCCGCCAGCACGAGCGCGGCGCCCGCCGCCGTCGACCCGGCGGCCGTCAGGACGATGCCCACCGCCGTGACGATCGCGAGGAACAGGTTGTAGTACCCCTGGTTCAGCGCGAGCGGCTTGGTCACCTCGGCCTCCTCGGCGCTCATCCCGAACGTCGCGAGGGTGCGCTTCTCGGTCCAGGCGAAGGACTCCAGGTAGAAGATGTAGACGTGGATGAGAGCCGCGACGCCCGCGAGCACAAGTCCGGCGATCAGCAAGGTGGTGCCCTTCGTTCCCTGGGTCCCGGCGCTGGTCGCGGCCGGGTGATCGGCAGTATGTCAGCACCCCGCCCGGCCGGCCCCGGGAATAGCCGGCGCGTCCAGATGGCTCCGTCTCGTATGGACTGGGAGATGACGGCGCTGACGCGCGAGCGGCTGTCCGCGGGTGACGTGCGGTCCCGGCCGGGCGCCCTGTGGGCGGTCGTGCTGGCCGGTGCGGCCACGCTGGAGACCGCCGGCGCCCGCCACCGGGTCCTGTCCGGCGACGCGGTGCTCGTCGACGCCCGGACCGCGCACCGGCTCGTCGCCGACCGCGACACCGACCTGGTGCACGGCGACCTGCGGCCCACGGTCCCGTCCGCGGCGCTGCCGAGCCCGCTGGTCGTCAGCGGTTTCGACCAGCGGCAGCGCGGCGTCGTCGCCCTCGTGACCGCGTGCCCGCTCGACGCGATCTCCAGCCCGGCCCCGTTCGCCGCGAGCTACGCGGGCCTGATCGGGGCGGCGATGACGGCGCTGTGGCAGGAGACCGCGACACCCGCCGGCCGCGCCGGCGGAAGCCTCGGCGCGGGCACCGCCGAGACCGGCGCCGCCGCCGACACCCAGGTCGCCGACGTCGTCGCGGCGCTCGCGGACCGGCCCGGCGAGCCGTGGACCCTCGACCGGATGGCGGCGCTGGTGCACCTGTCGCGCTCCGCGCTGACCGAGCGCTTCCGCCGGGCCACCGGGCACAGCCCCATGCAGATGCTGCGGGAGGTGCGGATGCACCGGGCGCGCACGCTCCTGATCGACCGGTGCCTGCCGGTCACGCGGGTCGCGTTCGAGGTGGGCTACGGCTCGGTCGCGGCGTTCAGCCGGGCGTTCACGTCCGACCACGGCCTCTCGCCGCTGGCGTGGCGGACGGGTCCGGACCAGAAGGCGCCGGCCCAGGCGGCGCCGGACCAGGCTGCGCCGTCCGCCGCCTGGACCGGCCCGAACACGAACCAGGTACCAGCCCGGACAAGGCCCCGCCAGGCCCGGCCCTGGGTCCCGTCCGCCCCGCTCAGCCCGTCAGGTGCGGGGTACCCGCAGGAACGCCCAGCCGAGTCCCGCCGCGACCGCGGCGGCCGCCCCGACCAGCATCAGCGGCCGGACGCCGTGCCCGTCCAGTAGCACGCCGCCCAGCGACGACCCGGCGGTGATGGCGATCTGGAACGCGGTGACCTGCAAGGACATCGCGGACTCGGCGCGCTCCGGCTCCACCCGCGTGACCCAGAGCTGCGTGATCACCGGCACCATGCTGATCGAGAAGCCCCACAGCACCACCGCGACGGCCAGCACCGGCACCGACGAGGCGAACGCCGTCAGCACGAGGCCCGCGGCCAGCGCGACCGGGGCCGCCGCGGCCAGCGGCCGCAGCCACCGCGCGAGCACGCCGGCGAGCACCGTGCCCACCGTGCCGCCGATGCCCCAGGCCAGCAGCATCCACGTGGTGGCGGCGGGGTCCACCCGCTCGATGGCGATGCGGATGTACGGGTAGGCGGTGAAGTTGGCGAAGGCCACCAGCACCACGCAGCCGATGCCCGCCATCAGCCGCCCGTTGCGCAGCGCCTCGCGGAGCATCCGCAGGCCGGCGGTCGGGTGCGGCGGGACCGACGGCAGGCTCAGGCCGAGCACGACGGCGCCGACCGCGGTGAGCACGGCGACGCCACCGAACGTCGTCCGCCAGCCGACGGCGTCGCCCACCACGGAGGCCAGCGGGATGCCGACGACCGTCGCGATGCTGGTGCCGAACGCCAGGGCGGACGAGACCACGTGGTCCCTGCCGGGCACGGCCCGGGTGCCCGCGCCGAAGGCGAACGACCAGTAGCCGGCGAGCGCGATGCCCAGCAGGAGCCGGCCGAGCAGCAGCACGGCGAAGCTGGGCGCGAGGGCGACCGCGAGGTTCGAGATCGCTGCCGCCACCAGCAGCGCGACCAGCACGGTGCGCCGGTCGGCCCGGGGGAGCAGCACTGCGATGCTCGGCGCGGTGAGGGCCCCGGCGACGGCCGTCGCCGCCACGGCCAGGCCGGCCGTCCCCTCGCTCACGCCGACGTCGGCCGCCAGCGCGGGCAGCACGCTCGCCGGCAGGAACTCGCTGAGGACCACCATCGCGATCCCGAAGGAGAGGGCCACGACGGGCGTCCAGGTCGGGTTGCCCGACGGCGGGGCCGCAGCGGCGTCGCGCTGCGTGGTGGTGGTTGTGCTCATGGGCACCACCCTGGCCGCCCGCGCGGCCCGCCGGTTGATCGTGCGGCGGGCGCAGTTGACCGGACGGCGGGACTACTCGACCGCGGCCGGGCGACGGCCCGCGCGGTCGTGGCGCCAGGCGCGGACGCCCGCGACGACCGACGCCGCGATGACCACGCCCGCCACGACGTACGCGACGGGCCGCACCGACGGGTCCGACGCCGCGTAGTAGCCGAGTACCGTGATGAGCACGCCCCAGCTCACGGCCCCGAAGATGTTCGCGGTGAGGAACCGCAGGTAGGACATCCCGCCGATGCCCGCGATGACCGGCACGAACACGCGCGCCCAGGGCATGTAGCGGCCGATCACCACGGACCACCAGCCGAACAGCTCGTAGAACCGCTCGGTGCGCACCACGGTCGCCTGCACCCAGCGGCCCTTGCGAGTGCTCAGGTACGGGCGCCCGTACCTCCGGCCGAGCAGGAACGCGACCTGGTCGCCCGCCACCGCGGCGACGCCGACGCCGATCGCGAGCACCCAGATGTCGATCCGGTCGGTGCTCCCGGCCACGATCCCCGCGCCGAACAGCAGCCCGTCCCCGGTGAGGAACGGGATGAAGACGCCGACGAAGAACGCCGTGCCGACGAACACCAGGCCCCAGACGACCAGGTAGAAGGCGAGGGGGCCGAGCACGTCGAGCCAGCCTGCGACGTCGTCCGAGACGGCGGTCCTGATCATCGAGGGCGTCCTCCGGAGCCGAGGGGAGCGTTGGTGAGGACAGCCTAAGCTCCGCCGCCGTCCGCGGGGACAGCGGGCCGGGTGGACCTAGGCCCCGGGCCGGTCCACCACCCGGGACATCACCAGCGCCGTGCGCGTCTTGACCACGTGGGTGACCGTCCGGATGCGCTCCACGGTGCGCTCGATCTCCTCCATGCTCGTGGCCATGACGTGCACGATCGCGTCGGCGTCGCCGGTCACGGTCGAGACGCGCACCACCTCGGGGATAGGCGCGAAGTCGCGCTCCAGCACCTTGGGTGACACGATCCCGGAGCAGAAGATCTCGACGTAGCCCTCCAGGATCCAGCCCATCGCCTGCGGGTCCACGCGCACGGTGAAGCCGGCGATCTCCCCGCGGGCGAGCATGAGGTCGACCCGGCGCTTCACGGCGGGCGCCGAGAGGCCCACCACGCTGCCGACCTCCTGGTACGTGGCACGCCCGTCGCGAAGCAGCTCGCCGACGATTGCCCGGTTCACGGCATCCATGAACGAATCGTTCAATACTCGCTGCGATTGCGCAAGAATCCGCGCCTGGATACGCAACGGATGCTCGCCTGTTGTGAATCGGTGCGGCCTTAATCTCGCGCCATGACGCAGACCACCGCGCAGCGGACCGCCACGCCGCGGCACTACCTCATGTGCCCGCCCACGTACTTCGACGTCGTCTACGCCATCAACCCGTGGATGGACCCGTCGTCTCCCGTCGACACCGCCAAGGCCCTCGCCCAGTGGGAGGCCCTGCGTGACGCCTACGAGGCGCGCGGTCACAAGGTCGACATCATCGAGCCCGAGCCGGGCCTGCCCGACATGGTCTACGCGGCCAACGGCGGCATCGTCGTGGGCGGACGGGCGCTCGCGGCCCGCTTCACCTACCCGGAGCGCGCGGCCGAGGGCCCGGCGTACGACCGCTGGTTCGGCACGCCCGCCGCCGACGGCTACCGCCGCCTCGGCGAGTCGGCCGAGATCATGGAGGGCGAGGGCGACCTGCTGACGATCGGCAAGCTGCTGCTCGCCGGCACCGGCTTCCGCACCACGCCCGCCGGCCACGCCGAGGTGGCCGAGCGCCTGGAGCTCGCGGAGCAGGGCATGGAACTGGTCCCGCTGGAGCTCGTGGACCCGCGCTACTACCACCTCGACACGGCCCTCTCCGTGCTCGACGACGGCGCCGTCTCCGGCGAGACCGTCGTGGCCTACCACCCCGAGGCGTTCAGCCCGGCCGCGCAGGAGACGCTGCGCACCCTGTTCCCCGACGCGATCCTGGTCGGCGCCGACGACGCCGCCGTACTGGGCCTGAACGTCGTGTCCGACGGGCTGAACGTGTTCCTCAGCGACCGCGCCCGCGACTACGCCGACGCGCTCAAGGAGCGCGGCTTCGTGCCCGTGGGCATCGACCTGTCCGAGATCTTCAAGGGCGGTGGCTCGGTCAAGTGCTGCACGCTCGAGCTGCGCCCCGCCACCACCGAGGAGACCCGATGACCACCGTCCCGTACCTCGACGTCGCCGCCACCGCCCGCTGGGTCGCCCGCCGCGGCCCGGAGGCCGCCATCGCCGCGCTGACCGACGCCCTGGACCGCGACTTCGCGCGCTGGCCGGAGCTCGACAAGCGCCCGCGCATCGCGTCGCACTCGCCGGATGGTGTCATCGAGCTGATGCCCACCTCGGACGCCGAGACCTACGGCTTCAAGCTGGTCAACGGCCACCCGCTCAACCCCGCCAACGGCTTCCAGACGGTCACCGCGATCGGCATGCTGGCCGACGTCGGCAACGGGTACCCGACGTTCCTCGCCGAGATGACGCTGCTCACGGCGCTGCGCACGGCCGCGACGTCGGCCCTGGCCGCGCGCTACCTGGCGCCCGCGAACTCACGGACGCTCGCCCTGATCGGCTGCGGCTCGCAGGCCGAGTTCCAGGCGCTCGGCATGCGCGCCGAGCTGGGCATCGAGACGCTGCGCGTCTTCGACGTCGACCGCGACGCGATGGAGAAGCTGGCGAAGCACGCCAAGGCGCTCGGCTTCGACGTCGTCCTGGCCGACGACGCCGCCGACGCCGTGCGCGGCGCCGACGTCATCACGACGTGCACCGCGGACAAGCAGAACGCGACCGTGCTGCACGACGCCGACGTGACCGGCGGCGTCTTCATCAACGCGATCGGCGGCGACTGCCCGGGCAAGACCGAGCTGGACCCGGCGATCGTGGCGCGCGCCAGCGTGTTCGTCGAGCTGCCGGAGCAGACCCGCATCGAGGGCGAGATCCAGCGCCAGGCCGCCGACTTCCCGGTGACCGAGCTGTGGCAGGTCGTCACGGGCGCGGCGCAGGGCCGTCGGAGCGAGGACGAGCTGATCGTGTGGGACTCCGTCGGCTTCGCCGTGGAGGACTGGACCGCCCTGAAGTTCGTGCTGGCCGACGTGACGGCGAACGCGCCGGAGCTGCTGCAGCACCTGGACCTCATCGCGGAGCCGGAGAACCCGAAGGACCTGTTCTCCCTGGTCGCGGAGGCCTGACCCAGCCCCGTTGAGTGCGGGCCATCTGTTGTTCTCGGGGCCTCCGAGCAACAGATAGCCCGCACTCAGCGGTTCAGAGGAGTTCGGGGCGGAGGTCCGGCTCCGACTCGAAGGTGTGGAACGGGTGGGTCGGGTTCGTCAGACGGTGGTGGCCCAGGCGGAGGAGGTCCTGGTCGACGCCGCCCGGGGTGAGCATGAGCATCCAGTCGGCCGCCATGTCGTACAGCTCGGGCTCCAGGTAGCCGATCTTCACCACGACGACGTCGGTGCCCCGCGGGTCCAGCCCGATCGTCGTGAAGTCGCTCTCCAGGTGGTACGGCTTGCGCCGCTCCGTGAGGATCACGCGCAGCCCGCCCACGCGCACGACGGCGACGATGCCGGCGTCGGGGTCGCCCTCGCTCACGTGCTCGACCACGCCCGTCAGGCGGACCGGCCCGTGCGGGCCGTCGTCGACCCGTGCGCCGGCCTCGACGTCGACCGCCGCGCCCGGCCCGTCCGCGGCGAAGGCGGCGGCCACCGTGCGTGCCGCCTCGGCGTCGGGCAGGGAGGCGTAGATCGCGGTGCGGCCGCCGTCCTCGGGCGCGGCGGCGAAGGCCGGTTCCGCGAGCAGACGCGCGAGCGTCCAGGTGACGTCGCCCGCGCCGCCCGCGGTCGGGTTGTCGCCCGAGTCAGACAGGAAGTACGGCCGCGCCTCGCTCGCCAGGGCCGTCGCCACGCACTGGTCGTACGGGGCGGCGGGGGCGACGAACGCGAAGTCGTCGCGCGCGTCCCAGTACTGCCGGGCGAGCTGCTCGGCCTCGCGCACGATCACCTCCTCGTCGTCGCCCGTGACGACGACGGCGGCCCGGCAGCTCGGCTCGTCGGCCCACGCGTACCCGACCCAGAGCGCGGCGTCGAGCACGCCGGGCAGGCCGGCCACGCGGGCGACGTCGGCGTAGATGGACGCCGCGGGCTCGATGCGGGTGCTGGTCTTCTCGCCGGGCAGCAGCACCGGCACCTGGACCCACGCCTTCTTGGGCGCGCCCCCGGACCGGAGCCGGTCGAGCAGGTTCGCGGCGGCCCGCTCGCGGGTCTCCCAGGCGTCCTCGTGCGGAGCCATGCGGTAGCAGGTGATCAGGTCGGAGGCCTGGGCCAGCTCGCGCGGCACGTTGCCGTGCAGGTCCATCGTGGTGCTGATCAGCGTCCCGGGGCAGACGACGGCGCGCACCGCCGCCGCGAGGTCGGACTCGGCGTCGTCCCGGCCCACCACGGTCATCGCGCCGTGGATGTCGAGCAGCAGGCCGTCGTACGGCCCGCGCTCCGCCTGCTGGTCGCGCAGGGTCGCGACGATCTCGTCGCGCACCGACTCGTAGACCTCGGCGGGCACGGCGCCGCCGGGCAGCGACCGGGCGTGCAGCACGCCGGTCCACTCGGCGGCGTCGCGCAGGGGAGCGCCGTCGGCGAGGAACGGGTAGTGCTTCACGAGCTCGTCGCCGCGGCGCAGGGTGAAGGCCTCCCACCCTGAACGGTGCGGGGAGAACGTGCTGGACTCGATCGACATGCCGGCGATCGCGACCCGCGGGCGGGGGTTGGTCATCGTGGTCCTTCCGACGCTGTTGTGGACGACGCTGTGGAGGGGGCAGTGGACGGTGCGGGAGACGGCGTGGTGGCGAAGGCGTGCGGCACGAGCGCGTCCTCCAGCAGGCGGCCCACGCCCACGAGGTTCGCGTCGGCGCCCAGCCCGGACGGCGCGATCACGAGGTCGCGGGTCATCAGGGGGTGGGCGCCCTCGTAGATCTGGCTGCGGATCGCCGAGACGAACGGTTCCAGCGTCGACAGCGCGCCGCCCAGGTACACGGCGCCGGGGTTGAAGAAGTTGACGACCGTGCACAGCGCCGCGCCGAGGTGCCGGCCAGCGGTCCGGGTCAGCGTGGTCGCGACGGGTTCGGCGTCACGCACCAGGGCGAGGACGTCGGCGGTCCCCGCGACGTCGTATCCCTGCTCGTTGATCAGCCGCACCAGGGCGGCGCCGGAGGCCACGGTCTCCAGGCAGCCGCGGTTGCCGCACGTGCAGGGGGTGTCGCCGCCGGCGGGGATGCGGGTGTGCGTGATGTCGCCGGCCGCGCCGCCCGCGCCGCGGTAGAGGCGGTCGTCGACCAGGATCCCGGCCCCGATCGCGCTGCCCGCCTTGACGGAGACCGAGTGCCGCGTGCGGCGGGCATGCCCGAAGTGCTCGCCGACGGCCATCGCGTTGGCGTCGTTCTCGACCACGGCGGGCACGCCGAGCGCGTCCTCCAGCCAGGAGCCGACGTCGAACCCCGACCAGCCCGGCATGCGCGACGGGCTGTCCAGGGCGCGCTGGGCGACGTCGACCGGCCCCGGCAGGGAGATGCCGACGCCGAGCAGGCGGCCGCCGTCGGGCGCGGCGCCGGCGAGCTCGCGCAGCGCGGCCGTGACCTGCGTCAGGACCGGCTCGGGGCCGTCCGCGATCGCGAGGGCGACCTCCGTGGTCGTGGCGAGCTCGCCGCCGTGCCGCAGGATGCCGAGCCGGGCGTGGGTGCCGCCCACGTCGACCACGCCGAGATAGCCCGTGCTGCCGGGCACGCGCAGGGCGCGGGGACGCCGTCCGCCGCTGGACTCGCCCTCGCCGGTCTCCTCCAGGGCGCCCGCGGCGAGCATCGCCTGCACCCGTTGCGAGACGGTGGACGGCGCGATGCCGAGCGACTCGGCGATCTCCTTGCGGGAGCGGGCGCGGCCGCTGGACACGAGCACGAGGATCTCCCGCTCGAGCCGCGGGGCGGCGGCTCGGGGACGCGTGGGCTGGGGCACGGGCCTCCTCCAGGCTGGGTGCGGAACGCTGGCGTGATGCAGAACTTATTTCGATGAGTGGAACAAGTTCCGGGCACGAGTCTGCACCACGTTCGCGCTGATCCGGGCAGGCCTGCCTTTTTGCGGCGCCGAATTAACAGTCTTGTTACGGCTTTCGCATAGATCCGGGAAACTTAGTACGTCTACGGTGCTCTATTATTCGGCTGACGAAACAAGTACGTCGTCAGCCCCGCAGACCAAGGAGACCCAGATGCGCACCACGCATGCCGGACGGGCCGCACGGCTGGCCGTCGGCGCGGCCGCCGCCGTCGCCCTCCTCGCCGGATGCTCGACGTCCTCCGGTGCGGACACGTCCGCCGCCCGAACCGACGTGAACTACGCCCTGCCCGCCAACGCGACCCCCAACTGGATCGTGCCGCTGGGCATCGCGGGCAAGCTCGCCACCCACAACTCCGCCATCATGCGCACCCTCTGGGAGCCGCTCGTGGCCTACGACGGCTCCGAGGGCGAGGTGGGGCGCGTGGCCAGCGCCGATCTCGCCGACGAGATCACCTTCTCCGACGACTCCCGCACCGTGACGATCACCCTCGATGACGACCGCACCTGGAGCGACGGCGAGCCCGTCACCTCGGCGGACGTGAAGTTCTGGTTCGACCTCGTCAAGGCGAACACGGACGTCTGGGCCAGCTACTCCGAGGGCCGCATGCCCGACAACGTCACCGAGGTGGCCACACCCGACGAGAAGACCGTCGAGCTCACCTTCGACAAGGTCTACAACCCGGAGTGGCTGCAGGCCTCCCAGCTCACGCTCGTGGTGCCGCTGCCCGCCCACGCCTGGGCCAAGACCGCCGACGACGAGGAGCCCGACCCCGCGCTCGCCGAGACGGAGAAGGGCGCCAAGGCGATCTTCGACTACCTCGTGACGCAGAGCGAGGACCTGGGCACCTACGAGTCCAACCCGCTGTGGCAGACCATCAACGGCCCGTACTCCCTGACCGGGTTCACGGACAGCGGCCAGGTCGAGCTGACGAAGAACGAGAAGTACGACGGCGACGACGCCGCCTCGATCGACACCGTCAACCTGCTGCCGTACACGTCCACCGACGCCGAGGTGAACGCGGTGCGGTCCGGCGCCGTCGACTACGGGTACATCCCGACCACCGGCCTGGACGCGCCGGAGCAGTACGAGTCGCTCGGCTACGCCGTCGAGCCGTGGGCGGGCTGGTCCATCACCTACCTGCCGTACAACTTCAACCACCCCGAGCTCGGTCCGGTCTACCGCCAGCTCTACGTGCGCCAGGCGCTGCAGCACCTCGTGGACCAGGAGCAGATCTCCGACGTCATCTGGAAGGGTGCCGCTCTGCCCGGCTACGGCCCCGTGCCGCAGAACCCCGAGAGCGACTTCCTCTCCGAGGAGCAGAAGACGAACCCGTACCCGTTCGACCCCGAGGCGGCGGCCGCGCTGCTGGCCGACCACGGCTGGACCGCGGGGTCCGACGGCGTGCTGGAGTGCACCAAGCCGGGCGACGGCGACGACGAGTGCGGCAAGGACGTCGAGAAGGGCCAGAAGCTGGCGATCACGATCCTGACGCAGAGCGGCTCGGCCGAGACCGACAACATGTTCGCCGAGATCAAGTCGACCTTCGACCAGGCCGGCGTCTCCGTCACCATCGAGTCGGCGCCGCTGAACACGGTGCTGTCCTCCATCGCCCCGTGCACCGCCGACCAGGCGGACTGCGACTGGGAGCTGCCGTTCTTCGGCACCGCCGGCAGCTGGTACTTCGGCGGCTACCCGAGCGGCGAGCGCGTGTTCGGCACGGGTGCCGCGTCGAACTTCGGCTCGTACTCGGACGACGCGTTCGACACCCTCATGCACGACTCCACCGAGAGCACCGACGCCTCCGTCATGCAGGAGTACTCGAAGTTCGGCGCCGAGAACCTGCCGGTCATGTGGCTGCCGAACCCCGTCTACCAGGTCTCCGTGATCAAGGACGGGCTGGAGGGCACCACGCAGGACCCGCTCGCCAGCTTCCACCCGCAGCGCTGGAGCTGGGCCGGCTGACATGACGACAGCCATCCCCGCGCAGAGCGGGGCCGAGGTCGCCGTGGCGACGCCCACCCGGGCGTCCCGCGGCGGCTTCGGCCGCTTCCTGATCCGCCGCGTGCTCCAGGCGCTCGCCGTGATCCTCGTGGTCAGCGTGATCGTGTTCGCGCTGCTGCACGCGCTGCCGGGCGGTCCCGCCCGCGGCGTCCTCGGCCAGCAGGCCACCCCCGAGCAGATCGCGGCCTTCGAGGCCGCCAACGGCCTGGACCAGCCCGTGGTGCTCCAGTACCTCTCGTTCCTGGGGCGCTCGCTCACGGGCGACCTCGGCGAGTCGTACCTGCTCAACCAGTCGGTCTCCGACGCGATCGCGCTGCGGCTGCCCAAGACGCTGCTGCTGACCGGGCTCTCGCTGGTCGTCGCGGTGCTGATCGCCGTCCCGGCCGGCATCTACCAGGCCGTGCGCCGCAACCGCGCCGTCGACTACTGGCTGTCCACGCTGGCGATCGTCGCCTACTCGACCCCCACGTTCTTCCTCGGGATGCTCCTGATCCTGCTGCTCAGCCAGAACGCCGGGCTGTTCCCCGCGGCGGCGCCACAGGGCACCGGGATCGCCGAGGTGCTGGCGCAGCCCGCCGGGCTGGTGCTGCCCGTGCTGACGGGCGCCGTGCCGATCGTGGCGACGTTCAGCCGCTACATGCGGTCCTCGACCCTCGACAACCTGGGCGAGGACTACGTGCGCACCGCCCGCGCCAAGGGCACCGCCTACCGGCGCGTCGTGCTGCGGCACGTGCTGCGCAACTCGCTCACGCCGGTCGTCGCGATGCTCGGCTACTACCTGCCCGTCATGTTCGGCGGCGCGCTCGTCGTGGAGCAGCTCTTCAACTACCCGGGCATGGGCCTGCTGTTCTGGAGCGCCGCGCAGAGCAGCGACTTCCCGGTGCTGCTGGGCTGCGTGCTCGTCATCTCGGTCGCCACCGTCGTCGGCTCGCTGCTGGCCGACCTGCTCCAGGCCCTCCTGGACCCGCGCACCCGAGGAGGTCTGCGATGACGGGGCTGCGGAGGTTCGCCCGCAACCGGCTCGCGATGGTGGGCGCCGTGGCGCTCGCCGTGCTGGTGCTGTTCGTGCTGATCGGCCCGCTCGTGTACCCCACGGAGCAGGTCGCGACCGACCTCGGCGCCGCCAACCTGCCGCCCGGCGTCGACGGGCACCCGCTCGGCACCGACGCGCTCGGCTACGACAACCTGGGCCGGCTCATGGTGGCCGGCCGGGTGTCGCTCCTGGTCGGCGTGCTGGCCGGGGCGCTCGCGACCGTCGTCGGCACCCTCTGGGGCGCCGTGGCCGGGTACGTGGGCGGCGTCGTGGACGCCGTCATGATGCGCGTGGTCGACGCCGGGATCGCCATCCCCGCGATCTTCCTGCTGCTGGTGCTCTCGACCATCGTGCGGCCGACGGTCGGCATGATGATCGTGGTGCTGGGCCTGGTGTCCTGGCTGGTCCCGGCCCGGCTCATCCGGGCGGAGGCCCTGTCGGTCCGCACACGCGACTACGTGGTGGCGGCCCGCGCGATGGGTGCCACGCACCGCCGCACCGTGCTGACCCACGTCATCCCCAACACCGTGGGCACCGTGGTCGTCAACGCGACCTTCCAGGTGGCCGACGCCATCCTGCTCGTCGCCTACATCAGCTTTCTCGGGATGGGCGTCCAGCCGCCCACGACCGACTGGGGCGCCATGCTCAACGACGGCATCAACTACATCTACCAGGGCGCGTGGTGGCTCATCCTGCCGCCGGGCCTCGCGATCGTGATCGTGGTCTGCGCCCTGAACTTCGTGGGCGACGGGCTGCGGGACGTCGTCGACGTGAAGGGGAGGACCGCATGAGCGACGTCGTCCTGCGCATCGCGGACCTGAACGTCACCTTCTCCACCGACTCCGGGGACGTGCCCGCGGTTCGCGGCATCGACCTGGAGGTACGGCGCGGCCGGGTGGTGGCGCTGGTGGGCGAGTCCGGTTCCGGCAAGAGCGTCACCTCGCTGTCCGTCCTGGGCCTCCTGCCCGGGACGGCGCGCGTCACGGGTTCGGTCGAGCTGGCCGACGGCGACGGCCTGCGCGACGTCGTCACCACGCCCGAGGACCAGCTCGTGGACCTGCGCGGCCGCGTGGCGTCCATGGTGTTCCAGGAGCCGATGACGGCGCTCAACCTGACCATGACCCTGGGCGACCAGGTCGCCGAGGCGGTGCTGAACCACGAGCGCGTGCCGCGCGCCGTCGCCCGCGAGCGGGCCGTGGAGCTGCTGCGGTCGGTGGGCATCCCCGAGCCCGAGCGGCGGGCGGGGCAGTACCCGCACGAGCTGTCCGGCGGGCAACGGCAGCGTGTCGTCATCGCCATCGCGCTGGCCTGCAAGCCGCGGCTGATCGTCGCGGACGAGCCGACCACGGCGCTCGACGTGACGGTGCAGGCCGGGATCCTCGACCTGCTGCGCGAGCTGGTGGCGCAGCACGACACGGCGTTGTTGCTGGTCACGCACAACATGGGCGTGGTGGCCGACCTCGCCGACGAGGTGGCCGTGATGAGCGGCGGCCGGATCGTGGAGCACGGGCCGGTGGAGCAGGTGCTGCTCGCCCCCGCGCACGAGTACACGCGGGCGCTGCTGGACGCGGTGCCGGCGGCGCCGCCGGCGAGCGTGGTTGCCGTGGGTGCCGGGTCTGTCGGTGCCGGTTCTGCCGGGGCTGCGGCGGTCGGCGCGGCTCCTGCCGGGCGGCCGGCCGAAGGCCCGGACGACGACCGCGAGGTCGTGCTCGACCTGCGCGGCGTCAGCCTCGACTACCGGGTGCAGGGCCGCCACGTGCGCGCCGTCGAGCGCCTCGACCTCACCGTGCGCGCGGGCGAGATGCTGGGCCTGGTCGGCGAGTCCGGCTCGGGCAAGTCGACGGCGGGCCGGGCCTGCCTGGGCCTGCTCGCGCCGTCCGAGGGCGAGGTGCTGCTGCTCGGGACGTCCGTCGCCCGGGCGCGCGGCCGGGCGCGCCGGCGCCTGCTGGCCGACGTCGGCGTCGTGTTCCAGGACCCGGGCGGGTCGCTCGACCCGCGCCGGCTGGTGGGCGAGTCGATCGCGGAGCCGCTGGCGATCCACGGCCGGGACGGGCGGCGGCTGTCCCCGGCCGAGAAGCGGGCGCGGGTGCGGGAGCTGCTGGACGCCGTCCGGCTGCCCGCGGGCGCCGAGCGGCGCTATCCGCACGAGTTCTCCGGCGGGCAGCGGCAGCGCATCGGGCTCGCCCGCGCGCTCGCGCTGCGCCCCCGCCTGCTGGTGGCCGACGAGCCGACGAGTGCGCTGGACGTGTCCGTGCAGGCCGAGGTGCTGCAGGTGCTGCGCGACCTGCACGCGGAGCTGGGGTTCGGCTGCCTGTTCATCAGCCACGACCTGGGCGTGGTGCACGAGCTGACCGACCGCGTGGCCGTGCTGCGCTCGGGCCGCCTCGTGGAGAGCGGCGCGACGGCGGAGGTGTTCAGCGCGCCCCGCGAGCTGTACACCGCGGAGCTGCTGGCCTCGGTGCCGACGCCGGACCCGGTGGCGCAGCGGGCACGGCGCGCGGCGCGGCTGCGGCTGGCCTCCGCCGAGGACGTCGCCCCGGCCGCCGGTGCCGCCCGATGACGGACCGGCCCACGGCCGGCGTCGACATCGGGGGCACCAAGATCAAGGCCGCCGTCGTCACGCCCGACGGCGAGGTGCTCGCCTCCGCGACCGCGCCCACGCCGTCGGGCGGCGCGGCGATGCTCGACGTCGCGGCCGACCTGGTGGCGCGCGCGACGGCGTCGGCGGGTGTGCCGGTGGCCGCCGTCGGGGTCGGGGCGGCGGGCGTCGTCGACCCGGTGACGGGCGAGGTGCTCGCGGCGAGCGACTCCTTCGTGGACTGGGTGGGCACGAACCTGCGCTCGGGGCTCGCCGCCCGGACCGGGCTGCCGGTGACCGTCGCGAACGACGTCGACTCGTTCCTCGTGGGCGAGGCGACCTGGGGCGCCGTCCGCGGCGTCCGGTCGGCCGCGGGCATCGCGCTCGGGACCGGCGTCGGGGGAGCGCTGTGGCTGGACGGCACGCTGTACCGCGGCGCGGGCGCGGCCGGGGAGATCGGCCACATGCCCGGGTTCGGCGACGCGCGGTGCACCTGCGGGCAGCGGGGGCACCTGGAGACGCTCGCGTCCGGACGGTCGGTGGAGCGGCGGTACGCGGAGGTGGTCGGGGCGGGCTCGGCCGCGGCGGACGGCGGTGGACCGGACGGCGGGGGGCCGGGCGGCGTCCGTGCCGCGGAGATCGAGGCCCGCGCGCGGGCCGGCGACGAGGCGGCGCTCCGGGTGCTCGCCGACGCCGGCCTCGCGGTCGGGTCGGCGGTGCTGGTGCTCGCGGCGCTGCTCGACGTCGGGCACGTGGTGGTGGGCGGCGGGTTGGCCCACGCCTGGGACCTGCTGGAACCCGCGATCCGGGCCCGGCTGGACGACGAGCCGCCGGTCTCGGGGCACACGGTCGAGGTGCGTCGTGCCGTCCTGGGCGGCGACGCGACGGTGGTGGGCGCGGCGGCGCTCGCCCGGCCCTAGCGGGCGGCGCACATGACATCGGTCCGTTGCGTTGAGATCGGTCCAGCGATGGACCGATCTCAACGCAGGGGACCGATCTCGGTGAGTTCGGTCGGTTGCCCCACACACACGGACGGCGCCCGGCCGCGGTGAGCGGTCGGGCGCCGTCGGGTGGCTGCCTGGGGGGATCAGGCGGCGGTGGTGACCTCGATGCGCTGCGGCGTGGTGCCGGCGAAGACGCCCGGCACGGTGACCGTCAGCACGCCCGCGTCGTAGGACGCGCGGACGACGTCGCCGTCCACGGCCTTGGGCAGCGTGACGACGCGGCGGAAGGAACCGAAGCGGACCTCCGAGATACGGCGGCCCTCGGACTCCTCCGAGCGCTGGTCCTTGCGCTCGCCGCGGACGACGAGCTTGCGGCCCTCGACCTCGACGGTGATGTCGTCGGCCGGGTTCACGCCCGGCAGGTCGAGACGGGCGACGAGGTCCTCGCCCTCACGGTAGACGTCGGCCGCGGGCACGACGCCCTCGGAGACGCCGAGCTGCTGGCTCCACGGCTCGCGCAGCCAGGTGCTGGCGAACGGGGAACGGGTAAGAACGGTGGTCATGATGTCCTCCTCCGGACGGGTCTGATGACGGGTACAACCTGAGTCGACCCGACTCAATTTCCGGGTTCGCCGACGGCGGACGTGGCCCCTCCCGCGCCCCGTGTCAGTGGCTGGTGATCGTCAGGCTCGCGTCGTCCGGGCCCACGACGACGTCGGCCGTGCCGCCGACCGGGATCGTGAGCAACGGGCTGGTGTGCCCGAGGTCGACGCCCGCCAGCACCGGCTTGCCGGCCAGCGCGGGTTGGCGCGCGACGATCTCGTCGAGCGCCGCACGCGTCATGCCCGTGGCGGCCTGGAACCGGCCGACCACCAGGCCGGTCACCCCGGCGGCGTCGGGCAGCTGGAGCAGGGAGGTGAGGTTGCGCGCGAAGGCGACCGTGTTGGACTCGAAGTCGTCCTCCACGAAGAGCAGCGCGCCGTCGAGCGACGGCATGTTCGCGGTGCCCTGGAGCAGGTTGAGGGTGCAGAGGTTGCCGCCCACGATCCGGCCCGACGCCTGCCCCGGGCGCAGCCGCCACCAGCCCTCGTTGGTCACGGGGGTGCGGGCGTCCTGGTCGAGGAACCAGAGGTCGTCCGTCCAGGCCGCGGAGGGCTCGACGGCGATCGGGGCGTCGTCGGTCACCGCGGCGCGGAACCAGTCGCCGGTGGGCTCGAAGTGGTCGCGCATGCCCCAGCTCGACCAGTGCGGGCCGGAATAGGTGATCAGGCCCGTGCGGGCGAGGATCGCGTTCTGCAGCGCCGTGATGTCCGAGTAGCCGCAGAACACCTTGGGGTGCGCGGCGATCAGGTCGAAGTCGAGGTAGGGGAGCAGCTCGTTGCTGTTGAACCCGCCGATGACCGTGAGGATGCCGGCGACCGAGGGGTCGGCGAACGCGGCGTGCAGGTCGGCGACGCGGTGCTCGATCGAGGAGCTGCGGAACTGGTCGTCCTCGTCGACGTGCTCGCCGAACGTCAGCGTGAGTCCCATGGCGGCGAACCGCTCGTCGATCCAGCGGGTGTTGTCGTGCTCCATGACCATCGCCCGCGACCTGGCGGGAGCGATGACGCGGACGGTGTCGCCGGAGCGGAGCCGGGGCGGGACGATGGTTGCGTGCGCTGACATGACCGCAGCCTAGGACGGCGCCGCCGTCGTCGGCCCCGGATTTCTGCGAACAGATCTCCCGCGAACTGGAGGACGCCGTGCGCGCGACACACATCATGCCCAACCTTCGGGTGGCCGACGTGGCGGCAGCGAAGGACTTCTACACCGGCTACCTCGGGCTGAGCACCGAGGAGTTCGACCTGGGCTGGGTGGCCCGGTGCACCTCGCCCGAGACGGGGGCGATCGTCCAGCTCGTCACCCGCGACGCGACCTCGCCCGAGGACGCGGTCGTCTCGGTCCACACGCCCGACGTCGACGCCGCGTACGAGGAGGCCAGGCGGCTCGGCTACGAGATCGTGCACCCGCTGACCCAGGAGTCCTGGGGCGTGCGCCGGTTCCTCGTCCGGGCGCCGGACGGCAACGTGATCAACGTGGTGCACCACCCGGACTGAGGAGGGCGGCCAGCAGAAGGTCCGTGACGGCCGGCAGGATCTGCTCGATGTCCGCGCCGGAGGCCGTGCGTTCGGCGCCCGCGCGCACGATGCCGCTCAGCAGGTGCGTGGTGAGCGCGACGTCGCCGACGGGGCGGAAGGTGCCCTCGTCGACGCCGTCGCGCAGGACCTGCTCCACGGCGGCGGCGACCTGGGCGAAGGGGCCCTCCGGGTGCTCCAGCACGTCCTGCGGCATCGCCGTGGCGGGCGAGTGCAGCATCAGGCGCACCGCCGGGGTGTCGAAGGAGCGCATCAGCGTGTCCACGATCTGCGCCAGGCGCCGCGGGGCCGGTTCGGGCCCCGCGGCGATCTCGTCGATCCGGGCCAGGATGTCGCGGCTGGCGTGCTGGGCGATCTTGGCGGCCAGCGCCGTCTTGTCCTTGGCGTAGTTGTAGATCGTGTTGCGGGCGATCCCCGCGCGGGCGGCCACGTGCCCGAGGTTGAAGCCGTCGTAGCCGCGCTCGGCGAGCAGGGCCCCCATCGCCTCGGTCAGGTCGGACCAGACCTGCTCGTGGTGGGCCTGGAACGTGGGGCCCTTGATCCGTGGCATGCGCCCAGTATCACCTGCCCGCGCCGGCGTCGGCCGTGGCCTTTGCGCCGCCCGCCGGGGTCCCGCCCGCCTCCGCGCCGCGCGCGGTCTTGCGGTTCGTGAGGCGTCCGACGGCGCCGAGGCCCGCCAGGACCACGGCGCGCACACGCTCGGCGACCGGCCCCGAGGGGACGAAGAGCTGCTGCATGAGCCGGGCGCGGCGCTGGTGGCCGGTGATCGTGGGGCGGAGGCCCGCCTCCCAGGCGGCCAGCGCGGCGTGCAGGTCCTCGGGGTGCTCGCGCAGGGCCTGGCCCAGGTCGGCGCCGCCGCGCATCGCCATGCTGGAGCCCATGCCGGAGTAGAGGTTCAGGCACCAGGCCGCGTCCCCGACGAGGACGACCCGGCCGGAGCGCCAGGACGGCATCTTCACCTGGTTGACCGAGTCGAACAGGAAGTGCGGGGCCTTCTCCAGCTGGTCCAGGACGTGGGCAACGGACGGGTGGTCCATGCCCGCGTAGACCTCACGCAGGGTCTCGGCCGGCGGCCGGGTGAACTGCGCGTCCACGTCCTGGGTGCGGTAGGTCAGCAGCGCGGTGGGGGTGCGGTCGGCGAACCCGAAGACCCAGGCCGCCCGGCGGGAGCGCGCGTCGATGCTGCCGTCCTCGGGCCCGAGCCCGGGCACCTGCTCGTCCAGCTCGAAGGCGCAGATGATGGCCGCCCACTGGTCCAGGTAGTCCTCGTCCGGTCCGAATGCCAGCCTGCGGACGCCCGAGCGGACGCCGTCGGCGCCCACGACCAGGGCGAACTCCTCCACGGACTCGGCCCCGGTGGGCTCGTGCAGCAGGCGGACCCGCGCCGCGTCCGGGGTCTGCTCGATGCCGACAGGGCGGGTGCCGAACCGGACCTCCGCCCCGCCGAGGTCGTCGAGGGTGCGCCACAGCGCGTCCTCGATGTCCCCGCGCACCACCGCGTAGGGGCCGCCCGGGCGGTCGAGGAACCCGGCGCCGGGCCGGGCCCGGCCGGACCGGCTCACGGTCCAGTCCTTGCCGTCGACGGGGTTGCGCACGTGCAGGTTGTCGGTCGCGCCCAGGTCCGCGAGGGCCGTCTTGCCGTCCGGGAAGATCCCGACGAAGTACCCGCCGGTGCGCCGCTCGGGGGAGCGTTCGACGACGACGGGCTCCCAGCCCGCCCGGCGCAGCCCGATCGCCGTCGCGATGCCGGCGATCCCGAGGCCCACCACGAGCGCGCGCCTGTCCTGTTGTGTCATCGGAGCTCCTCCCCAAGTTGCGACAACTTGTCGCAAGAAGAAGTTACGACAACCTGTCGTAATTATGGAAGAGGGCGCGGCTGTGACCCAGGACACCGGGGGCCGTGCGAGCGCGATCATGCGAGCGCGATCGGCCGAGCGCCGTCGGCCGAATGGGTCGGTCGAGCGGGGTCGGTTAGGCATGGCCTGCCAGCAGGACCAGCCGAGCAGGACCAGCCGAGCGGGGCCGTTCAGGCCGCCGTTGCGGCCTCAGCCGTGGATCGGGCCGTCCGTCTCGCGCAGGGGACGGGCCGTGGCGCCCGAGCGGGCCGCGATCAGCTCGGCGACGATCGACACGGCGGTCTCGTCCGGCGTGCGCGCGCCCAGGTCCAGCCCGATCGGGCTGTGCAGCCGGTTCAGCGCGGCGCGCGGGACGCCGTCCTCGACCAGGCGGGCCGCACGCTCGGCGTGCGCCCGGCGGGAGCCCATGGCGCCCACGTATGTGCCGTCCGGCAGGTCGGTGAGCGCCGTGTGCAGCAGGGGCACGTCGAACTTGGCGTCATGGGTGAGCACGCAGACGGCGTCGCGCGCGGAGACGCAGCCAGCCGCGATCTCGGCGGCCAGGTACCGGTGCGGCCACTCGGTCACCACCTCGTCGGCCTCCGGGAAGCGGGCCGGCGTGGCGAACACCGGGCGGGCGTCGCAGACCGTGACCCGGTACCCGAGCAGCCGGCCGGCCCGCGCCAGCGCCGCCGCGAAGTCGATCGCGCCGAACACCAGTAGCCGCGGCGGCGGCGCGAACACCTGGAGGAACACCCGCGTGCCCGTGCCGGTGCGCTCGCCGTGCGGCCCGTACTCCCGCAGGGCGGAGGCACCGGCAGCGACCTGCCCGACGGCGTCCGCGGTCACCGCCGCGTCCAGGCCGGGGTCCCCGAGGGTCCCGTCCGGGCCGTCCGCGCCGGCCCCGGGAACGACCAGGTGCCGGCCAAGCGCGCCGCCGTCACCGACCCGCGCGCCGCCGTCACCGACCCGCGCCCCGCCGTCGCCGGCAGCCGCCCCGCCGCCGCCGTCACCCCCGCCCCCGTCCGCCCCCACGACCGTGGCGAGGCACACGCCCGACGGCGCCCCACCGCCGTCGGGCGACGAGGCCCTCAGCACTCGCCGGGCGAACGAGCCGAAGCCCGGCCAGGTCGCCCGGGACAGGGGAGCGACGAAGACCTCGATGGTCCCGCCGCAGGTCAGGCCCACGTCGAAGGCGTCGTCGTCGGTGACGCCGTAGCGGGCCGCCACGGGACGGCCGGTCTCGGCGACCTCCAGGCCGAGGTCGTACACGGCGCCCTCGACGCACCCGCCGGACACCGACCCGATCGCCTCGCCGCCCGGGCCGACGGCCATCGCGGCCCCCGGCTCGCGCGGCGCGGACCGGAACGTGCGCATCACCGTGGCCACGGCCGCGCGCTCGTCGGCGCGCCACCAGTCGAGCAGCTGCGGCAGCAGATCCCGCATCCCGGCTCCCTCCTCCGCGCGAACGCGCGAACCCTCCGCGCGAGCGCGAACCCTCCGCGCGAACCCTTCTCCTGCCAGGTTCTCACTTCCGTGTCACGCGCCGAGGTCGCCCAGGTAACCGGTACGTCTGTCCCGTCGCGGGGTTCGGGGCGATGATGGGGAGATCGCAACGACGCGAGGAGGACCCCATGAAAGCAGCAGTGGGCGACCGGATCGTCACCGCTTCCGGAGTGGTCGGCGGCGTGGTGCGGGACGGCGTGGTGACCGAGTGCCCCCATGGCGACGGATCGCCGCCGTACCGGGTGCGCTGGTCCGACACGGGCGAGGAGACGCTCGTCTACCCGGGCGGGGACACGTACGTGGACGCGCAGGTCGAGGCGGGCTCGGGCGCCTGGGCGGAGGCCCGGCGCGGGCGCGCGCTCACCTGGGACGTGCGGATCACCGTGGTCGAGGCCGCGGGCAGCACGACGGCGGAGGCCACCGTGATGAACGGTCCGCCCGACGCCCTGCGCGGTGTCGGGCACGCCAGGAAGTCACCCGACGACGACGAGGTGCCGCTGATCGGCGACGAGATAGCCGCCGGCCGGGCGCTCCGCCGGCTCGCGGACCGCCTGCTCGCCGTGGCCGAGGCCGACGTCTCCGCGGCGGTCGGGCACAAGGCGCACCTGCACCGGTGACCGGGCCTACGCCAGGATCCCCGACGCGTCGAGCGCCGCGCGCACCTCCGGGTCGAGCCACGGCTCCACGCCCGCCCAGCTGGTGCGCCACGAGACGCCGGTGATCCGGGTGCCGTCGGGGAACGTCTCGATGTAGTCGGCCTGCAGCACGCCGTGCTCGTCGCACCAGAAGGCGTTCGCGGGGCTGCCGTCCAGGAGCTGGTCGATGCGCATCGCGGAGACCGAGACGCCGTCGGGCAGCACGAGCGGCTGGGTGTCGGTGCGCACCAGCAGCGCGTGCTGCGTGCGCGCGGGATCGGTGTCGTCGAGCTGGGTGTACTCGACCCAGGAGCCGACGGTCGCGAGCTCCAGCACCAGCAGGTACCGGGCGAACGAGGGCACGCCGTCCCCGACACCCGGCGGCAGGTCGGCGCGCTCGAACGCGACGTCCACACCGCCCGGCTCGCGCTGGTGCGACCAGCGCACCCAGCGCCGCACATCCCCCTCGTACTCCACGCGGTGGCGGGCCCGCAGCACGACGTCGGGCATCGGGCGCATCGCCAGCACCGAATCGAGCACCCGGAGGCCGTCCGCGGTCTCGGACTCGCGGCGCACCAGGGCGCCGTCGGGGGTGGTCCCGTTGTTGCTCAGCGCCTGGATGTACATGGCCGATCCTCCGGTGCGGCGGGGGTTCCCGCGCCAGGGTAACCGCCGACCGGGGCCGCTCGCCGGGTAGGTTGCGGACATGAGCGAGCGCGTGGACGTGGAACAGCACCGGGCCGACGTCGCGGGGCTGCTCGCGGCGTTCGTCGAGCGGCCCGTCGAGGAGGTGCCCCTCGACGGCGACGTGCTGGGCCGCGTGCTGGCGCGTGACGTCGTGGCCCCCGAACCGCTGCCGCGGTTCCGCAACTCGCAGATGGACGGCTTCGCGGTCCGCGCCGCCGACGTCGCCGCGGCCACCCCGGACGCGCCGGTCACGCTGCCTGTGGCGGGCGACGTCGCCGCCGCCCCGGGCGACCCGGCCCCCCTGGCGCCGGGCACGGCCGTACGGATCATGACCGGCGCCCCCGTCCCCGCCGGCGCGGACGCCGTGGTCCCCGTCGAGGACACCGACCACGGCACCTTCAACCGGGTCGCGACAGCCCCGGCGGCGCCCCCGTCCCCGGCGGCCACCGCGAACCGCGTCGCGGTGGCGCGCGGCCGGGCGGCCGGCGAGTTCGTCCGGGAGCCCGGGTCCGACGTCGCCGCCGGCACCGTCGTGCTCCCGATCGGCACGGTGCTCGCACCCCACCACGTGGCGGCCGCCGCCGCGTGCGGCGTCGCCCGCCTCGCGCTCGTCGCCCCGGTCACGGTCGCGGTCGTCTCCACGGGCAGCGAGCTCGTCGGGCCGGAGAGCGAGCCCGGCCCCGGCCAGATCTTCGACGCCAACGGCCCGGCGCTCGCGGCCGCGGTCCGGGCGGCCGGCGGGCGCGTGGGTCTGCGGCTGTCCCTGCCCGACGACCCCGAGGCGGTGCGCGCCGGCCTGGAGCGCGCGGCGGCGCTCTGCGACCTGGTGCTCACCACGGGTGGCGTGAGCCAGGGCGCCTACGAGGTGGTCAAGGACGCCCTGCCGGAGGTCACCTTCCGCTCCGTGGCCATGCAGCCCGGCGGCCCGCAGGGCCTCGGCCGGGTCGGCCGCACGCCGCTGCTCGCCTTCCCCGGCAACCCGGTCAGCGCGCAGGTCTCGTTCGTCGTGTTCCTCCGGGAGATCCTGCGGGCGGCCGCGGGCCTGCCGCCCGTGGACCGGGTGTCGGCGGTGCTCGACGACGCGGTGGTCTCGCCCGCGGGCCGGCGGCAGCTCCTGCGCGGCCGCCGGGTGCGGACGGCCGGGCCGGGCGTCTCGGCGGGTACGCCGCCGCACGTCGCCGTCGTCGGCGGGCCCGGCTCGCACCTCGTGGCGTCGATGGCCGCCGCGGACGTGCTGATCGACGTGCCCGCGGCCGCGACTACGCTCGAACCGGGTGCCGAGGTGGCCGTGTGGCCGCTGTGACGCCGCACCCGACGGAGAGGGACCGGTGAGGGAGCACGTGATGGACGACGCGGGGTCGGCAGGAACGGTGCCGGCAGAGGTCGTGCGCGTGACGCAGGAGGTGCTGGACGACGCCGTCGGGCGCGCGGTCGAGGCCGCCGTCGCGGCGCCGGAGTGCGGCGCCGTGGTCACGTTCCGCGGCGTAGTGCGGGACGACGACGGGGGCCGCGACGTGGTCAGCCTCGACTACGAGGCGCACCCCGACGCCACCGCCGTCCTGCAAAAAGTGTGCCAGGCGGTGGCCGCCGAGACGGGCCTGCGCGTCGCCGCGACGCACCGCTACGGGCACCTCGTGGTCGGGGACGTCGCGCTCGTCGCGTCCGCGTCGGCCGGGCACCGCAAGGAGGCCTTCGAGGCGTGCTCCCTGCTGGTGGAGCGCATCAAGGCCGAGGTGCCGATCTGGAAGAAGCAGCAGTTCACGGACGGCGAGTCCGAGTGGGTCGGTCTGTAACGATCCGCCGGACCCGGGTGACCGCCCGGCCGACCGTGCGCGGGATGCTCGCGGGCAGCAGCTCGGGGAGCCGGGCGACGCGGCCGGGGAGCGTCAGGCTGGGCTTCGTCAGGCCGGACCTCGACAGGCCGGGCAGGTTGAGGCTCGGCAGGTTCAGGCTGGACAGGCTCGGCAGCGTCGGAAGAGTGGGCAGCGTCAGGCTGGGCACGGTCAGGCTCGGCATGCTCAGCCCGGTCAGGCCGAGGCTCGGCAGCCGGTGCATCCCGCGCACCCAGATGCGCTCGCGCACCGGCGGGGGCGGCACGTCGAGCCGGTCGTAGAACGCCTCGGCGCAGGCCCGCCAGGAGAACAGCTCCGCGTACCGGCGCGTCTGCTCGCGGGAGCACGCCAGCGCCGCGAGGCAGGCCGCGCGCAGGTCGTCGTCGACGGCGCCCGCGCCGGAGCCCGGGATGAGGTCGCGGGGACCCGGCGCGTCGAAGCCGGCCACGGGCGTGCCCGAGGCCATGGCCTCCAGGATGACCAGGCCGAACGTGTCGGTACGGCTCGGGAAGACGAGCACGTCGGCGTCGGCGAAGTGCTGGGCCAGGTCGTCGCCCGAGCGGCGGCCCCGGAAGTGGGCGCCGGGGTGGGCGGCCTCCAGGTCGGCGCGGGCCGGGCCGTCGCCCACCACCACCTTGGAGCCCGGCAGGTCCAGGTCGAGGAACGCCTCGACGTTCTTCTCCACTGCCAGCCGCCCCACGTACAGGAAGACGGGCCCGGGCAGGTCGCGGTAGACGCCGGTCCCCGTGGTCCCGGCCGGAGTGGTCCCGGCCGGAGTGGTCCCGGTCCCGGCGGCGGCCCGACGGCGGGGGTGGAACTGCTCGGTGTCCACGCCCAGGCTCCACGGCGTGACGTTCCGGATGCGCCACTGGGTGAGCTGCTCGCGCATGGTCGGCGTCGCCACCAGCACCGCCCCGGACTTGTCGTGGAACTTGCGCACGTAGCGGTAGCCCGCCCACAGCGGGATCCACGACCAGCGCGCGCTCACGTACTCGGGGAACTGCGTGTGGTAGCTGGACGTGAACGGGAAACCGAAGTGGTCGCAGACGGCGCGCGCGTACCAGCCGAGCGGACCCTCGGTGGCGATGTGCACGGCGTCGGGCGCGAACTCCAGGAAGCGCCGCTCCACGTCGTCGCGCGCCATGATCGGCACCCGGATCTCGGAGTAGGTGATCAGGGGGATCGTCCGGTAGCCGTCCCACGGCGTGACCACCTCGACCGCGCAGCCCATCCGGCGCAGCTCGGCCACGGTGCGCGAGAGCGCCGTGGCGACACCGTTCACCTGCGGTTCCCAGGCGTCGGTGACGATCATGATCCGCTGCGGCCGCTCGGTCGCTGTCAGCACGGCGCGATTCAACC
This sequence comes from Promicromonospora sp. NPDC059942, assembly GCF_042731755.1. Lineage (NCBI taxonomy): Bacteria > Bacillati > Actinomycetota > Actinomycetes > Micrococcales > Promicromonosporaceae > Promicromonospora > Promicromonospora sp. NPDC059942. Next base: position 195,978 of record NZ_JBHWLR010000011.1, read on the forward strand.
ACGTTCCGGGGGACGCGGGGAACAACCGGGGGCGGGGGGGGGAAGGGGGGGGGGGGGGGGGAGTCGGTTGTTGTGTTTGGGGGGGGGGGGAAGAGTTCGGTTTTCGTCGTTCCTGTGTATGAGGGC
>NZ_JBHWLR010000011.1:196113-201104 GCF_042731755.1 Promicromonospora sp. NPDC059942
CTGCTAACCCCTCCGTTGAGTGCTGGGTATTTGTTGCTCTGCGCCCCGTTCGGCCGCAGAGGGAAAAGGCCCGCAAAGGGAGGGGGGGGGGGGGGTGGGTCGGGGGGGCTGGGGGGGGTGGGGAAGAGGGGGGGAACGAAACAGTGGGAGGGGGAAAGCACGAACGAGGGGGGAGGGGGGATGCGGGGTGTTCCCCGCGGTCACGTCAGTCCTGCGCGTCGAGGTAGGGCTCGACGTTCTCGGTGTACGCCGTCTCGATGCGCGGCGTCACCGTCTCGAAGGCCTCGGCCGGGTCGGCGCCCTCGATGATGATCTGCTCCAGGGCGTCGTTGAGCAGGGCGTCGGCGCCGGGCACGAAGACGCGGACGTCGTCCTGCTTGCGGGCCTTGTCGGCGAGCTGGTCCACCGCGGTGCGGAACTGCGGCGTCTCCTCGTAGGTGGCCTTCATCGTGTCGCTCTCCACCGCGGAGGTGCGCACGGGCATGTAGCCGGTGGCCTGCGAGAAGGTGGCGGTGTTCTCGGTGTTCGTGAGGAACTCCAGGAACATCGCGGCCGCGAGCTGCTCCTCGGGCGTCTTGGACGACGGGATGGCCAGGCCGGTGCCACCGGTCGGGGTGCCGCCGCCCTGCGGGCCGTCGGGCAGGTAGGCCGTGCCGACCTCGAACTTCGCGGCGTCGAGCGCGCCCTTGAGCGAGCCCGTGGAGCCGATGGTGGAGGCGATCAGGCCGGAGGAGAAGTCGGCCATCGCGTCGTCGGCCGACAGGGTGGCGACGCCGGACTTGTGGAAGAGGTCGTGCACGAACTGGCCGCCCGCGATCGCCTCGGGGGTGTCGAGGGTGAGCTCGAAGCCGTCGGAGTACGCCCCGCCCTGGCCCCAGATCATGTTCTCGAACCACCAGGCGCCCCACGACGGGCCGGTCGACAGGCCGAACGTCGAGCCCTTCTCGGGCACCTCCTTCTTCAGGGAGGCGTCCCACTCCTCGAGCTCGGCCCAGGTCTCCGGGCCGCGGTCGGGCAGGCCGGCGGCCTCCCACAGGTCCTTGTTGTAGTAGAACAGCGGCGTCGACCGGGCGTACGGCACGGCCCAGTGCTGGCCCTCGTACTCGTAGTCGGAGTAGAGCGCGGGCTGGAAGTCGGCGGCGTCGGCGTCCAGGAACTCCATGACGTCGTCGACCGGCATGATCTGGTCGTTCAGGTGGTAGCGGAACCACCACACGTCCGAGGCGATGACCAGGTCCGGCAGGTCGTCCGTCTGCGAGGCGGCCTGGAAGCGCTGCGCGACCTCGTCGTAGTCGGCGCCGGCGGTGACGAGCTTGACGCTGATCCCGCTCTCGGCCTTGAAGTCGTCGATGAGCTGCTGCTCGACCTCCTGGGACACACCCGGGTGGTTGCTCCACCAGGTGATCTCCTTGGCGGGCTCGACCTGCGACCAGTCGACGGCCTCGGCCGACGCCTCGTCGGAGCCGCCGGCCGCGCCGACGCTCGGGCCGGCGCAGCCGGCGGCGGTCAGGGCGGTGAGCGCGGCGAGCGCGGTGACGACGACGGCGCGGGGGCGCCGGGCGGCCCTGCGGGCAGGACTGTGGGACACGGGGGTGCTCCTTGGGTTCGTTCCGGTACGGCGCACCCGGTTCCGGGCGCTGGGGGGAGGGGAAGGAGAGGGGGCTCAGCCGGTGACGGCGCCCGCGGTGAGGCCGGCGACGAGCCGGCGCTGCAGGACGAGGAAGACCAGCAGGATGGGGAGGGTCACGACGACCGTGGCGGCGAGCAGCACGCCCCAGTTCGTCATGCCGTCGGTGTTCTGCAGCAGGGTGAGCCCCACGGGCAGCGTCATCTTGCCGGGGTCGTCGACCACGAGGAACGGCCACAGGTAGTCGTTCCACTCCGTCACGACGGAGACCAGGGCGACGGCGGCGAGCGTCGGCGTGCTCATCGGCACCACGAACCGCCACAGCTTGCGCCAGTGCCCCGCGCCGTCGAGCTCGGCCGCCTCCAGGACGGACCGCGGCAGCGTGAGGAAGTGCTGGCGGAACAGGAAGGTGCCGAACGCGCTGGCCAGGCCCGGCACGAGGATGCCCTGGTAGGTGTTGAGCCAGCCGAGGCTCGCCACCAGGGTGTAGTTGGGGATGATCGTGATCTGCGGCGGGATCATCAGCGTGGCGATGACCAGCCCGAACACGACCTTGCGGAACGGGAAGTCCAGGAAGACGAGCGCGTAAGCGCAGCACAGGCCGAGCGCGACCTTGAGGCCGGCGCCGACGATCGTCAGGCCGATGCTGTTGGCCAGCAGCCGGCCGAGCGGGATGGCGCCCGCGGCCTGTGCGTAGTTGTCGAGGTCCGGGTGGGCCGGGAGCCACTGCAGCGGGAGCTGGTAGAGCTCGTCGGGAGCCTTGAGGCTGGCGAGCGCCATCCAGAGCAGCGGCGCGCCGAGCACGATCGTCGCGAAGATCATCGTGAGGTAGCCGCCGACCTGCGGCGAGCGCCGTCGTCGGGCCGGGTTGGTCGCCGCTGCGGGGGTGCCGGGGCGGGGGAGCGTGGCGGCGGTCATGCGTAGTGCACCTTCTGCTGGACGAACCGCAGCTGCACGGCGGTGACGGCGAGCAGCACGAGGAACAGGACGGTGGCGACGGCGGACGCGTACCCGGCCCGGCCGTTGACGAAGCTCTCGACGTAGATCGAGTACATGAGCGTGGTGGTGGACCCGAGGGGGCCGCCCTGCGTCATGGCCTTGATGGTGTCGAAGGACTGCAGGGAGCTGAGCAGCATCGTCACGAGCAGGAAGAACGTCGTCGGCGTGAGCAGCGGCAGCACGACCGAGCGCAGCGTGCGGGCGGCGGACGCGCCGTCTATGGCCGCGGCGTCCTTGAGGTCCTGCGGCACGGCCTGCAGGCCCGCCAGGTAGATGAGGGCGACGTACCCGAGGTTCTTCCAGAGGTAGACGACGATGACCATGACCAGCGGCCAGGGCCGGCTCGTGTACCAGTCGGGGGAGGCGATGCCCACCCAGCCGAGCACCTCCTGGATGAGGCCGTAGCGCGGGTCGAACATGAAGAGCCAGAGGATGCCGACGGCGAAGCCGCCCAGCACGTAGGGCGCGAACGCGACGGTGCGGGCGACGCCCCGGCCGCGCAGCCTGCGGTTCAGCAGCAGGGCCAGGCCGAGGCCCAGGACCATGGCGCCGCCGACGGTCGCGACCGTGAAGACGAGGGTGGTGGTGACGACCCGCCCGGTGGTGGGCGCGGTGAACCACTCGACGTAGTTGCCGAGCCCCACGAACCGCGCGGTGGGCGAGCCGAGGTTCCACTGCAGGGTCGAGAGGTAGAGGCTCTCGACCAGCGGCCGGTACACGAAGACGAGCAGGAGGGCGATGTTGGGGCCGGCCAGCAGGAGCGCCCAGAGCAGGGCGGTGCGCCGGCGGCCGGCCGCGAGGCGGCTGCGGCGCGGGCGCTGCGGTGCTGTGCGCTCCGGGGCCGCGGATCCGGCCGGCGGGGCGCCGGGGTCCTCCGGCGCCCGTGGCGTCGCGATGGTGGTCACGTGCCGGGAGCCTAGGAACCCGTCTGGGCGTTATGCGGCTTTTTGGCGGCCGGGTGGCCGAGGCTTCCGGCAACGTACACGCGGGCGTCTCCCGGGGGTCACCTGGGACGACGGGACGTCACGTGCCGGTCATGTCTATCAGGCAGATGGACGAGTTCCTACTATGCAGATGGACGGACTTCTACCAGGCATCTCGACGAGCTCTCAGCCGCCGATGGCGCCCATGCTGCGCTCGGTCTCGGCGAAGGCGTCGGCGGCCAGCTCGACGGCGTCGCTGCCGTGGGCGCGGGGCTTGGCCCACATGGCGGCCCGCCACGCGTCGCCCACCTCGTCGTCGGTTGCGCCGGCTCGCAGCAGGGACTTGAGGTCCGTCTCCTCGTTGCCGAACAGGCACGAGCGCACCGTGCCCTCGGCGGTCAGCCGGGTGCGGTCGCAGGCCCCGCAGAACGAACGGGTGACGGACGCGATGATCCCGACGGTGGCGGGGCCGTCGTCGACCAGCCACTCCTCGGCCGGGGCGGACGGGTCCTCGCGGCCCGCGGGGGTGAGCGTGAACCGCTCCTGGAGCACCGCCAGCAGGTCGGCCGCGCTGACGACGTCGTCGCGGGTCCAGCGCCCGTCGGCGTCGAGCGGCATCTCCTCGATGAAGCGCAGGTTGCAGCCGTGCGCCACGGACCAGGCGAGCAGGTCGGCGGCGCCCTCCAGGGTCTCGGGCAGCAGCACCGCGTTGATCTTGACGGGCGACAGCCCGGCGGCCAGCGCCGCCTGGATCCCCTTGAGCACGTCGTCGAGACGGTCGCGCCGGGTCAGGGTCGCGAACGCCTGGCGGTCCACCGTGTCCAGCGAGACGTTGATCCGGTCCAGCCCGGCCGCGACCAGGGCGTCCACGCGTTTGTCCAGCCCGAGCGCGTTCGTCGTCATGGCGATGCGGACGTGCTCGTCGGAGCCGAGGGCGCGCATCGCGTCGTCGGCAGCCGTGCGGGCCGCGCCGATGATCTGCTCCAGGTCGCGCCGCATGAGCGGCTCGCCGCCCGTGAACCGGATGTCGCGGAGACCGAGGTCGTGCACGCCGACGCCGACGAGCCGGCCGATCTCCTCCGGCGTCATCAGCTCGTCGCGCGGCACCAGGGGCAGGCCCTCGGCCGGCATGCAGTACGTGCAGCGCAGGGAGCAGGCCGTCGTGATCGACACCCGCAGGTCGCGCGCGACCCGCCCGTACCGGTCGACCAGCAGCGGCGTCTCCGGGCGCGGCCGGCCCGCCGGCGTGGCCGCGCGCCGGGGCACGCCTCGCACCGACGGGATGCCGAGAGTCACAGCGCTCATCTCCCGAGACTAGACCAGCCGCGCCGGCGTATCCGCCGTCGTCCACCTCACCTTTGAGGCCGGGGTTTCTCCGCTTTCCGAAGGCGGAAAGCGGAGAAAACCCCGACCCAAAAGTGAGTCGCCGGCTTCGCGGGGGC
>NZ_JBHWLR010000012.1:0-13308 GCF_042731755.1 Promicromonospora sp. NPDC059942
AACGGAGGGGTCGGCGTTTTGCAGAAAAGGGTGGGCGGTCTGTTTGGAGGTAGAAAGGGGGCTGTACCACCCTCGAAGCAGACTGCCGATGTCGGCGGAACTGCCGATCTGGTCGGGACAGCCGACCTGGCGGCTCGTGCTGTCCGACGTCGGCGGGCGCGGGCGCCCGGTGGGCTCGTCCCCTTCGAGACCTAAGTTTGTTCGCTTTGAGTCGCCTCAAAGCGAAGAAACCCGGGCCTCAAAGGGGAGGGGCTCAGGGGTCGTCGGCAGTTTGCGTCGCAGAGTCGGCAGCTGGCGTCGGCCCCGGGGAGAGCCCGGCCTCAGTCCAGGCAGAACTCGTTGCCCTCGATGTCCTGCATGTTCTGGCACGACTCGTTCTCGCCGTCGGCCAGCAGCAGCACCCCGCGCGTCGCGCCGATCGCCTCCAGGCGGACGGCGTGGGACTCCAGGACCGCCAGGCGCTCGTCGCCCACCAGGCCCCGGCCGACCTTCACGTCGAGGTGCACCCGGTTCTTGACGACCTTGCCCTCGGGCACGCGCTGGAAGAACAGCCGCGGGCCGACGCCGTTCGGGTCGCTCGCGGCGAACCACGAGTCCCGCTTCTCGGCGGGCAGCGAGAGGGTGTACTCCTCCCACGTGGCGAAGCCGTCCTCCGTCGGGTCCGGGGGGACGTATCCCAGCGCCTCGCACCAGAACCGGCCCACGCGCTCGGGACTGGCACAGTCGAAGGTGATCTGGACAGGCTGCACGGTCGTCATGGGCACACCCTAGGACGGCGGCGGGCCGCCGCTCACGCTGATTCCTTGGTGACGCTCCAGCCGCCGTCCACGTTCAGCTCCACCCCCGTGACGAACGACGCCCGGTCCGAGCACAGCCAGGCGATCGCGTCCGCGACCTCGGACGCCTCGCCCAGGCGGCCCAGCGCCGTCGCCGCCGCGGCGCTCGCGCGCTCCGCCTCGCCGACGCCGTCCCAGTGCGGCGTGAGCACCGGCCCGGGCAGCACGCTGTTCACGCGGACGGCGGGCCCGTACTCGGCGGCGAGCTGGCGGGCGAGCCCCGTCATCCCGGCCTTGGCCGAGGCGTAGGCGGCCCGGCCGGGCAGCCCGAAGTGCGCGTGCACCGAGGACACCATGACCACCGCCCCGTTGCCCGACGCCGTCAGGTCGGGCAGCAGCGCGCGTGTAGCCAGGTAGGCGCCGGTGAGCGTGACCCGGATCTGGCGCTCCCAGCTCTCCGGCGGTGTGTCTGCCAGCGACGCCACCCGCCCGGCGTACGCGTTGTTCACCAGGATCTGCGGCCGGCCGAGGCCCGCCCGGCAGGCGGTGACGGCGTCGGCCCAGGCGGCCTCGTCGGCCACGTCCATGACGGACGCCGCCGCCCGGAACCCCGCGGCGCGCAGCTCGTCCCGCAGGTCGAGCACGGTGGGGGAGACGTCGACGAGGAAGACGGCGGTGCCGTCCTCGGCCAGCCGCCGGGCGGTCGCCTCGCCGATGCCCCGGGCGGCGCCGGTGACGACGGCGGTGCGACCGTCCAGGGGGAGCTCACGCGTCATGACCAGGGCCTTTCGTCGGGGACGTACCGCCGCAGGCTACCCGGGCGCGCCGTCAGATCGGGTACGGCCGCGACCCCGCCTGGACCGTGATCCAGCGCAGCTCGGTGAACTCCTCGATCGCGGCCCGCGAGCCGAACCGGCCCCACCCGCTGGCGCCCACGCCGCCGAACGGCATCTGCGGCTCGTCGTGCACCGTGGCGCCGTTGACGTGGCAGATCCCGGACCGGATGCGGCGCGCGACGTCGAGCGCGGCGCTCACGTCGCGGCTGAACACCGCGGCCGACAGGCCGTACTCGGTGTCGTTCGCGATGCGGACCGCGTTGTCGGCGCCTTCGGCCTCGATCACGGCGACGACCGGGCCGAACGACTCCTCGCCGTAGAGCCGCATGCCGGGCCGCACGCCTCGGACCACGGTGGGGCGCAGGTACAGCCCGTCCGCCGTGCCGCCCGCGATCACCTCGGCGCCCTGCTGCTGGGCGTCGGCGACCAGGTCGAGCACGTGGTCGCGCGCGGCGGCGTGCACCATCGGCCCGACCTGCGCCTCCGGGTCGTCCGGGGCGCCCACCGCCAGGCCGGCGGCCCTGGCGGCGAGCCGCGCGGCGAGGTCGTCCGCGACGGAACGGTCGACGATCACGCGCTCGGTCGACATGCAGATCTCGCCCTGGTTCATGAACGCGCCGAAGCTCGCGGCGGCCGCCGCCTCGGCGAGGTCGGCGTCGGCCAGGACGACCAGCGGCGCCTTGCCGCCGAGCTCCAGCAGGACCCGGGTCAGGTACCGTCCGCCGAGCTCGCCGATCACCCGGCCCACCCGCGTCGAACCGGTGAAGTTGACGCGCCGGACGGCGCGGTGCGCCACGAGGGCCTCGACGATCGCGGGCGCGTCCTGCGGGTCGTTGCTGATCAGGTTGACGACGCCGGCGGGCGCCCCGGCGTCGTGCAGCACGTCGACGATCGCGGCCTGGGTGCGCGGCGTCTGCTCGGAGGCCTTGAGCACCACGGTGTTGCCGAGCACGAGCGGCATCGCGATCGCCCGCACGCCCAGGATCAGCGGCGCGTTCCACGGGGCGATGCCCACGACGACGCCGGCCGGCTGCCGCACGCCGTACGCGGTCAGGCCCGGGACGTCGGACGGGATGATCTCGCCGACGGCGGAGTAGGCCTGCGCCGCGGCCTCGGCCAGCATGCCGGTGGCCACGTGCACGTTGAACGCGCACCACGGCCCCGTGGCGCCCATCTCCTGGCCCATCACCGCGGCGATCTCGTCCGCGCGCTCGGCCAGCAGCCCCGCGGCCCGCTGGAGCACCTCGCGCCGCGCGGCCGGCGGCAGGCCCGACCAGCCCTCCAGGGCCGCGGCGGCGGCGTCGGCCGCCCGGTTCGCGTCCGCGACGGAGGCGGCGGCGATCCGGGCGATCGGCTCGCCCGTCAGGGCGCGGACGAAGTCGGTGTACCGGCCGCCCTCCGCGGGCACGTGCTGACCGCCGACGAACAGGTCCGCGGTGGGGCCGGGGGAGGTGTCGCGCTCTGGCATGGCTGCTCCTCGTCGAGACGGCCGCCCTCCTCGTCGAGGGCGGGCACTGACGAGTATTCCGCGACCGCCCCGCCGCCGTCTTCCACTATTACCTCTAATGCCAACGTTGACATAGAAGTTATTCGCTCCTACTGTTCACCGCAGGCCGGGCCAGCGTGGGTCCGGCCGGCAGTTCGGACGAAGCACGGCGAACGAAGCAGACCGAACGATGGGGTTCGAATGAGCTACGTGACAGGCAGCGCGGCACCGGCGTCCGGTACCGCGCTCTACGACCCGGACGTCCTGGCGGACCTGGTCGCGAAGGTGGGCGAGCGGCTCGGCGGCGAGGTGGCGGACGCCGTGGGCCGTTGCATGGCGGACACGCTCGCCCGGACGATCACCCTCCACCCCGACGGCACCGCCTTCGTGATCACCGGCGACATCCCGGCGATGTGGCTGCGGGACTCGACGACGCAGCTCGCGCCGTTCCTGCACCTGGTCGACCGCGACGAGCGCCTCGCGGACACGATCGCCGCCGTCTCGCGGCGGCAGCAGGCCTCGATCCTGCGCGATCCGTACGCCAACGCGTTCAACGACGGGCCCACCGGCGGCGGGCACCGCGACAAGACGGGGCACCCGGAGACCGGGCAGTCGCCGTGGGTCTGGGAGCGCAAGTACGAGATCGACTCCCTGGCCTACCCGCTGCAGCTCGCCCACGACCTGTGGGTCGCGACCGGCCGCACCGACCATCTCGCCGACCTCGCCCGGGTGGGGCGCACGGTCATCGACCTGTGGCGCACCGAGCAGCGGCACACGGAGGCGTCGTCGTACACCTTCGAGCGCACCGACTGCCCGCCCACCGACACGCTCGTGCGCGGCGGCCGCGGGCCCGAGGTCTCGTGGACGGGCATGACCTGGGCGGGCTTCCGCCCGAGCGACGACGCCTGCACGTACGGCTACAACGTGCCGGGCAACGCGCTCGCGGCGACGGCGCTCGGCCAGCTCGCGGAGCTCGCCGCCGAGGTGCTGCACGACGCCGACCTGGCCGCCTCGGCCACGGAGCTGCGCGCCGAGATCGAGCGCGGCATCCGCGAACACGGCGTCGTGACCGGGCCGGACGGCGCGCCGGTGTACGCGTACGAGGTGGACGGCCGCGGCGGCGTGCTCCTGGCCGACGACGCCAACACGCCGAGCCTGCTCGCGCTGCCCCTGACGGGCTGGTGCCGCGCGGACGACCCGCTCTACACCGCGACCCGCGACCTGGTGCTCAGCCCGGCGAACCCGTACTACTTCAGCGGCTCGGCGGCGTCGGGCATCGGCAGCCCGCACACGCCCGAGGGGCACGTCTGGCCCATCGCGCTGGCGATCCAGGGCTTGACCAGCACGGACCCGGCGGAGCGCCGCGCCCTGCTGGACCTGATCCTCGCGACCGACGACGGGACGGGCGCGGTGCACGAGTCGTTCCACGTGGACGACCCCGGCACCTGGACCCGCGAGTGGTTCTCCTGGGCCAACGCCATGTTCTGCGAGCTGGCGCTGGAGACGGCGGGCCTGCGCACCCACCGCCGTCCGGCACCATCCCCGGCACCGGAACCAGCACCGTGAGCGCCGCGGTGAGCGCCACCCGGCGACAGCAGACCATCTCCGCCTGGATCTTCCTGGCCGTGCCGGTCGTGCTGTTCGTGATCTTCCTGCTGCTGCCGGTGGTCATGGCGATCGGGCTGAGCCTGACCGACTACGCCGTCATCGGCGACTTCGAGTGGGTGGGCCTGGACAACTACGCGCGCATCGCGGGCGACCCCATCTTCTGGATCGCGGTGCGCAACACCGCGCTCTACACGGTGCTGTACGTGCCGGCGGGGCTGCTGGTCGCGCTCGGCACCGCGCTGCTGCTCAACCGCAGCACGCGCACCGCCCGCGTCTTCCGCACCCTGTTCTACATCCCGGTGGTCTCCTCCACCGTGGCGACGGCGGCCATCTGGTTCTGGCTGCTCAACCCGCAGTACGGCCTGCTCAACGCGGTGCTCGGCTGGTTCGGCATCGACGGGCCGGCGTGGCTGTACGAGTCGCGCTGGGCCATGATCGCCATCGTCATGATGAGCGTCTGGGCCGGTTTCGGCGCCAACATGATCATCTACCTGGGCGCCCTGCAGGGCGTGCCCGGCGAGCTCGTGGACGCCGCCCGCGTCGACGGCGCGGGCGCGTTCCGGGTGTTCTGGCACGTGACCCGGCCCTCCATCTCGCGGGCGACGTTCCTCATCCTCACGCTGCTGCTCATCGCCGCGTTCCAGGTGTTCGACCAGGCGTACGTGCTGACCAAGGGCGGCCCCGGCAACTCGACGCTGACCCTCGTCTACTACATCTACGACCGGGGCTTCGGGCGGCTGGAGATGGGCTACGCCTCGGCGCTGTCCTTCGTACTGTTCCTGGTGATCCTCGTGTTCTCGGTCGCCAACGCCCGCGCCACCGGACGGGAGAACGACCGATGAGCGCGCTCGCGACCGCCCCGGCCGGCGCCCCCGCCCCGGCGTCCGCCCCGCAGCAGCTCACCACGTCCCGGCCGCTGACCGCCCGCGCGCTGACCGGCAAGGTCGTCTGGACGCTGGCCGTCGTCCTGATCAGCGTCACCACGGTGCTGCCCCTGGTCTGGACGCTGTCCACGTCGCTCAAGCCCGAGGGCGAGATCCTCTCGTCCTACCTCCAGGTGGTCCCCGAGAACCCGACCCTCGCGAACTACGTCGCGCTGTTCACCGACGGCCCGTTCGGCAGGTACCTGGCCAACTCCGCGGTCATCGCGCTCGGCGGCGTCGTCACCAACCTGTTCTTCGGGGGCCTGGCCGGGTACGCCCTGGCCAAGCTGCACTTCCGCGGCCGCGGCGTCGTCTTCTCGCTGTTCCTCGGCTCCATGATGGTGCCCGGCATCATCACGATGGTCCCCACGTTCCTGGTGCTGCGGCACTTCCCGCTGGCGGGCGGCAACGACCTGTTCGGCGAGGGCGGGGCGGGCCTGATCAACAGCTACGGCGCGGTGCTCGTCCCGTTCGCCGCCGGGCCGTTCGCCGTGTTCTTCATGCGGCAGTTCTTCCAGGCGCTGCCCGACGAGCTCGGCGACGCCGCGCGCATCGACGGCGCGAGCGAGTTCCGGATCTTCTGGAACATCTACCTGCCGCTGGCCCGCGCGGGCCTGGCGGTGCTGGGCGTGCTCACCTTCCAGGCCGGCTGGAACAGCTTCCTCTGGCCCCTGATCGCGCTCAACGACCCGGAGATGCTCACCGTCCAGGTGGGTCTGGCCGGGTACGTCAACGAGTACCAGACGCAGTACGGGCCGCTGCTGGCCGGCACGATCCTGGCGAGCCTGCCGGTCCTGCTGGTCTTCGTGGTCGCCCAGCGCTACATCATCGAGAACTTCGCCCACTCGGGGACGAAGTGACCAGCACCCTGCAAAGGAGCAGAGTCATGAGGTCTGCAGCACGTATCACCGGGGCCCTCGCCGCGGCAGCAGTTCTGATGGGCACCCTGGGCGCCTGCGGGAGCGCGTCGGACGGCGGCTCCGGCGGCGGTCCGGAGGAGGTCACCTTCTGGGGCTCCTGGTCGGGCGCCCAGGCCAAGCAGCTCCAGGCCCAGGCCGACGCCTTCAACGAGGCGCAGGACGAGTACGAGGTGAAGTACGTCGGGCAGGAGCTCGTGGAGGAGAAGCTGCTCACGGCGCTCGCCTCCGGCAGCGTGCCCGACGTCGTCCTCTGGGACCGGTACAACACCCCGCTGTACGTGCCCAAGAACGCGCTCGCGCCGCTCGACGAGTACATCGCGGCCGACGGCGTGGACACCGCCCAGTTCTACGACCAGGCCATGGGCGAGCTCGTGGTCGAGGGGGAGACCTACGGCCTGCCGCTGCTCGTGGACAACCGGTCGCTCTTCTACAACACCGAGCTCCTCGCGGACGCCGGCGTCGAGCCGCCGACCGACTGGGACTCCCTGAAGAAGGCGGCCGAGGCGGTCACCGAGCGCGACGGCGGCAAGCTGTCCGTCGCGGGCTTCGCCCTGGACGACCCGGGCCTGTTCAACATCTGGCTGCGGCAGGCCGGCGGCCAGATGTTCAGCGAGGACGGCACCGCGACCGCCTTCAACAGCCCCGAGGGCCTGGAGGTGCTGGAGTTCTGGCAGAGCCTGCTGGACGCCGGCGTGTACGAGCCGGGCTTCGGCGAGGGCGTCGACTCGTTCGCGGAGGGGTCCACCGCCATCAAGTACGACGGGCCGTGGGCGCTGACCGCGCTGGACGAGGCCGAGGTCGACTACGGCATCGTGCAGCCGCCCGTCGGCCCCGACGGCGACCAGGGCGCGGGCATGGGCGGGTTCGGCCTGGTCATCCCGAGCGGGGCGCAGAACCCGGACGGCGCCTGGGAGTTCATGAAGTGGTGGACCACGCAGCCCGCCAACGGCGTGGACTTCGCCAAGATCTCCGGCTGGATCCCCGCCAACATCGAGGCCGCCAACGACCCCTACTTCACGAAGGACGACCGGTACCAGGCCTTCATCGAGACGATGGAGTACGCGCAGGTCCGGTCCAACATCCCCGGCGCGTCCGACGTCGAGGGCAAGGCCCTGATCCCCGCCCTGGAGAAGTTCCTGGGCGGCGAGACCGACGCGGCCGCTGCGCTCAAGGAGGCGCAGGAGCTGGGCGACCGGATCCTGGCCGACAACGCGCAGTGACCACGCCGCGTGCCGCCCGCCTCGACGAGACGGGCGGCACGCCCACCCCCACTCCTAGGAGATCTGTGAACGCGTCAAACCTCGTGCCTGACAACCCGTGGCCCGCCCGTGCCGACCTGGCCCAGCGCGGCCTCGACCACTTCTTCGGCGCCCCGGAGCCCCAGCTGCTGGACAACACCTACCCGGTCGGGGACAACTCGACGTTCAACTACTGGTGGCTGGCGCACGTGATCGATGCGCGGCTCGACGCGTTCGAGCGCACGGGGGAGCAGGAGTGGCTCGCGGCGGCCGAGACGACGAGCGCGAACCTGCGCTCGCGGAACGACGGCTCCCTGTTCAACGACTACTTCGACGACATGCTCTGGTACGCGCTGGCCCTGGAGCGGCTGGCCCGGGCGACCGGGAACCAGGAGCCCCTGGACGACGCCCGCGCCATCTGGGCGCACGTCGTCGAGCACGGGTGGAACGAGACGCACGGCGCGAGCGTCGCCTGGCGCAAGCAGCAGCCGTACTACAAGAACACGCCGGCCAACGGGCCGTTCGCCATCCTGTCCGCGCGGCTGCACGGGCACGACCCGGACCCGCGGTACCTGGACCACGGCACCGTCGCGTTCGACTGGATCACGGCCACGCTCGTGGGCCCCGACGGGTTCGTCGAGGACGGCATCAACCGCGAGGAGGACGGCCGCATCGACACGCAGTGGCGGTTCACCTACAACCAGGGCTTGTACGTCGGGGCGGCGGTCGCGCTCGACGCCGTCCTGCACCGGCCGGAGCTGGTGGCCGCGGCGGTGCGGACCGCGACGACGGCGGTCGCCGAGCTCGCGCCGGACGGCGTGGTCGGCAGTGAGGGCGCCGGCGGCGACGAGGGCCTGTTCAAGGGCGTGCTCTACCGCTACCTGGGCACGCTGCTGGGCCGCCTCGGCCCCGACTCGCCCGACGCCGCGCCGCTCGTGGACTTCGTGCACACGAGCACCGACGCGCTGTGGTCCACGGCGCAGCGCGACGGGTCGCTGCTGGCGGGCGACGACTGGCGCCGCCCCGCCGAGCCGCCGGTGTACTACTCGACCCAGGTCAGCGCCATCATGGCGCTGGAGCTGCGCGCCGCGTTGGAGGCCGGTCCGGCCGCCCGGTCACGGTAGATTCATCGGTCATATCCATTCGGTGAAGGGGCATCAGTGAGCCAGCCGCTCTACCTCGAGGTGTACGAGAAGCTCCGCGACGCGATCCACGCCGGCACGTACCGCGTCGGCGACCGGATGCCCGCCGAGGCCGAGCTGACCAAGCAGCTCGGGGTCAGCGCGATCACGCTCAAGCGCGCCATGGACCTGCTGCGCGACGACGGCTACATCACGCGCCGCCCGCGGCTCGGCACGGTGGTGGTGAGCGAGACCGCCACGAACGCCGTCGGCCCGGGCGGCGGGCCCAGCCCGCTGATCGGGTGCGTGCTCACCGACTTCGACGACACGTTCGGCACGCGCGTCCTGGCGGGCCTGCTCGACGCGTCGGGCACCACGGCCAACCTCGTCATGAAGCGCAGCCTGGGGGACGGCGCGGCGGAGGGCGACCTGGTGCGCTCGCTCGTCGCGGACGGCGTCCAGGGGCTGATCCTGGAGCCGAGCTCGTCGCAGTACGTGCCCCCGGCCGTGCTGGAGCTCATCACGCAGTCGTTCCCGGTGGCCATCCTGGACCGGGTGTTCGACGGCGTCCCCGTGTCGTCGGTCTGCTCCGACAACGTCTCGGCGGGCCGCCAGGCCGCGGACGCACTGTTCGACGCGGGGTACGACCGCGTCGGCCTGGTCTCTGCGGCGAGCACCGTGTCCACGGTGCAGGACCGGCTCGACGGCGTCGTCGACGCCCACGCGACCCGGCACGTGCCGTTCGACCCGGCGCACCAGTTCCGGCAGGTCCGCTCGACGGTCCCGGGCAGCGGCGTGGCGCCCGACGACGACATCGCCGCCCTGGAGAAGTTCCTCGCCGACAACCCCGGGCTGACCGGGCTCGTGGCGACGGAGTACAACATCGCCGTCCTGCTGCGGGAGGCCGCCCACCGCGCCGGGCGGGACGTGCCCGGCGACCTCGGCATCGTCTGCTTCGACCACCCGGACGCGTTCTACGACCAGGCGCGCTACCGGTTCACGCACATCCGGCAGGACGAGGCGCGCATGGGGGCGGAGGCGGTCCGGCTCGTGCTGGACCAGCTCCGCGACCCCGGGCAGGTGACCAAGCTGTCGCTGCCCACCGAGCTGATGCCGGGCAGCTCGACGCGCTGAGGGCTACCGCGTCAGCAGGTCCTCGACGGACGTGCCCGGTACCGAGACGGTGACCTGGGTGCCCCACGGGTCGGCGACGGTGACCGAGCGGCCGTCGTCGGCGAAGGGGAGGTTCGCTCCCTGCAGGCGGGCCACGAGGGCATCCAGGTCCCCGCGCCCAGGGACGGTGATCGCGACCTCGCCCAGCCCGAGGCTCGCGGCGCGCGGCCCGGCGCCCGCGCTGTTCCAGGTGTTCATCGCGATGTGGTGGTGGTACCCGCCCGCCGACGCGAACAGCGCGCCGGGGAAGCCGGTGAGCGTGGCCTCCAGGCCGAGCGCGTCCACGTAGAACTGCCGGGCCGTCGCGATGTCGCCGACCTGCAGGTGCACGTGGCCGACGCGGCCGGATCGGCTGGGCGCGGCACCCAGCTCGGCCTCGGTCAGGTGCGCGCGCAGGTAGGCGTTGGGGTCCAGCCACGCGCTGCCCATCTTGATCTGGCCCCCTTCGTGCACCCACTGCTCGCGCGGGCGGTCCGTGTAGAGCTCGACGCCGTTGCCCTCGGGGTCCGTGAAGTAGAACGCCTCGCTGACCAGGTGGTCGCTGGACCCGGTGAACTGCCCGCGCGGGTCCTGCACGGCGCGGTAGACGGTGGCGGCCAGGGCGGCCTCGTCGTCGAACAGCAGGGCCGTGTGGAACAGCCCGGCCTGCCGGTGGTCGCCCGTGGGCAGGTCGGGCGTGTGCACGAGCCGCAGCAGCGGCGTCGTACCCCGCCCCAGGACCCGGTGCACCTCGCGGCCGCCGCCGCGCTCCTCCAGGGGTTCGAGCGCGAACGCCGAGCCGTAGTAGGCGGCCATCGTGTCGAGGTCGCCCACGCGCAGCGTGACGGCGTCCATCGCCAGGGCGGGGGAGATGATCCGGTCGTCGACGGCGGGCGGGTCGGTCGGGTTCATGGGGTGCTCCAGGTCCGGGGCGGGTGGGGGTGGTGCTGCCGGGTGCGGGTGTGTGCCGCGGTGGGTCAGCGGGCGACGGCGAGGCCGCCGGTCCAGGGGAGCTGCTCGCCGACGGCGAGGGTGAGCTGCAGGAAGCCGATCGCCTCCAGCTCGTGCGCGCGCTCCAGCGAGCCGGCGTCGATGGCGCCGAGGCCGGACGACGTGACGGCCGAGATCAGGGCCTGCTTGGCGGCGGCGTCGTCCCCGGCGACCAGGACCGTGGTGGGCAGGGCGCCCACCTGCTTGGCGCCGAGCGTGGCGGCGAACGTGGTGTTGAAGGCCTTGAGCACGTGGCTGGCGGGCAGCTTGGCCTGGAGCTCGGCGGCGGCGGAGGAGCCCGCCGGCACGACCAGCGCGTCGAAGGTCTCGAAGTTCAGCGGGTTGGTGATGTCCACGACCACCTTGCCGGCGAGCTGCTCGGCGTAGGCCGACGCGATGCCGTCGAGCGCGGCGTAGGGCACCGCGAGGACCACGATGTCGCCGGTGATCGGCGCGGTGCCGACCTCGGCCTTGGCGACGTGGGCGACGTCGTGCCCGCCCTCGGCGAGGACACCGCCGATCGCGTTCGCCATCGCGCCGGTGCCGATGATCGTGATGCTGGCCATGGTGCTGCTCCCTTGGATCTGCCCGTTCCCTGGATGAGGGCCGCGGGCCGGTTGGTTGTACCTACAAGCACTGACCATAGACCGCTTTAGTTGTAGGTGCAACCAACTGTTAGGATGGCGACATGGACGAGCGCGAGCTGAGGTACCCCGAGCGGGTCGCGGTCGCGCGCCTGCACGCCCTGCTGGAGCTGCTGCCGACCGCGCTGGACAAGCGCATGCAGCCCGCCGGGCTGACGTCGTTCGAGTTCACGCTGCTGGAGGCGCTCGCGGAGACGGGCGACGGCAAGCTCCGGCTCAGCGCCCTCGCGTCGCGCACCAACGCCACGCTCGCGCGGCTGTCGCGCGTGGTCACTGGGCTGGAGCGCAAGGGGCTCGTGCGCCGCGCGCCGTGCGCCGAGGACGCGCGGGCGACCAACGCCGTGCTCACCGAGCAGGGCCGTGAGGTCTACCGGGAGAGCACGCCGCTGTACGCCGACGCGGTGTCCAGCATGATCCTGGACGGGCTCACCGAGGGCGACGTCGACGACCTGGCCCGGCTCGCGTTCGCGATCCTGACCCGCCTGGACCCGGACCGGAGACTGGCGGTGACGTCGGCGGCGGCGTCGGGGGTGCCGGTGTCGGGGGTGTCTACGGCGGGGATGTCGACGGGGGAGGTGTCGACGTCGGAGGCTCCGTCCGATGACTGGCCGGCAGACCCGGCGTCCGCGGCGTCCGACGATGACTGCCCTGCGGACCCGGCCCCCGCGCCGTCGGCGACACCTGCAGACCCGGCCCCCGCGCCGTCGGCGACACCCGCGCCGTCGGCGACACCCGCGGGGTCGGTACCAGCGGCACCGGACGACTGCCCGGCCGACCCGGCCGATCTGTCTGACCCGACCGGGCTGGCTACCCCGGCCGATCTGTCTGACCCGACCGGGCTGGCTACCCCGGCCGGGCTGGCTACCCCGGCCGGGCTGGCTGCCCCGACCGGGCCGCCTACACCGACCGCCCTGGTGGACCCGGAGCAGCTCGCCGCCGAGGCGTGCCCGGCCGACCCGGCCCCGTCACGCCCGTAGCCCAGCCGCAGCCAAGGTGCGCTTCTACCCCGCCATTGGGCCCGGAAACAGCCTGATTCCGGGCCCAATGACGGGGTAGAAGCGCACCTTGCGTGGGCCGCGCCCGGACACGACCGCCCGACCCGCCGCGCCCGGACACGACCGCCCGACCCGCCGTGACCGGACACGACCGCCCGACCCGCCGTGACCGGCCGCGACCGGCCGACCCGCCGTGACCGGCCGCGACCGGCCGACCCGCCGTGACCGGTCGTGCCCGGCCGACCCGCCGTGACCGGTCGTGCCCGGCCGACCCGCCGTGACCGCCCGACCCGCCGTGACCGGCCGCGACCGGCCGACCCGCCGCGACCGGCCGCGACCGGCCGACCCGCCGCGACCGGCCGAACCGCCGTGACCGGCCGACTTGCCGCGGCTGACCAACCCCGGTGCAGTCCGGCGGCCCGTCGTCACCAACGGCTGACTGCCCCCGCCGACCCGCGCCCGTCGCGGAGGACTGCCCGGCGGGCCTGGCTCCGCCCCGCCCCGCCGCCCCTAGCCCAGCCGCAGCCAAGGTGCGCTTCTACCCCGTCATTGGGCCCGGAAGCGGGCTGAGTCCCGGACCCACGGCGGGGGAGAAAAACACCCCACAGAGCGCTCCCAG
>NZ_JBHWLR010000012.1:13318-15690 GCF_042731755.1 Promicromonospora sp. NPDC059942
GTCGCCTTGCTCCGGGCCCGCGGGGGGGGGAAAAACCCCACTTCACGGGGCGCTCCCGGTCGACGGGGATCGGTGGGCTCGGCGGTTGAGCGTTCGCCCGGTTCGTAC
Organism: Promicromonospora sp. NPDC059942; assembly: GCF_042731755.1. Lineage (NCBI taxonomy): Bacteria > Bacillati > Actinomycetota > Actinomycetes > Micrococcales > Promicromonosporaceae > Promicromonospora > Promicromonospora sp. NPDC059942. Next base: position 13,427 of record NZ_JBHWLR010000012.1, read on the forward strand.
CCGTCGGAGACGCCGACGACACCGCTGTCATCGAATGGGTGTATTTCATCCTATTGTCCTGTAGGTTTTGGGTGAAATCACGAGCGCCTGGGGGCAACGTCGCGCCCAGGGGGAGGAGCCCATCGATGTCGATGTTCCGTCGTACCCGACGAGTCCTGCTGGCCATGGCCGTGATCGCCGGGCTGCAACCGGTCGCCCTGGCGCACGCCGGGCCACCACCCACCGAACCCGCCGCCGTGTCGGCCAACGCCGCCGTGTCGGCCAGCGCAGTGTCCGCCGACGCCGCGCCGTCGGCCGCCACCGACGACGTCGACGCCGCGACCGCCGTCGCCGACGCGCGGGTCTCCGCCGACGTGCTGATGGACTCCTACGACCAGCAGAAGGCGTGGTTCGCGTCGAGCTGGTGGAACTCCGCCGTCGCGCTGCAGACCATCGGCGACTACATGGCGCGCACGGGCGACCGGCGCTACCTGGCCGAGCTCGACCACAGCTTCGAGACGAACAAGGGCCCGTTCCCGGCCGGGGAGCGGTCCACGGACGAGATCTACGGCAACTTCACCAGCCGCGCCATCGACGACTCCGGGTGGTGGGGGCTCAACTGGGTCACCGCCTACGACCTGACCGGCGACGAGAAGTACCTCGACATGGCCGTCACCATCGGCGAGTTCATGAACGAGTTCTGGGACACCAGCACCTGCGGCGGCGGCATCTGGTGGAACGAGGAGCGCACGTACAAGAACGCCGTCACCAACGGCCAGTGGGTGCGCCTGACCGCCGAGCTGCACAACCGGCTGCCGGGCGACACGCTCTGGCTGGACCGCTCCCAGGAGGCCTGGGACTGGTACGTCGGCAGCGGCATGATCAATGCGAACGGCCTGGTCAACGACGGGCTCCGCGACGACTGCTCCAGCAACAACGACACGGTGTGGACCTACAACCAGGGCCTCGGCATCGGCGCGGCGCTGGAGCTGTGGCGGGCCACGGGCGACCCGGAGCTGCTCGACACCGCGAAGTACCTCGCCGACTCCGCGCTGGGGTCCGACGTGCTGGTCAAGGACGGCGTGCTCACCGAGTGGTGCGAGGCGGCCGGCCGGAGCTGCGACGACAACCAGAAGCAGTTCAAGGGCATCTTCCAGCGGTACCTGATGGAGCTTGCCGACGCCACGGGCGAGCCGGCGTACACGCAGTTCGTCGCCGACCAGGCGGCGTCCGTCTGGGCCAACGACCGCGACGTCGTGGGCCGGCTGGGCCTGCGCTGGGCCGGCGGCACCGCCGAGCAGCCCAACGTGTTCGACTGGCGCACCCAGGCCAGCGCCCTGAGCGCGCTGATCGCCGACGTCCCGCGGGAGCAGCCGGCCCGCACCCTGTCGGCCGCCGCCTCGCCCGCGGTCGTCGCCGTCATGCCGAGCACCGGCCAGGCCACGCGCGTGGGGCTCGACGTCGGGGTGGCCGCGACGTCCGCCCGGCCCGAGACGCTCCCCGTGACCGTCCGGACCACCGGGCCGCGGGACTGGAAGGTCACCGCGGACCGGACGCTGCGGCTGAACTCGTCCGGCCACGCCGACCCCGCGCGGGCCACCCTCCCGGTGGACGTGCGGATCCCGGCGGGCACCGCCGACGGCAGCTACCCGGTGAGCGTCACCGTCACCGCGCGGTCGGGCCTGACCTACACCGCGCGGGCGGAGGTGCTGGTCGCGGCCGTCGTCGACTTCGCGGCCGGGTCGCCGGAGGAGATTCCCTGGCTGTTCGACGCCGGCGGCTCCGGCTTCAGCGGCGGCGGCAGCCGGTACGCCGACGGCGAGAGCGCCTTCGTCTACCGCTTCCCGTTCCCCGCGGGGACGACGTCGGCCCAGGCGACGCTGACGATCGACAACCAGTACGTCGTCGAGGTCAGCCCCGACGGCGAGAGCTGGACCACGGTCCTGGCCGAGGACGAGCAGATCCGGGACGGTTCCAACCGGGCCGAGCACACCCTGGACCTGACCGAGCACCTCGGCGCCGACAAGGCCGCCTACATCCGCGTGTCCGACGCGTTCCCGGCCGACGGTTGGGGCGGCGGCGTCTACCACGTGACGGCGGCGTACGAGACGAGCTGACGACCCGGGCCGTCAGCCGGTCCGAGCTGACGGCCTGCGCCGCCTGCCTGTCCGACCGGCCTGTCCGACCGGCCTGTCCGACCGGCCTGTCCGACCGACCCGCTGGTGCGGCCCTTCCCTTTGAGGCCCGGGGTTTTTGGTTGTTGGTTGGTCCACAAACAAAAAAAC
>NZ_JBHWLR010000012.1:15700-47122 GCF_042731755.1 Promicromonospora sp. NPDC059942
CCCGATCCGACCGTCCTTTCCGCCCGTCCTCTCCACCGGACCCGTTGGTGTGCCCCCCCCCTTGGGTCCCTGTTTTTTGTGTTTTGGAGCGGGCTCAAAGCCAAGAAACCCGGGCCTCAAAGGGGGTGGGGTCGCGGGCAGGGCAGGATGGGCACATGAGCGAATCCGATGTCACCGCGATCATCACCGAGGTCGAGGCCCAGGAGGCCGAGCTGGTCCTGCCCACGTTCACGAACGACGACGCCTGGCGGCTCGGCAGCTTGCTGGTCGAGCTCGCCGTCGAGCGCGACCTGCCCGTGACGATCGACATCCGTAAGGGCACGCAGCAGGTCTTCCACGCGGCGCGGCCCGGCACGACGCCCGACAACGACTCGTGGATCAAGCGCAAGGTGCGGGTGGTCTACCGGTTCGGGGCGTCGTCGTACCTGGTGGGCCTGCGGGCCAAGGCCAAGGGGTCCGACTTCAACGCCGACCACGGGCTGCTGTTCCAGGAGTACTCGGCGCACGGCGGGGCCTTCCCGGTCCGGGTCGCGGGCGTGGGCATCGTCGGCGTCGTCACCGTGTCCGGGCTGGCGCAGCAGGACGACCACGCCCTCGCGGTCGAGGCCCTGCGCGAGCTGGCCGAGGCTCCGCCGCGGGTCTGACGACCGGGCGAGAACCGGCCGCGGCGAGCGTTTGGCCGTGACGGGCCGTCGCCCGCGCGGGTCGGTCGGCCGCCGCGACGGGTCAGCGGCAAGGGCTCGGCCGCGACAGGTCAGCCACAACCGGTCAGGAGACCGTCCAGCGCTGGTTGTCCCCGGCGTGGCAGCCGTACATGATCGCGGGCGTCCCGTTGTCCGTGAGCGCGTTGGAGACGTCGAGGCACAGCCCGGTCGCGGCGTTGCGCACCGTGCCGTCCGCCTGCGGGGACCACTGCTGGTTCGCGCCGCCGTGGCAGGTCCAGACCTGGGCGGCGGTGCCCTGCGCCCCGCCGCTCGGGTCGTCCAGGCACAGCGTCCCTAGCACCCGCAGCTCCCCGGCCGCCGACGCCGTCCACTGCTGGGCCGGTGATCCGTTGCAGTCGTAGATCTGCAGGGCCGCGCCGTCCGCGGCGACGCCGCCGGGCACGTCGAGGCACCGGCCGGACGCCACGCCCTGCAGCGTGACCGGCGTCGGCTCGGGCGGCGGGGCGCTCGGGGTGGGCGTCGGCTCCGGGCTCGCCGGGGCGCTGACCGGGCTGGCCTCGGTGGGGCTCGGCACCGCGCTCGCGGAGGCACTGGCCGAGGCCTGCCCGGCGGCGTCCTGCCCGGAGACGTCGCGGCTCAGCACCCAGATCGTGCCGATCACCGCGCCGAACAGGAGCAGGGCGGCGAGCACCCACACGAGCAGGCTGACGGGCGGGCGCCGACGCGCCGTGACGTGGTCGTACACCCTGGTGCTCCTCCTTCGTCGGACCGCTCTCGTGCGTCCGCGCCGCACCCTACTCGGTCCCGCGCCACTCGTTCCCCGCGGCCGCCCGTTCCCCGCGGCCGCCCGTGGCGCTCGGTCCCCGCCGCCCGCCGGGTGCAGGATCGGGGGATGGCCGCGCACCCGGAACCGACCAGCCCGAGCTCCCAGGAACCCGAACCCACGAGCACCGCCGCCCCACGCTCCTACGTCGTCACCGGCGGCGGCCAGGGCGTGGGCCGCGCGATCGCGCTACGGCTCGCCGCGGAGGGCCACGTCGTGGTCCTCGACCTCGCCGGGCCGCTCGGCTGGGCGCACCCCCGCGTCACGCTCGTCACCGGCGACGCCGCCGACCCCGACGTCGCCCAGCGTGCCGCCGACGCCGCGGAGGCGGCGGCCCCGCTGGCCGGCTGGGTCAGCAACGCCGCGATCTTCCGCGACGCCCCGATCACGGCCCCGCCGTCCGAGGTGCTGGGCCTGATCACCGCGAACCTGGCCCTCGCGGTCACGGGCTGCCACACCGCCGTCGCGCACCTGCTGCGGCACGGGCGGCCCGGCGCGATCGTCAACGTCTCGTCCCACCAGGCGCAGCGGCCGGTGCGCGGCGCGCTACCGTACGCCACCGCCAAGGGCGCGGTCGAGGCGCTGACCCGCGCCGTCGCCGTCGACCACGGGCCCGAGGGCATCCGCACCAACGCGGTGGCCCTCGGGTCCGTGACGACGGCGCGCCACGAGGCGTACCGGCGCGAGCACCCCGGCGTCGACGCGCAGATGGCCGCCCTGCACCCGCTCGGCCGGGTCGGCACGGGCGAGGAGGTCGCCGAGGCGGTCGCCTTCCTCCTGTCGGACGCCGCCGGGTTCGTCAACGGCGCGGTCCTGCCCGTCGACGGCGGACGCGCGGCGCAGGGGGCCGATCCGGAGGCGACCTGACGTCGCGCGCCGCGGTCACCAGCCGTGCCCGACGGCGCCGCCGCGCAGCGGCGCCGTCGAGCAGGAGACCGTCAGCCGACCTCCCGCCACGGTCCGTGCCGGTCGCCCGGCTCCTGGTTGCGGGTCCACCACTTCGCCTCGTACAGGGCGCCGTCGTGCTCCACGAAGTCGCCGGTGTCGAAGATTCGTGACGCCGTCCAGGCGGCGGTGCCGTCCCAGGTCTCGGCAACCTCCTGCCACGGCCCGTACGCCGACGCGCCGGGCGTCTGGTTCTGGGTCCACCACGAGGCCTGCCACAGCGCGCCGTCGTGCGAGACGCGGTCCCCGGCCGTGTAGATGGTCCGGGCGCCCCAGGCGTCGGCGGCGGGCTCCGTCAGGACCCCGGGTCGCGCCGTGACCCGCAGGTGGTCCAGGTTGATGTTGCCCGTGTCGGCGGCGGTGTGGTGGAGCAGGATCTCGTGCCGCCCGGCCGCCAGAGTGACGAGCACGCCGGGGGAGTGGTCCCAGATGCGCCACCGGTCGGCGCCCTGGCCGAGGTTCGGGAACGACACGGGCTGCGCCGCGCCGTCGTCCACGGAGACGGACAGCCGGCGGTCCAGCGGAGCGACGACCATCCCGTTGGCGTACCGGAACGACAGCTCGACCGTGACGGGCGCCGGGGCCTCGTAGGTGAACTTCACGCCCGCCCCGACCTTTGTCAGGTCGCGGACGAACCCGGTGCCCGTGTAGCCGGGGTGCTCGGCGTTGGTGCGCGCGCCGCCCAGCAGCGTGGCCGTCTCCGCCTCACTGACCTGCTCGCCGTGCTGCGCCTCGACGGCCGCGAGCAGCGCGGCGAGGGCCGCGTCGTCGCCCTCGGCGGCGCCGATCTCCTCGGCCAGCACCCCCAGGGCCTCGGTCGTCGCCGCGGTGTCGCCCGCCCGGGCGTGCGTCACCGCCTCGGCGGCGGGCCTCCGCAGGGCGACGGCGGTCGGGCCGTCGATCGCGGAGGCGGCCTCGGCGTCGCGGATCAGCGACAGGATGCCGAACAGCCCGGCCGCGGTGCCGAGGTACGGCTCCACGATCGTGTCGATCCCGGCCGCGACGTCCGGGGGCACGGCCGCCGCGGAGGAGGTGAGCACGGCCTGGCGGACGGCCTGCGTCGCCCGGCGGACGGCGGGGAAGTCGTTCTCCCGCGCCGCGTCCAGCGCCGCCCCGGCCCGCTCGGACAGGAGCGCGGCACGGGCGGGGGCCAGGTGCTCCGCCTCGTCGTCCAGCAGGTCGGTCAGGGTCCCGTCCGGCCGCGGCAGCAGCGCCACGGAGACGGGCCGCCCGGGCGTCCCGTCCGCGCCGACGACGGCGATCGCGTTCGCCGCCCGGTAGGCGACGTCGTCGGCCGCGACGTCGAACGTGAACGTGCGGGTCTGCCCGCCGCCCACCCGGCCGGCGGCGCCGTCGACCGTCGCGCCGTCCACGGCGATGCGGGCCTGGCCGGCCGTGGTGCCGTCGTTGCGGACGGTCGCCGTGACGGTCACGGTGCCGGCCGTCGGGTCGTAGGCGACCTCCGGCGTGCCCTGCAGGGTGAACGTGCCGGCGGCGTAGTCCGGCAGCTCGGCGAGGTCCTGCGGCGTCGCAGGCCGCAGCTTCACCGCGTGCCCGCCGCCGCCCACCATGGAGGCGTCGATCGTGTCGGTCGAGTCCACCAGCGAGTGCGTCACCTCGACGGCGGTCGGGTTGCCCTTCCAGGACGCGTCCCCGGCGTCGGCGTAGACGTCGGCCACGTAGGTGGTGCCCTCGTCCAGGAAGGTGAGCGGCACCCGTACCGTGCGGTCGTTCTCGTCGGTGACCGACCCGAGGTACCAGGTGGATCCGCTGCGCCGGGCCGTGACGGTGTGGTCGCCGAGCGCGGCGTCGAGCACGTGGGACTCGTCCCACGCCGTCGGCATGTCCTTGAGGTACTCGAAGGCCTGGGTGTGCTCCGCGTAGTTCTCCGGGGTGTCCGCCAGCATCTGCAGCGGGCTGGAGAACGTCGGGTAGAGCGCGAGCTGCGCCGTCGTGGTGGTCTGCACCCGGGTCTTGAGGTTCGCCGGGTCCCAGGTGACGGCCAGGACGCCGGGCGTGTAGTCCGCGGGCCCGCCCATCCAGCGCGTGAACGGCAGGATCGTCGCCTGCTCGGGCGGGTTGCCGCTCGCGCCCATGTAGTTGTGCTGCTCCATGCCGGCCACACCCTCGCCCGTCATCATGTTCGGGTAGGTGCGCGACAGGCCCGTCGGCTTGATGGACTCGTGGGCGTTGACGGAGATCTGGTGCCGCGCCGCGGACTCGACGACCCGCTGGTAGTGCCTGACCGCCTCCTGGTCGTAGTGGCTGCGGTTCACGCCGCCCAGCTCGAACCGCGTGGCGTACCCGGTCTTCAGCGCGTGGATGCCCCACTCCTGGTACTTGTCGAAGATCTCGTCCATGTGCGCGTCGTAGTAGTCCACGTAGCCGCGCGTCTCGTTGTGCGCCATGAAGCCGACGCCGTTCTCCTTGGCGTAGGCCAGCACCTCGTCGATGTCGACGTCGGCCTGGGGCGTGACGAAGTCCTGCCCCTTCCACTCGCCGCCCGCGTTCTGGTTCCAGCCCTCGGCCAGCACGTACTTGGCGCCAGCCTCGACGGCGAGGTCCACGTACTCCTTGATGCGCGCGGTGGTGGCGCCGTGCTTGGGCCCGGCGTTCCACGTCGTGTCGCGGCGCTGGAGCTCCCACCACACCCCGACGTACGTGCCGGGGTCGATCCAGTCGGTGGTGTCCGCGGTGCCGTCGTCGTCGGAGTCGACGTCGCAGATGGCGCACGGCGCGTTGAGGTTCTCGATGAGGCGGGAGGCCGCGAGGTCGCCCGCGCTCCGGCCGACGGTCAGGGTGCGCCACGGCGTGCTGAAGCCGTCGGCGTCGACGTCGATCACTGCCTTGTCGCCGTTCGGCAGGGCGATCAGGTCCGAGACCAGCGTGCCCGGCGTCGTGCCGCGCACCACCGTCATGCTCGGGAAGTCGATCAGCGCCGCCTCGTGCACGGTCAGGAACAGCCCGTCCGCGCGGGACGCCGTGATCGGCGTCTGCGCGGAGGCGACGTCGGGCAGCGGCTGCGTGCGGTAGTGCTGCTCGTCCGCGCTCCACCGGATGCCCGCCGGGATCGAGTACGCCGTCAGGTCGGCGGGCAGCGCGAACTGCGTCTTCTCGCCGGACACCACGACGCCTTCGCCGAGGCCGTCCTGCTCCGGGAAGGCGTAGCGGAAGCCCACGCCGTCGTCGAAGACGCGGAAGACCACGTCGAGCTCGACGCCCGAGGCCTCGTGCACGGCGTGCACCGTCAGCTCGTTCGCGTGGTTGCGCACCCGCGCGTCGTTGCCCCAGGCGGGGGTCCAGGTCTCGTCGACGACGGCGCGGTCGGTGGACTCGACCGTCAGTCCCGTCGTCAGGTCGACCGCGGGCTCCCGCAGCGTCAGGCCGAGGCCCGACGGCGCGACGACGGTCGTGGTCCCGTCCCGCACGACCTCGTACGTCAGGGTCCCGTCGACGACGTCGACGGTGGCCTCGATCGACCGGTCCGGCGACGACACCATCCAGCCGTCGAGGACGCGGGCCGGCTCCTGGGTCGCCTTCTCTGCCGACGCGGGGGCGGCGGGCGTCGGGGCGGCGAGCGCCGTGGGCGCGAGGGCGGCGGGCACGACCAGCGCGGGCACGAGAAGCGCCAGCGCGGTGGCCGCCACGGCGCGGGACGGCCGGCGCCCTGGCCCGCCTCCCGGTCTGCCGCTGTTTCGGTTGCCTGAGGGCAGGTGCACGTTCTCTCCCGGACGTCGATGTCGGCGGCGCCGGATTGCCTCGATGCAGACCAGCGGCAGGAAAGAGTTTTCCCAGCCGCCCCCGTGCTGTCAAGGCGGCCCCGGCGGCTTTCACCCTCCGTCGGCCACGACCTCCCGCACCCAGGTGTCGCCCTCCGGGCGGAAGCCCACGCCGCGCAGGTACGCGTGCGCGCCCGGCGCGGCCTGCGGCACGACGACGCGGTCGAACCCCTTGGCCGCGAAGATCCCGCTGCGCCGGTACACGAACTCGCCGGGCGTCAGGTCGCGGAACCGCATGGACACCCAGTCGAGCTCCACGACGCCCGCGCCGTCCCCGGCGTCGCGCACCTCCACCACGCCCACCGTCTCGTCGCCGCGCTGCACCAGGAATGCCGAACGCTCCTGGCCCGGCTCCGGCTGCGCCACGAAGCCCGGGGCGAAGGTCGCGATGTCGGCCGCGTGCGTGCGCAGCACGTGCAGCAGGTACGCGTCGTCCGGCGCCACCTCCACCACCTCGTAGACGGCGGCGTCGTGGCGCTCGCGGGTCAGGCGCCGCAGCCAGTAGATGTTGATGAGGCTGATCGCGGCGTTCATCGCGAAGAACGGCCAGATCCCGAGGATCGCGTTGTACGTGGTCGCGATCAGGGAGCCGGTCAGGTTGAGCCAGCGGAAGCGGAATACCCGCGCCTGCGTGAGGGACAGGACGACGAGCGCGGAGCCGACCCAGCCGGCGATCTCGAGCCAGGGGAACATGCCCTGACCCTAAGTGGGCAGGGGAGTTTCGGCGGCAATGGACCCTGTGCGGGCTGTGCGGGCACGGCCCAGGCACGTCCCGGTCCGGCAACCACTACGCTCTGGCCGTGCAGAATGTCTGGCTTGCCCCGAGCCCTGGTCGGTTCCTCGGCCTCCTGTGGCTCGTCGGCAGCGGATCGCTCTTCTCGGTGACGGGGCACGAGGAGCGCGCCGAGGCGGCAGAGCAGCATGTCCTGGTCATCGAGCCGGGTACCGCGGTCGACGAGGTGGCGCGGATCAGCGCCGAGCTCGACGCGACGACCCGCACCGCGCGGGTCCGGTTCCGGTGGTCGAGGGTGGCCAACTCGCTGTGGTGCGCGTTCCCCGTCGTGCTGATCCTCGTCGGGGCGTGGGCGAGCAACACCGCGATGCCGCCGACCGATCCGCTCCAGGACGTCGCGATCCCCGTCACGGTGGTCTACGCGGTCGTCACCGGCTTGTTCGCGATCGTGTGCGACCGGTACACGCGGCGGTCGGTGCGGCAGATCACCGAGTTCGAGGCGCCCGGAGTGGTGCGCGTGACGGTGCCGGGGCGGGACAGGTTCCTCGTGCGGCTGATCGAGCAGGCGGGTCGGCGGACGGCCGCCGAGCAGCGGCAGCTCAGCGAGCTGCTGTGGCGGTTCGCCGATGCGGACCGGACCCGCCGCGAGTACCTGGAGACGACAGAGGCGTTCGACGACGACGAGTTCGCGCCGCTCCGCGCCCGGGCCGAGGACGCACGGCGTGACCTGCGGGCGTGGGCAGGCGAGCCGGCGACGGCCTGAGTCGTGCGCGCAGGACCGGCGGGGTCACCAGGACCAGCCGCGGGAGCTGAGCTCCAGCTCCTCCCGCAGCCGCTCGTCCGCCGCGGAGCGTTCGCTCGCGCGCAACGGGTCCGCGTCGGTCGGCAGGTCGGCGAGGCGGCAGGCTTCGCGCAGCAGCGCGTCGTAGGCGTTCTGCACCGCGAACCAGTGGTGGGCGCGGGCGTACAGGCCGGGGTCTTCCTCGACGTGGCGCAGCTCGGCCGCGAGCTGGCCCAGGCGCGACTGCAGCCGCAGGGTCACCAGCGGGTCGGGTGCCGGCTTCTGGCGGGTCAGGAAGGTCCAGCCCATGGGGTGTCACCGCCACGTCGTCGTCGCGGAAGGGGTACCTCTCCAGCGTAGGTCCGCGGGACCGGGACGGCCATCCCGGCCCCGCGGATTCCTGCTGGGTTTCCTGCCTCGCGGGCTCCTGCCCGTGGTCAGTCGGAGTAGCAGAGGTCGCCCTCGCACCCCGCCCGCACGTCCGAGCCGTGCACGCCCATCACGACGGCGCCCCCGGTGTCGCTGTCGCCGATCTGGGTGTTGACCGGACCCGTGCCGCCGATCACGACGTTCGAGTCGTCGTACGTGACCACGTTGCGGTCGCCCCGGCTCCGGATCGAGACGTCGTCGAACCCGTCGGCACCCACCACGAGGGCGCCGTTCCCGGTCGCCGACGACTCGCCCTCGTCCGTCACGGTGGCCTGGCCGGACGTGGTGGGGCCTGACGTCGTGGGCCCGGGCGCGGGCGGTCCCAAGGGCGGTACCGCGGGACCCTCGTCCTCCGTGCCCTCCTCGGCGCCGGCCCCGGGCTCTTCCTCCTCGCCCTCCTCTTCCTCGCCCTCCTCCTCGTCTCCTTCGTCCTCCTCCGTGTCCTCGGCGTCACCCGAGTTGCCCGACCGGACGACCGACCCGGTCACGTCGACCGCGTTGAGGCCGCTGGAGTCGGTGTCGCCCGTGTTCGCGTTGATCCGGCCGTCCCGGCCCAGGAACACGTTCGAGTCGTCGTAGGTGACGATCTGGTCGCTGCCGACGACGCTCACCGAGTGGTCCTCGAAGCCGCTGATCGCCATGGAGCTGCCCGGCCCGTACCCCAGGAGCATGCCGCCGAACGAGTCGTTCTGGTGCGTGCCCGCCGTGGCTCCGCCCTGCGCCGTCGACGCCGCCGGAGACGACGCGGGAGACGACGCCGGAGACGCAGCGGTTGGCGGCGCCGAAACGCTCGACTCGCCGGACCGCAGCCCCGAGCCGTCGGAACCGAGCGCGAGCACACCGCTGGAGGAGACGGCGCCGGTGTTCGCGACGAGCCGCCCGTCGGCCCCCACGTAGACGATCGAGCCGTCGGCGGCGAGGACCTGATAGCTGACTCGCCGGTCCTGCGGCGAGGCCGCCGGAGCCGGTTGCCGACCTGTCGGCACCACGATCACCCCGGTGGGCGGGTCGCCCGCGGCGGCCGCCGGCGCCGGCGTCGTCGGCGTGGCACCGGGAGCTGCCTGGACGACGGCGCGCGTGCCGGACGCGGAGGGGACAGACGCGGCGGCAACGGGAGCCGTCGCACCGCCCGCCGACGCTCCGCCCGTTGCCGCAGAACCACGCGCCGCCGACGGCTGGGCCCCGGCCGTCGTCCCGGGTACCGCCGTCGTGCCTGAACCGTCCGGTGCAACCATGAGCACGACCGGCGGCGCGGCCGCCTGCGGCGTGGTCACGTACACGTCGCCCGCCCGCGCGGGGGTGGACGGCGTCGGGGCGGTCGCCGCCGCGGGCGCCGTCCGGACGGCGCCGCCCAGGACGTCGTGCGCGACCCAGGCGCACATCCCGGCGACGGCGACGATCACCGCGCAGGCCTGATAGCTCAGGCCGCGTGGCGCGCGGTTCTTGTTCCGGCGCTTCCTGTTCTGGTGCTTCTTCTTGTTGCGGCCGTTCGAGGTGGACATCCCGTTCTCCTTCCAGCCGCGCGAGGAGCGCCGCCGGTGGGACCTCGTGCCGGACCGGCATGCCGGTACCGGGTGTCGGTGGCTCGCAGATCGCGGGAGTCCGGCGATCGCGTGGCGGGTCGGGAGACCGTGCGCCGCTCGCGGTCGAGTTGTGCGACAGTCACGCCCGGGCGCGAGACGCGCGGGCGTTCCACGGGGCCCACCGCGCGGTCGGCGTCCTGCGTCCGGCCGCGGAGCCTCCCGCGGGAACGGACCGGGGTGCGCGGGCGGGCCGACGGCGGCAGGCCGCCGGACGGGCACTGCCGCACTGCCCGGTGCTGTGGCACCTGCGACGATACGCCGGCGTATCCGGCGCCGCCCCCGTGGGGACGGGATTCACCCGCCCCCACGAGGACGGGTGAATCGGCTAGACTGGGTGCAGACTTCCGGCGCGAGAGTGCCGGCGGGATCCGAATGAGACAGCGGATCGAGCGGCCCCGAGGCATCCACAGCCACGGGGCCGCTTGTTTTCGATCGCGTCCGGGCGGCTCAGCCCTGCGGCAGCACCAGCTCCCCGTCGACGCGGACCGGGACGACCGGCGCGCCGTCCCGCAGCTCCGGCGGCAGGGCGTGCTCCGGCGCCTGCTGCCAGGCGAGCGGGCGCAGGAACCGGCGGATCGCCGAGGCGCCCACGGACGTGTGCAGCGAGTTGGTCGACGGCCACGGCCCGCCGTGGTGCTGCGCCCAGCTCACGGCCACCCCGGTCGGGTAGCCGTCGAACAGGACGCGCCCGGCGCGTGCCGCGAGCGCGGCCCGCGCGACGGGCAGGCCCAGGTCGGCGGCGTCGCCGGTGAGGATGCTCGCGGTGAGCGACCCCTCCACCTGCTCGACGACGGCGATGGCCTCCGCCTCGTCCGCGTACCGCACCACGACGGCGAGCGGCCCGAAGCACTCATCGACGAGCCGGGGCGTCAGCTTCCCGGCCGGGACCTCGAGCAGCGCGGGCCGCGTCGTCGTCCCCGCCCCGGCGGGCCCGCCCGCCTCGGTGTCGGGTGCGGTCCCGGGCACGCCCTGCGCCCGGACGACGGCGTCGCCGGCCCGCGCCGTCAGCCCGCGCCCGTATGCGTCCGCCATGCCCGCCGTGAGGGCGGGCAGGGCCGGCGCCGCGTCGATCGCCCGCGCGAACGCGTCGATCACCCGGTCGCCGTCTGCTCCCGCCGGCACCAGGACGAGCCCGGGCTTGGTGCAGAACTGCCCGCCGCCCTGGAGCACGGAGGCGGCCAGCCCTGCCCCGTACTCGTCGGCCTTCTCCCGGGCAGCGGCCGGCGTGACCAGCACCGGGTTGATGCTGCTCAGCTCCCCGTAGAACGGGATCGGCGCGGGACGCGCCGCCGCGGCGTCGGCCAGCGCACGCCCGCCGGCGAGCGACCCCGTGAACCCGGCCGCGCGGATCGCCGGGTGGGACACCAGCGCGACCCCGGCGTCGAACCCGTGCACCAGCGCGAACGTGCCCTCGGGCGCGCCGGACTCCGTGACCGCCCGCTCGGCGAGCCGCGCCACGCGTTCCGACGTCGCGGGGTGCCCCGGGTGCGCCTTGACGATCACGGGGTTGCCCGCGGCGAGCGCGGACGCCGTGTCGCCGCCCAGCACCGAGAACGCGAACGGGAAGTTGCTCGCCGCGTAGACCGCGACCGGGCCGAGCGGCACCAGCATGCGGCGCAGGTCGGGGCGCGGGCCCATGGGGGTGGGTCCCGCGTGGTCGATCGTCGCCTCCAGGTAGGCGCCGTCGCGCACCACGCGGGCGAACGTGCGGAGCTGGTAGGCGGTCCGGGTGAGCTCGCCGCCGAGCCGGTCGGGGCCGAGGGCGGTCTCGCGGTCGGCCTCCGCGACGAGGGCGTCGCGGTCGGCGTCGAGCGCGTCGGCGAGCGCCTCCAGGAGCGCGGCTCGCCGCTCGCGCGGCCAGGCGGCGAGGCCAGGGGCCACGGCGGCGGCCCGCCGGGCGACGTCGTCGAGGCGGTCCGGGGTGGTCTCGACGACGTCGAGCTCCCGGACCGCGCCGGTCCGGGCATCCCGGCTGGTCACGAGGCTCGCACCCGGCACGGGGTGCGTCTCAGGCGTTGTCACATCCATCCCGTCGACCCGTCCCTCCGCACCGGGACCTTGCGCTCCCAGTGCACCCAGTCGTCGTGCGCGAGCGCCGACTCGTCGATCTCGATGCCCCAGCCGGGCCGGTCGGGCCGCAGCTCCAGGTGCCCGTCGACCGGCACGTACGGGTCGTGGCACCAGGAGACCTCGTCGAACTTGTACTCCAGGATCGAGAAGTTCCAGGTCGCGGCCGCGAAGTGCACGTTGGCCGCCGTCGCGAGCGGCCCGAGCGGGTTGTGGGGTGCGACGGGGACGTCGTGCGCCTCGGCGAGCGTCGCGATCTTGCGCAGCTGCGTGAGCCCGCCGACCACGGCGATGTCGGGCTGGACGATGTCGGCGCCCTGCACGGCCAGCAGCCCGAGGAACTCGTTCGGGGAGTACAGCGACTCGCCCGTGGCGAGCGGCACCGTCATCTCCGCGCGGATCCGGCCCCAGGCGGGCAGGTACTCCGGGCGGATCGGCTCCTCCAGGAACATCGGCTCGTTCGGGGCGAGCGCCGCGGCCAGGTCCACGGCCTGGCGCGGCTCCCAGAGGCAGCCGTGGGCGTCGAACGCGAACTCCCACTCCTCGGGGTGGCTCGCGCGGATCTCGCCGAACCAGTCGCCCAGCTCCCGCGCGACCAGCCCGAAGCGGGACCGGTGCAGGTCGCGGCGGTAGGGGCTGAGCTTGAACGCGTCCACGCCGTGGTGCTCGTGCAGCGCGGCGGTGCGGTCGCGCAGCTCGGGCACGTCGGGCGCGTCGTACAGGCCCGCGTAGACCCGCACCCGGTCGCGGACGGCGCCGCCGAGGAGCTGGTAGACGGGCACGCCGAGCCGCTTCGCGGCGATGTCCCACAGGGCGTGGTCCACCGCGGCGATGGCAGCCAGCCCGAGCGCCCCCTGCGGGAACCGGGCCGACTGGTGCAGGAGCTGGTTCACGTATGCGACGCGGGAGGCGTCGATGCCCGCGATCTGGTCCGCGAGGTACTCGATGATCGCCGGGTAGGCGAGGTCGGGGCCGTGGTTGTAGATCTCGGCCCAGCCGTCGATGCCGTCGTCGGTGGTGATGCGCAGCAGCACGCGGGGACGGTTCCCGACCCGCTGCAGGTAGGTGGTGAGCCGGGCGATGTTCGTGCCGCCCGTCGTGCTCGTCGTCATACCGAGACCTTCCAGTCGTCGAGGATCCGCGTGATGGCGGCGCGGTCGGGCTCGGCCAGGGTGGTGCTGGGCGGCCGGACGGACCGGTCGCACAGCCCCATCTGGTGCATGGCCTCCTTGACCACGGAGACGTTGTCGGCGGACCGGTCGCGGGCCCGGAGCTGCTCGAACTCCCGGATGCGGCGCCAGACGCCGGCCGCCCCGGCGGCGTCGTCGTGCCGGAGGGCGTCCAGCAGGTCGAACGAGACGTCCGGGGCGACGTTGACCAGGCCCGAGGTGAACGCGCGCGCACCGGCCTGCCACGCCGACGGCGCGTACGACTCGGCCAGCCCGGCGATCCAGAGCAGGTCGGCGTCGGTGTCCTGCACGGTCTCGGCGAAGGCGACGGGGTCGGGCACCGAGTACTTGACCCCCACGACGTTGCCCGCCTGGTGCGCGAGCGCCGCGACGTCCGACCCCCGGATGGCGGGGGAGCTGACGTACGGCAGGACGGCGAGCCCGGGCACGGCGTGCGCGACGGCGGCCACGTACTCGACCCAGCCCCGGCGCGACATGTAGGGGAGCACCGGCTGGTGCACCATGACGGCGTGCGCGCCGAGCTCCGCGGCCGCCCGGGCCTCGGCCTGCGCGGTGGCGGGGTCCAGCCCCACGCCCACGACGACGACGGCGCGGTCGCGCGCCACCTCGGTGACGGTCCGGGCGACGTCGGCGCGTTCGCGCGGGGTCAGGGCGTAGAACTCGCCGGTGTTGCCGTTCGGGGTGATGGCGCCGAGGCCCGCCTCGACGAGGCGGCCGGCGAGCTGCCCGGTCAGGGCGAGGTCGACACCGCCGTCGGGCGCGTAGGGGACGACGGGGATGCCGACGACCGTCCTCAGGCGTTCGACGACGTCGTGGTGCCCGGTCATGATGCTCCGTTCTGCTGGGGACTGTTCTGCTCGGGTCCGGCGTCCTGCAGGGCGCCGGCCTGCTGTTCCACGGGCTTGATCTGCACCCAGAGGCCGTAGATGGCGGCGCTCACGAGGCAGCTGACCGCGGCGAACACGAGCGGCCAGAGGTAGGAGCCGCCGGACGCCGTCAGGGCCAGCCCGATCGCGATCGGGCTGATGAGGTTGCCGAGCTGCGAGCCGAAGTTCTGGAAGCCGGCCAGGGAACCGACCCGCTCGGGGCTGGGGGAGACCTCGGCCGGCAGGCTGAGGATCGCTGCCCCCGCGAAGGAGTGCGCGGCGCTGGAGACGGTCAGGACCACCATGAGCACCACGTTGCTCTCCACGAACGGGCTGAAGCCGATGCATGCGCTGAGCACGAGGCCCGAGATGATCGGCACCTTGCGCGCGACGTTCGGCGACAGGCCGGAGGCGAGCATCCGGTCGGAGACGATCCCGCCCAGCACCGTGGAACCGATGCCGATGACCGCGGGCAGGGCCCCGACCATGCCGAACTCCGCCTCGGTGAACCCGCGCTCGTTGAGCAGGTAGCTGGGGTACCACGTGAGGAAGAACGCCCCGGCGAGCGACCGGAAGACGTAGCCGAGCATCAGCGCCCAGGTCTGGTTGTCGCGCAGCAGCGCGCTCCAGCGCACCGGCTCCCCGGTGTGCCGCACCATCTCGGCCTGGTCGGAGCGGATGTGGTCCAGCTCCTCGGCGTTGACCTTCTTGTGGTTCTGCGGCGCGCGGTAGATGGCGAGCCAACCGACGATCCACAGCAGCCCGACGCCGCCGATCAGGACGAACGTCCAGCGCCACCCGGCGAAGACGGCGATCGACGTGACGATCGGGATGGAGAGGGCCGAGCCGATCTGCTGACCCATGTCGAACAGGCTGGACGCGAAGGCCCGCTCGCGGCGCGGGAACCAGGTGGAGACCACCTTGATGTTCGCGGGTTGCACGGGCGCCTCGCCGATGCCGAGGCCGAGCCGGAAGACGATCAGGCTCGTGACGCCGGTCGCGAAGGCCGTCAGCGCCGTCCAGACCGACCACCAGCCCACCGCGATCGGGTAGATGACGCGCGGGCCGAACTTGTCCAGGAGCCAGCCCGACGGCACCTGGAACAGCGCGTAGGTCCAGAAGAACGAGGACAGCAGCACACCCTGCACGGCAGGGCTGATGTGGAAGTCCTCCGAGATGAACGGCAGCGCGACGCTGAGGGCGGCGCGGTCGAGGTAGGCGATCGTGAGCCCGAGCGCCGAGAACGCGACGATCGTCCAGCGCATCTGGCTGCGTCGCGCCCGGGCTGCGACGGGCGCAGGCTGCTTTGTACTATTGAGCATCGTTGCTCCTCCATCGAGTGACGTGCGTGCTCCGCCATGGAGCACTCGTTCCAGAGGTGCGGCCCGGGAACTTGGCGGTGAACGGGCTGCACCTCGCTTGCGTCGCCGCGCGTGCCGACGCCGGGCCCACGGGCCCGCCGGCGCTCGCGGCGCGGGTCCTGCGGGTCAGGCGGTCGCACCTCCCTGGTGGAGCCGGTCGAGGAAGCCGGCGATGTGCCGGCGGGTCAGGTCCGCGGCGAGGTCGGCGTCGCCGGCCTCTGCGGCGGCAAGGATCTGCACGTGCTCCTGCGCCTCGTCGCGCCAGCTCGGCTGCTTGGCCCAGGTGGTGACGGCGGCGAGCGCCGTCTGGTCCCGCAGGCCCTCCAGCATGCCGGTCAGGATCGTGTTGTCGGCCGCCGCCCACAGCGTCGCGTGGAACGCGCGGTTGGCGAGGCTGCGCTGCGCCGGCGCGGTCACCTCGGCGGCCCGCTCCAGCGCCGCGCGCGCGGCGGCCGTGTCCATGCCGCGCTGCACGCTGCGCCGGGTCGCCTCGGGCTCCAGCAGCAGCCGGGTCTCGTAGATGGCGACGGCATCGGCCTGGGACAGCTCGCGCACGCGCACACCGACGTACGGCCGCACCACGACGAGTCCGCTCAGCTCCAGGGTCTTGAGCGCCTCGCGGACCGGGGTCTTGGACATCGCCAGCTCCTGGGCGAGCTCCGCCTCGACGAGCGCCTGTCCGGCGGCGAGGCGTCCGCTGAGGATGCCCTCCTTGATGGTGGCGAGCGCGTGCTCCGTCCGGGAGGGGAGGGAGATCGGGGCGGGGGGCGTCGTCGGCACGTCGTACATCATATATGACGGGCGGGAGTGGTCGTGAATTGAGCTGGGCACCCCGGGGCGGGTCCTGGGACGCTCGTGCCATGAGCGACGACGGCATGACCCTCGACCTGGTGCGCGACTTCCTGCGGGACGTCGAGCGGCGGCAGGCCGAGCGGGTCGTCGACCTCCCCGGCGGGTTCGCCGTGCTCAGCCCGCGCTACGCCGCGTCCCACGACCACAACAAGCTCTGCCTTCGCGGCGCGGTCGCGGCGCCGGACGCGCTCCGGCTCGCGGACGACGTGCTCGGCGGGGCCGGCCTCGGCCACCGGCTCGTGGTGGTGGACGACGACGACCTCGGCGCCGCGTTCGCCGGACCCTTCGAGCAGGCGGGGTACGCCCACGACGTCGAGCTGGTGATGGTGGAGCGCGGGGCGCTGCCGGCTGCGTCGCGCCGTCCGGTCGCCGTCGAGCCGGTCACCGCCGACGACCTGGCGGACATGGAGCGGCGCGACTGGCGCGGGGCCCTCCCGGGCGCGTCGCCGGAGGCGGTCGAGCAGCTCGTGGGCCGACGTCGGGCCCGGACGCTCGGGGCCGACGGCGTCGTGTTCCTGGCGGTCCGTGACCCGGAGGCCGGGCCCGCCGGCGGCGTCGCGAACGGGGCCGCGCCGCGGGGGATCGTCGCCCGCGCCGACCTCTACCTGGACCCGGCCCGCGGCCTCGCGCAGATCGAGGACGTCATGACCGACGCGGCGCACCGCAACCGCGGGTACGCCCAGGCCCTGCTCGACGACGCGACCCGGCGTGCCCAGGAGGCCGGCTGCGGCACCCGGTTCCTGCTCGCCGCGGCCGACGACTGGCCCCAGGTGCTCTACGGGCGCCTCGGGTACACGGTGATCGGGAGCCGGCACCTGTTCGCCCGGACGGCCTGAGCCCGGGGCGTGTCAGACCCCGTCCGTAAACTCCCGATATGCACATATATGAACGGGAAATGGCGGGTCCGGACGCCGACGGCGCGTCGGCCCTGGTCGCCGCGGTGGGGTACTGCCTCGCGCCGCTGAAGGTGTCGCAGGTGTCCGACCCGGCGGTCGAGTACGTGGTGCATGGTTCTGGACCGGGCATCCTGGAGCGCCTGCGCGAGCGGCCGGAGGGCGCGAAGCTGATCGCCGAGCCGGACGGCTACCACCCGAAGGAGCAGACGGCGGCCGTCGCCGACCTCCACCCCGGATGGACCCGGCAGGACGCCGACGCCGCGCGGCGCACCGTCTACCGGACCGCGCCGGTCGACGTGCTCGCCCGGTTCGGGCAGGTGCTGCACGCCGTCTTCGCCCGGGCCGGTCAGGGCGGCGAGCCGTCCTGGCTGCTGATGCTGGCCCACGACGTCGCGCGGGTGAGCAGCGCCAAGGATGCGGCGGACGCGGCGGACGCGGCGGACGCGGCGGACGTGCGGCTGCGGTGGACCCCCGACGTCGTCGAGGAGGTCGCCCGGGCCAGCGGCGCGCCCGGCCGGTCGGCCGAGCACGCCACCCTGTCGGCGCTGCTGTACGGGGACCACCACCACGGGGTGAACGCCCGCCGCGAGCTGCTGGAGAGCGACGCGGGCGCCGCCTTCCTCGCCCGGCACACCGACGCGCTCGCGGAGGTCGCCCGAGGGCTCGATCTCTACCTCCGGCGCCAGGTGGCAGGCCTGTGCGGGCGCGGCCCGCAGGCGCACGCGGACCTGCTCGCCGAGCTGGCCGTGGACGCGGACGCCGGCGTCCGCGTGGAGGCGCTGGCCGCGCTGTCCCGGCTCGACGGGCCCCGGCAGATCGAGGTGCTGCGGCGGCACCTGCGCACGGCGCCGCCGGACCGGCTGCCGGACGCCCTCGCCCGCCTGGCCGACCTCGACGGGGGCGTCGTGGCGATCGAGGAGGCCCTGACCGACGGCGCGGCCGACGGCGCGGCCGGCGGCGCCGCCGGCGGTGTCGGCCCGCTGGGCCCGGAGCGGGAGCGGTTGCTGCGCCGGGTCGTCCTCCGCGTGCGGGTGCTGCGTCCGGCGCGAGCCGACTCCGTGCCCCCGGTCGTGCTGCCCCAGGACGCGAAGGTAGCGGAGGAGCTTCGGGCCCTGCACGCCCTGCCGCCGGTGAGCAGGCCGGGCGACTGGGGTCCCTGGCACTCCATCGGGAACCAGCTGGCGCGGATACCCGACGTGCGGGCCCTGCGGGACGCGCGCCGCGCCACCGGCTCGGCCGACGCGGACCGGTGGGCCGCGGAGCTGCTGGTCACCCGGACGGGCCGCCGGGGCCGGAAGATCGGCGCCGTGCTGACGCCCGAGGACGCCGAGAGCTGGTGGCCGCTGTTCGCCGAACGCCTCGACCTCGCCGACGAGTACCTCGACGGCGGCGACGGGAAGCGGCACCCGGACGAGGAGGCCGTCGACACGAGGACGATGATCCTGACGATCCTCGCCAGGTTCCCCGCCGTCCCCGAGCCGCTGGTCCCGCGCCTGACGTCGTTCGCGCTGGCCGCGGACCGCCACCGCCTGGCCGCCCGCCGCGTGCTCGGCGGCCACCCCGGCGCTCGGGCCGCCGCGCGGGCGGCGCTGTCCGACGGCGACGCGACGACGCGGTCGTCCGCCGCGGAGTGGCTGGTGGAGCTGGGGGAGCCGGGCGTGGTCGGACCCGAGCCGGGGTGGGACTTCGGGCCGGGTGTGCTGCCCGCGTCGGTCCGGAACCTGCCCGCGTCCACGCTGTCGTGGCTGGACCGGTTCCGGGAGCAGGCGCTCGACCGGGGCGTCCCGGCGGACGACGTCGACCGGTGGCTCGGGCTGGCGCGCCCGACGCTGCGGACGGCGCCCGACGGCGCAGGCCCGGTCGTCGGCCGGCTCGGCGGCCCCCTGATGCTCCCACCGGACGCACCCACGCCTGGCACGGTGTACGGCCCGGACCGCACCGACGAGTACCAGCTCATCGCGACGCTCGACCTGGCGGCGATGGCGCCGGGCGCGACCGATCTGGCGCTGCCGCCCGACGGGCACCTGCTCCTGTTCGCGAACGTCGAGCTGGAGGACGAGCTCCTGGCGGGCGGCGCGGTGTACGTCCCGGCGGGCACGCCGGTCGAGGAGCGCGAGGCTTCGCCCGACTACGAGCCCTACGAGTACGACTCTCCCGAGGACCTGGACGAGGCCCTGCGGCGCACCGGCGACCTCCGCCTGGTCCCCGGTGTGTCCCTGCCCTCCTGCCCGCTCGACGCCGAGGCCGGTGCCGAGCACCCCCACGCGGAGACGCTGCAGGCCGTCTGGTCCGAGCAGTCCGACGGGGGCGGCGAGTGGGAGCTCGGCGGCCACGCCTACGACTTCGACGGCTACGGGGACCCGGCCGCCGGGTCGGCGTTCCAGGGGCCCGGCGAGGGCTGGTCCCGCCCGTCGGACTGGGTCGTGCTCGCGCAGTGGGTCGGGGTGCCGATGGGGATCCTGTACTGGACGATCACCCGCCAGGACCTCGAGGTGCGCCGCTTCGACCGCGTCGTCGTGCAGATGTACGCGAACCCCTGACCTGCTCGTTCGATAGAACACGTGTTCGAGTAGAATGCTGTCATGTCCGTCCGCGAGGCCACGATCCTGCACGCCGACCTCGACGCGTTCTACGCGTCGGTCGAGCAGCTGCTGGATCCTGGTCTGCGCGGACGGCCGATCGCCGTCGGGGGCGGGCCGCGCGGAGGAGTCGTGCTCGCGGCGTCGTACGAGGCCAAGGCCTACGGGGTGCAGGGCGGGATGCCCGGCTGGCGCGCGGCCCGGCTCTGCCCCGACCTCGTCTTCGTCCGGGGTCACTTCGGGGAGTACCAGCGGCTGGCCGACGCCGTGATGGACGTCCTGGCCGACGTCACGCCGATCGTCGAGCGGATCTCGATCGACGAGGCGTTCCTCGACGTGTCCGGGGCGACCCACCTGTTCGGGCCGCCCGCGGCGATCGGGGCGCGGATCCGCGAACGCGTCCGTGCCGAGGTGGGGCTCCCGATCTCGGTCGGCGCCGCGCGGACCAAGCACCTCGCGAAGATCGCCTCCCAGGTGGCCAAGCCGGACGGTCTGGTCGTCGTCGACCCCGGGGCCGAGCGGACCTTCCTGGACCCGCTCCCCGTCAGCCTGATCTGGGGCGTGGGGCCCGTCAACGAGCAGCGCCTGGCGGACCTCGGCATCAAGACGATCGGTGAGCTGGCCCGGACGCCGTCGACCGCGGTCGAGCACATCCTCGGGCATGCCGTGGGGCACAAGCTCAGCGCCATGGCGCAGGACGAGGACCCCCGCCGGGTCGTGACCAGCCGCCGCGCACGTTCCGTCGGGGCGCAGTCGGCCCTGAGCCGGCGTCGGCCCGAGCCCGACGACGTCCGGGCGGTCCTGGCGCACCTGTCCGACCGGGTCTCGCGGCGGCTGCGCGCCAAGGGCCGCGCGGGGCGCACCGTGACGGTCGCCGTGCGGTTCGCGGGCATGCAGCGGGCGACGCGGTCCCTCACGCTTCCGGTCCCGATGTCCGCCACGCTCACCCTCACCGAGGTCGCGGTGCGGCTGGCCTGGTCCGCGATCGACGACGCCGCACCGTGCGAGATCACGCTGCTCGGCGTCTCCGTCTCGAACATCGCCGACCAGTCGGCGGTCCAGCTGGAGCTCGACCTCGAACCGCCCGACCCGTGGCGTCCCGGCTCCGCGCCGGGCGCGGCGCGGGGCGCCGTCGACGAGTCGATGGACGCGATCCGCACGCGGTTCGGCGGCGACGCCGTCGGCTACCTCCCCGTGGTGCTGCGCCGCGGCGGCGCCGTGCCCGACGAGTTCCGCGAGCTCGCCGAGCACGACGTATGAGCACGGGCGTTACTCCTCGGCGCGCAGCGCCGCCAGGATCCCCTCGCCGTAGCGCTCCAGCTTGGCCTGGCCCACACCGCTGATGCCGCTCAGCGCGTCCAGGTCGCCCGGCCGCTCCGTGGCGACCGTGCGCAGCGTCGCGTCGTGGAACACCACATAGGCGGGCACGCCCTGCTCCTTGGCAGCCGCCGCCCGCCAGGCGCGCAGCCGCTCGAACACCTCCTGGTCCGCATCGGCCAGCGCCGCCACCTCCGCCTTCGCGCCCCCGGACCGCGACGACCGGCGGGCGCCCGCCGCCGGGGCCGGGTCGCGCCGCAGCCGCACCTCGCGCCGTCGGCCCAGGACGTCCCCGCTGGTCTCGGTGAGCAGCAGCGTGCCGTGGTTCGAGTCCACCTCCAGCAGGCCCTGCGCCAGGAGCTGGCGCGCCACGGACCGCCACTCGCCGTCCGACAGGTCCTCGCCCACGCCGAACACCGTGAGGCTGTCGTGCCCCCACTGCGTGATCTTGGGCGTGGCCTTGCCGCGCAGGATGTCGACCACGTGCCCCACGCCGAACCGCTGATTGCGCTCGCGGTCCAACCGGAACACGGCGGACAGGAGCTTCTGGGCGGGGACGGTGCCGTCCCAGGCCTCGGGCGGGTTCTGGCAGGTGTCGCAGGCCCCGCAGTCCCCGGGGTGCTGCTGGCCGAAGTAGCGCAGGAGCTGGGCGCGGCGGCACTCCACGGTCTCGCACAGCGCCAGCATCGCGTCGAGGTGGGAGGAGAGCCGGCGGCGGTGGGCGAGGTCGCCCTCGGACTCGGCGATCATCTTGCGCTGCTGCACGACGTCGGCCAGGCCGTAGGCGAGCCACGCCGTCGACGGCAGGCCGTCGCGACCCGCGCGGCCCGTCTCCTGGTAGTAGCCCTCGACCGACTTGGGCAGGTCGAGGTGCGCCACGAACCGGACATCCGGCTTGTCGATGCCCATGCCGAACGCGATGGTCGCGACCATGACGACGCCGTCCTCGCGCAGGAACGTCGCCTGGTTGGCGGCGCGCACCTGCGCGGGCAGGCCCGCGTGGTACGGCAGGGCGCGGATGCCCTGGTCGGTGAGCTGCTGAGCGGTCTTCTCGACCGACGCTCGCGAGAGGCAGTACACGATCCCGGCCTCGCCGGGGTGCTCGGTGCGCAGCAGGGTGAGCAGCTGCCGCAGCGGGCTGTCCTTGGGCGCGACACGATAGGTGATGTTGGGCCGGTCGAAGCTGGCCACGAAGTGCCGGGCCTCCGCCAGGCCCAGGCGGTCCGCGATCTCCTCGCGGGTGTGCTGGGTGGCCGTCGCGGTCAGGGCGATGCGCGGGACGCCGGGCCACCGCTCGGCCAGTGTGCCGAGGCGCAGGTAGTCCGGGCGGAAGTCGTGGCCCCACTGGGACACGCAGTGCGCCTCGTCGATCGCGAACAGCGCGATCGTGCCCTGGTCCAGCAGCCGGGCCGTGGACTCGACGCCGAGCCGCTCCGGCGCGAGGTAGAGCAGGTCCAGCTCGCCCGACCGGTAGGCCTGCTCCACCCGGCGGCGCTGGTCCGCGTCCTGGGTCGAGTTGAGGAACCCGGCCCGCACCCCGAGCGCCTCCAGGGCGTCCACCTGGTCCTGCATCAGGGCGATCAGCGGCGAGATCACCACGCCGGTGCCCCGCCGCACGAGCGCCGGGATCTGGTAGCACAGCGACTTGCCGCCGCCGGTGGGCATGAGCACGAGGGCGTCGCCGCCGTTCGTCACGGTGTCGATGATCTCCTGCTGCTCGCCGCGGAAGGCGTCGTAGCCGAACACGGTGCGCAGCACGTCGAGCGGCGTCGGCGCCAGGTCGAGCGCGGGTGCTGTCATGTCGAGCTCAGTCGAGGCGGCGTCCGGAGGAGTCATGGCCGCCAGTGTGCCAGGGGACGCTGACACGAGCGCCCTCGCACAGCTGTGATCATGGGTCCGGTCACACGGGCGAACCTGCGATTCGCCGACGAGCCGCCTCGCGGACGTCGGGATCCTCGCCGGATTCGTCGGCCAGTTCGCGGAGGCGCTCGGCCACGACGGCGGTGCGAGGCGCGTGGTTCACACCAAGGATCCTGACCGGGTCCTCGCAGTCCCAGAGGCACTCGGGCGCGATGCGAGGTCCGAAAGTCGGGTCGGTGGCCGCGATGGCGGCGGCGGCGCGTGCCCGGGCGTAGGAGTACTGGGACTCGGTGTAGACGACGTCGAGCAGGGGGTACGGACCGTGCTCGGGAATCCGGCCGAGGGCGGTGACGAGGTCGCAGATCGCGTAGTTGTCGTCGACGACCTGGGGGAGAGCCGCCTGGATGGCCGCGCTGTCCTCAGCTTGGGCGTGCTTGGCGAGGACCTTGCGCGCGGCTTGCCCGCGGCGGTCGTCGACGGCGAGCCACGACCGGGACAGCGGCAAGGTGACGCGGGACGGGAGCGCGATGACGTACCCGAGCGCAGCGGCCCCCTCGAAACCCAGCGTGTCGGCGGCAAGGATCTGCTCGGCCCAGCCGAGAGCGACCAGATCGCCCCGGAGACCGAGGACCTCGAGCGCATGCCGTCGCCCCCAGAGCAGCTCGGGGTCGAGGGCCGCTCCTTGGAGTGCCTGGAGCTCACGGCGATCGGTGGTCGCAGCGAAGCGCTGGACGAACCTGGTGCCGCAACGAGGACCGATTGTGCGGAGCAGTATGTCGAGCGGTTCGTCGAGCGACGGGCACGGCGGACGGCGCACGGGTCGCACGTCCTCGTCGTCGAGCAGAGGCGGAAGCCCTGCGAGCGCGACATGAGCGTCAGCGGAACCCCGACGGGCCATCGCGTCGAGCACGTCGCGTGGGAGGAGGTCATCTTCAGCGGCCGCCAGCGCGAGGTCGGCGATCGTCGCTGGAGCGATTGCGAGCCGGAGAGCGAGCGTGGCGTAGTAGTCGCTGCGCCGCTCGACCTGGGAGTCCCACCGCGGATCGTTCGCTATGCACTCCAGGAGACGTTCGACGCCGGTCGTTCCGTTGGCCGCAGCGAGCCAACCGGCGCCACGACCGCGTTGCAGCATGCCGAGGTCCGTGGTCGCAGGAGCCGATCCGGGGAGTGGCATGAGAGGCATCAGCCGGATGTTAAGCCGGGCGGGGGATGTGAACGAGGCAATTTGGCCCGTCAGTGCGGCGCCAGCGCCCGCAGGGCCGGCAGTGCCCGCTCCAGCATGGCGGCGGTCGCGGTGAGACTGATCCGGAAGTGCCCGGCCCGGTCGAAGACGGTGCCGGGCAGCACGAACACGCCCCGCCCGGCGAGCGCCGTGACGAACGCCGGCGCGTCGCCGCCCGGAGCGGCGCTCCACAGGTAGAACGTGCCCTCGGGCACGGTGAGGTCGTAGCCCGCCGCGCCGAGCGCGGCGACCATGAGGTCGCGGCGCCGCTGCAGCTCGGCGACGTCGATCGAGACGGTCTCCAGGGCCGGCACCGCGTACTGCATGAGGGCGTCGGGGAAGGTCCAGCCGAGGCCCATCTGCAGGGGGAGCAGGGCGGCGCGCAGCTCGGTGCGCACGTCGTCGGGGATCAGGGGCGAGAACGCGAGGTACCCGAGTCGCTGGCCGGGCGCGAGCAGTACCTTGCCGTAGCTGTAGTCGACCAGGGTCCAGGGGTAGCACTCGGCCGGGCTCGTGAAGCCGATCCCGTCGAACCGGATCCGGCGGTACGGCTCGTCGGACAGCAGCCAGATGCGGCGTCCGTTCCGGGCCGACGCCGCCTCCAGCACCGCGCCGAGCTCGACCAGCCGGTCCCGGGCGTACACGCGCCCGGTGGGGTTCGCGGGCGAGTTGACGACGACGACGCGCGTCCGGGGCGTGATCGCCCGCGCGATGGCATCGACGTCCAGGTCGAACCCGTCGGGGGTCAGCGGCGCGCGGACCGGCACCAGGTTCGCCGCGCGCAGCATCGGGGTGTAGAACCAGCCGGGCTCGGGGAACACCACCTCGTCCCCGGCGTCGGCCACGAGCCGGAACGCCAGCGCGATGGCGCCGAACGCGCCCTGGGTCATGGCCACGTCGTCCGAGTCGAACGGGAGGCCGAGCTCGCCGCGCAGGCCCTCCGCGATCGTCTCCCGGGCGGGGGCCAGGCTCGACTTGTAGGCGAACCAGTCGGGGGCGCGGGGTTCGAGGTTCGCCCGCAGCGCGTCGACCAGGCCCCGCAGCGGCATCTCGTGCGGGTCGCCGAACGCCAGGTCGACGACGCCGGCCTGCCGGTCCATCGTGCGCAGCGAGACGAAGAAGGACGTGACGGGCTCGATGGCGTCCTGCGCTGCTCTGGCCCGGTCGGACAGCTCCATGCCGCGGCTCCTCTCGCGAGATGCGGCCGCCCCCCGATGTTCCTCATGATGCCCCCGAACCGCCGGGCGCACACGGCGTGCCGCTCGGCGTGTCGCGCGGCGTGGCGAACCCGGCGGCAGGGCTCGCCCACCCGGTTCCGCCTACCGGAGCCGGCTCAGCTCCCCGGGCAGCAGCGTGAACGTCCGCTCGTGCGCGGCGCGGGCGTGGCGGGTCATGTACCCGGCCACGGGCCAGGGGGCGGTGACCTCGGTCGTCTCCGTGAGCAGGGCCCCGTCGCCCGCCGGCGTCGCCCGGGTGACCGTGCGCAGCGTGCAGCCCGGCGCGGCCCGCACGGACGACGTCAGCACGTCGTCGCCGGCCCGCATCATCCGGGCGGGGAAGCGGATCGTGTACGGCAGCGGACCGAGCCGGGGCCGCTCGACGACCCGCCAGTCCTGCCACGGCCCCTCCGGGCCGGCGCCGCTCGCGACGACGTCGGCGGACACCAGGTAGGGGTGCAGGCCGCGGTGCCGGGTGAGGTCCGCCAGGAAGTCGATCGCGGCGCGCGGGCCGACGGGGACGGACGTGCTGAGCTCGAACCTGAGGGTGGTCACGGGAGGAGTGTGGCGCACGGCCCGCGGCCGGTCACGCGCGGCCCGCGCCACCCGGCCGTCACGCCCGGCGCAGGTCGTCGTACGTGGCCAGGGGCACCAGCCCCTGCGCCGCCGCCGCGATGTCGCGGTCGCCCGCGACCAGCACGTCGGCCTGCAGGGTGGCCACGGCGAGGTACTCGGCCTGCCCGGTGTCGTGCCAGCCGAGCTGCCGGGCGACCTTCCACGCCGTCGCACGCGAGACCCGGTCGCCCAGCAGCCGGACCTTGAGCGTCGCGACCCGTTCCAGCAGCGCCCGCGCCGTCTTCTCGTCCAGCAGCCCCGCGTCGGTGTCGCGGTAGAGGATCGACATGGCATGGCTGCGCAGCGCGGCCGGAGCGACCAGCGGCACGTGGGCGCCCGCGCCAGGGTCCTCGCGTACCAGGCGCACCGCGGTGACGGCGTCGATCGCGAACCGCGTCCTCCGGCTCGTGCCGTCCGGGTCCGGTCTGTTCATGGGTCCAGGAAACACCCCACCACTGACACTCGTCCGGTGGGCGCGCCCCGGCGCCCCGTGTCCCGCCCACCCCGGGACGGTCACACATCGGGGCGCTCGCCGGTCGGGTGGGCAGAAGCGGTGCGCGAGAACCGCCCCCGGCGGGCGGCGGCGGGCCGCGACGGACGACGAAGGGTGGCGGAGACGATGAGTGACATCGTGCAGCGGGAGACCGTGCGCAGGGACGCGGCGCAGGGCGAGATCGTGCGCAGCGCGGTGGTGATCCAGCCGGGCACGGCCCAGCCCGGCTCGGTGCGGGTACGCGCTTACAAGTCGGGCGTGCTCGTCGCGGACGCCGACCCGCCGCTGCTGGTCTGGGAGCACCGCTTCTACCCCCAGTACTTCTTCGCCCCCACGGAGCTGAAGGTCGGGCTGCGCCCCGCTGGCCCCGGCCGCCGGTCCAGGAGCCTCGGACCCGGCGAGCTGTTCGACGTCGTCGTCCCTGACGGCGTGGGGGAGACGGTGCTGCCCGGCGCCGCCCAGCGCTACCCGCAGGCCCCGCTCGTGGCCCTGCGCGACGCGGTGACGCTGGACTGGGCGGCGCTGGACACGTGGCTCGCCGAGGAGGAGGTGATCCACACCCATGCCCGCGACCCGTACGTGCGGGTGGACGCGATGCCGTCGAACCGGCACGTCCGGGTGGTGGCGGGCGGGGAGGTGGTCGCCGAGTCGCGCCGGCCGGTCGTCCTGGTCCAGACCGGGCAGCCGCCGCGGTACTACCTGCCGCAGGTCGACGTCCGGATGGACCTGCTCACGCCCACCGACACGGTGAGCTACTGCGCCTACAAGGGCACGGCCGCGTACTGGACGGTCCGCGTCGGGGACCTGCGGCTGCGCGACGTCGTCTGGGGCTACGACACCCCGCTGCGCGAGGGGCTGCGGATCGCCGGGATGGTCTGCTTCTGGCAGGAGAAGAACCCGGACCTGGAGGTCTGGGTCGACGGCGTGCGGGTCGGCCAACAGTAGACGGGCAGGAAAAACCGGCGCGATCGGCGGCCCGTTCCGTCAGGATGGCCGCCATGGACGAGGTGGAGGTCGTCGTCGCCCACAGCCAGCGCGCGACGCTGCGCGTGGGCGACGTGTTCCTGAAGGTCGACGGCGACCCGGCGCACGCCGACGTCGAGATCCGGGCGATGGGCCTGGCGCCGGTGCCGACCCCGGCGATCCGCTGGCACGAGCCGCCGGTGCTCGCGATCGCCGCCGTGCCCGGCACGGCGCTCGGCGTGCTCGGCGAGCCCTCCGCGGCGTCGTCGGCGGCGTGGGCCGCGGCGGGCGCCGCCATCCGGAGGCTGCACGACGCGCCGCTCCCGCCGTGGGAGGGGCGAGCGCTGGACGACGTCGCGGCCGAGCTGGAGCGCGAGTGCGCGTGGCTGCTGGAGAACGCCGTGCTGCCCGCCGAGGTGGTCCGGCACAACCGCGAGATCGCCGAGGGGGCGCTCCGGCCGTACCGACCCGCGTTCATCCACGGCGACCTGCAGATCACCCACGTGTTCGTCGACGGCGACGAGGTCACCGGCATCATCGACTGGTCCGAGGCCGCGCCGGGTGATGCCATGTTCGACCTCGCCATCCTGACCCTGGGGCACGAGGAACGCCTGGACGACCTGCTCGCCGGCTACGGCCCGGGTGCGGACCGGGACGCGATCCGGGCCTGGTGGTCGCTCCGCAGCCTGACGGCGTCGCGCTGGCTGGTCGAGCACGGCTTCGACCCGGACGCGCCGGGGTGCGAGTTCGACGTGCTCAGGTCCCGGATGCGGGAGCCGTAGGGACGGCGCCGGTACCGCTGCGGACCGGGTCCGGATCTCGGGGGTCGTGGCCGGCCTCGGCTACGGGACCACGGGCCTGACGGTGGGCCAGCGCGTGTTCGGGCTGACCGACTGGAGCCGCGACGGGTCCCTGGCCGAGTTCACGGCCGTGGAGGCGCGCAACCTCGCACCGCTGCCGGCCGACCTGGACCACACCGTCGCCGCCGCGCTGCCCATCTCGGGGCTGACCGCCTGGCAGGGGCTGTTCGACCACGGCGGCCTGCGGCCCGGCCAGACCGTGCTGGTGCACGGTGCAGCGGGCGGCGTCGGCTCGATCGCCGTCCAGCTGGCGCGCGCGGCGGGCGCCCGCGTGATCGGCACTGGCCGCGCGGGGGACCGGGACCTCGCGGGCGACCTGGGGGTGCACACGTTCCTCGACCTGGGCGCCGGCGAGCTGGGTCAGGCGGGCGAGGTGGACCTGGTGTTCGACGTCATCGGCGGCGAGGTGCTCCAGCGGTCGACCGAGCTGGTGCGCGCGGGCGGCACCGTCGTCACCATCGCCGCGCCGCCCACCGCGCACCCGAAGGACGGGCGGGCGATCTTCTTCGTCGTCGAACCCGACCGCGCCCGGCTGGCCGACCTCGCCGAGCGGGTCCGGTCCGGCCGGCTCAGGCCCGTGGTCGGGGCCGTCCGGCCGCTGTCGGAGACGGCGGCCGCGTTCGCCGGCCGGCGCGTGCCGGGCAAGACGATCATCGAGGTGACGGCGGGGGAGTGACGGCGGCGGGCTCCTGGCCGCCGGTCTGCTGGCTGCTCGGTGCCCGCTCCCGCATGGCCTGGTTGCCGAGGACGATCGCGAGCGCCAGCCGCTCCGCGTCCTCGGTGCCGGGCTCGCAGGAGTAGACCATGATCCGCAGGTCGTCCCCGGCGACGACGAGCGTGTCGCAGTCGACCCGGATGCGACCGACCTCGGGGTGGTCGACCGTCTTCAGCTTCGCCGGTGCCTCCTGCGCGGTCAGGTCGATCGCCTCCCAGAGGCGCACGAACTCGGCGCTCCGCGCCCGGAGGTCGGCCACGAGCCGGCGGATGCGGGGGTCCGTGGGGTAGCGCGTCGCCGTCAGCCGCAGGTCGGCCACGAGGTTCGCCACCAGGTCGGCCTCCTCCTGCGGCGAGTGGACCACGCGGGACGCGGGCCCGAGCAGGTGTCGCCAGACAGCGTTGCGCTCCGGCCCGCGCCAGGCGGTGGTCCGGCCCATGAGGGCGTCGTAGGCGGCGTTGGCGGTCACGAGGTTCCACATCGCGTCGAAGATGACCACGGGGTGCCCGTCGAACCGGTCGAGCATCCGCTGCACGCTGGGGGTGATGCGGCTGGAGACCAGGCCGCGCCCCGGGGCGGTCAGCCCGGCGAGCCGGAACAGCAGCTCGCGTTCGGGCTCGCTGAGCCGCAGGCCCCGGGCGAGCGCCTCGACGACCTGGTCCGACGGCGCGGTGGCACGCCCCTGCTCCAGCCGCGTGAGGTAGTCGACGGAGATGCCGGCGAGCTGGGCCAGCTCCTCCCGGCGCAGGCCCGCGGCGCGCCGGCGGGTGCCGACCGGTATCCCGGCGGCGTCGGGCGAGACGCGGTCGCGCCAGTGTCGTATCGCTGGTCCGAGCTCCATCGCTCCAGTCTGCGCTCCGGCCGCGCGCTTGTGGTGGCCCTGCCGGTCCTACGACAACCCGACGACTGCCCCGTGCCGTCCGGCCGACCCACGATGGCGGCATGACAACCTCGACCACCGGAACCGTGCTCATCACCGGACCGACGGGCGGCCTCGGCCGGTCCGCGGTGCTGGCCATGGCGAACCGCAGCCCGCACCGCCGTCCCGACCTGCTCCTCGTGGGCCGACCCGGCCCGCGCCTGGACGCGATCACCGCCGAGGCCCGGGCAGCCGGCGCCACCGCCCACGCCATCGGGGCCGACCTGGCCAGCCTCGCCGACGTCCGCGCGGCCGGCCGCGAGGCCGTACGCCTCCTGGCCGACGGCGCCGTGCGGCCGTTGCGTGCGGTCATCGGCAACGCCGGGGTGTCCGTGGTGGACACCCGCACGGCGTCCGCCGACGGGTACGAGCTGACATTCGCGGTCAACCACCTGGCGCACGCCCAGCTCGTGCGCGAGGTGGCGGGCGCGCTCACGGCTCCGGCCCGGATCGTGCTGCTCGGTTCCAACACGTACTACCTGAACACCCCGCGCCGTCTGCTCGGCGTCCCGCCCGCCGAGTGGCGCGACCCGCTGGACCTCGCGCGACCGGCGGACGCCGGTGCGGAGCCCGGCACCCGGGACGCGGGCGTCGCCTACTCGAACTCGAAGCTCGCGATCCTCTACTACGCGCACGAGCTGCAGCGGCGCCTGCCCGACGGCGTCGCCGTGTCGGTCTTCGAGCCGGGGTTCATGCCCGGCAGCGGCCTCTCGCGCGAGCACGGTCCCGCGCTGCAACGGGTGGGACGCGCGGTCGGGCGCTTCCCCGGTGTCTCCACCCCGGAGCGCTCGGGTCCGCTGCTGGCGGCCGTAGCCCTCGACGAGCGCTGGGCGCACCTGCGCGACGGCGCGTTCGTGGTCAAGACCGCCGAGCGCGAGGTGGAACCGTTCGCGGTTGACCCGCAGCGCGAGCGGCGGTTGTGGGAGGTCACGGAGGAGCTCCTGGGCTGATGGGCGGGGTGCCGGGGCCTGGCCCGAGTGGCCCCGCGCGGGTGTTCGGGCGGGACCGGGGCCGCCTGGTCTCAGAGCGGCCCAGGTCACACGCTTTTCGATTCGGACCCGACCCGTTCTGCGTGCTATGTTTTTCCACGCACCGGGAAGGCGGAAACGCCGAGAACGGGTCACCTGTCCGGGTGGCGGAATGGCAGACGCGCTAGCTTGAGGTGCTAGTGCCCTTTATCGGGCGTGGGGGTTCAAGTCCCCCTCCGGACACTTCTAACCCGCTGTGACCAGCGGGTTTGCCGAGCAGATGAACGCCGAGTGCCTCGTAGAGGTCTCGGCGTTCTTTGTTCATGGCGCGGTTCAGCACCTTGAGGGAGCCGCCCACGATCTCCAGGTCCTTGGTGAGTCGATTGAGATCGACCGCTTCGACCGGGACCTGTGACCAGCGAGGCAGTGATCGCCTCGGACGTGACTCCGCTCTCCTTGCTCGTCGCGGTCAAATACCTGCGCCTCGTCGAAGACGGCGTCATCCGTGTTCCGAGGCGTCAGGTTCCGCCACGAGCGGGAAGCGCCGGCGGTGGCGCTCATCGAGGACGACGCCGGTCGTACGCCCCCGCAACGCTGCTCAGGCGCCTCTGGCATCGGGGGGGGGGGGGGGGGGGGGTTTTTGCCCTTCCACAGCTCTCTCCTGAGGGGGGGAGAGAGGGGCAGTGCACTTTAGAGCGATGAACGATATATCGGCTCGGTGTTG
>NZ_JBHWLR010000012.1:47132-168492 GCF_042731755.1 Promicromonospora sp. NPDC059942
CAGGAGCCCGCGGCCGCCGGCGGCGGGGGGGGGGGCGGGGGGGGGGGAGGGTGTGGGTTGTACCCCCCCGAGGTTTTGCTGGGGCTCTTGGGGGGTGGGGTCGGGGGGCGGGCTTTTTCCCCCCCCCGACCCGATGCCTTCCGGGAGCTACGGGCGAGGCCTCGCGCCCTGCAGAGTGCGAGGCCTCGGCTGCGGAGCGCTGTGCTCAGAAGGCGGGCAGGACGCCGCCGTCGGGCCACTGGGTCTCGATGAACTCACGCACCTCGTCGGAGTGCAGCAGCCCGTTCAGCGTGACGATCTCCGCACGTTCCTTGTCCTCGCTGCGCACGGCCAGGAAGTTCGCGTACGGGTTGTCCTCGCCGGACTCGACGAACAGGGAGTCCGTCACGGGGTTGAGCCCGGCCTCCAGGGCGTAGTTGCCGTTGATGATGGCCAGGTCGACGTCGTCGAGCGCCCGCACGAGCGACTCCGGGGCCGTCTCGATGAACTCGAAGTTCATCGGGTTGTCCTCGATGTCGAGCAGGGTCGGGTCGGCGTCGCCGGTGTCCGCGAGCGTGATGAGGCCGTTCTTCTCCAGCAGGTCCAGCGCGCGGGCCTGGTTGCCCGGGTCGTTGGTGATGCCGAAGACGGCGTCGTCCGGCACGTCCTCGATCGTCTCCCACTCGTTGGAGTACGCGGCGTAGGGCTCGATGTGCACGCCCTCGAAGTGGTCGAACTCGTACCCCTGCTCCTCGACCTGCGAGGTGAAGTAGGGCAGGTGCTGGAAGTAGTTCGCGTCCAGGTCGCCCTCGGCGAGCGCGGTGTTCGGCAGCACGTAGTCGTCGAAGACCTCGATCTGCAGGTCGATCCCCGCCTCCTCGGCGAGGTTGTCCTTGACGAACTCCAGGACCTCGGCGTGCGGTGTCGGGCTGGCGCCGACGGTGAGCGTCACGGGGCCCGAGGCCTCGGAAGCTGTGTCGTCCGAGCCCTCGTCGGCGGACCCGCCGCAGGCGGCGAGAGTGAGCGCGGTGACGGTCGCGAGCGCGACGACGCTCAGGTTCTTTCTCATGGGTCGTCCTCCAGGACGGTTCGGGGAGATGGGTTCAGCGGTGGTCGAAGGCCCGGGCGAGACGGTCCCCCAGGAGCTGGATAAGGATGACGAGCACGGCGAGCAGCACCACGCAGACCGTCATGACGGCGGTGTCGAAGCGCTGGTAGCCGTACGAGATGGCCAGGGCGCCGAGCCCGCCGGCGCCGATCACGCCCGCCATGGCGGAGTAGCCCAGGAGCGCGATCACGGTGACCGTGAACGAGGAGACGAGTGCGGGCAGCGCCTCGCGCAGCAGCACGTGGACCGTGATGCTGGCCTGGCCGGCGCCCATGACGCGGGCGGCCTCGATCTTGCCGTCGGGCACGTCCCGGAACGCGGTCTCCGCGAGGCGCGCGTAGAAGGGGATGGCGCCCACGGTCAGCGGCACGACGGCGGCCTCCCACTGCAGGGTGGTGCCGACGACGAACCGCGTGAACGGCAGCAGCGCGATCATCAGCACCAGGAACGGCAGGGAGCGCACCACGTTGGCGACCAGGCCGACGACGGCGTTGACCGGCCGGCTCGGCGTCGTGCCGCCGGCCGACGTGCTGTAGAGGAAGACGCCGAGCGGCAGGCCCAGCGCCAGGGTCAGCAGCGAGGAGACCGCGACCATGAGCAGCGTCTCGACGGTCGCCTCCGGGAGCATCTCCTGCACCACGCGGTTGGAGACCAGCTCGTCCCACCAGGTCATCGGGTCACCTCGACCTCGTCGGTGGGTGCGGAGCCGGAGGGCTCTGCGCCAGCCTGCTCACCCAGCAGGCCGCTCTCGGCGAGCCGGGCGCGCACTGCCGCCGTCCGGGCGACGGGCACGTCGAGCTGCAGGCGGCCCACCTGGCGTCCCGCGATGGTCTCGATGGTGCCGGCGGCCACCTGGACGTCCGGGCCGAGGTCCGCGAGCGCGCGCAGCACCTGGTCGGTGGGCGTGCGGTCGGTGGTGTAGGCGACATCCAGCAGCGACCGCTCGCTCCCCACGGGCAGGTCGGGGACCGGGACCAGGTCGCGGGCGAGCCGGGAGCCGGTGCGGCCGGCGACCTCGGCGACGGGCCCGTGCTCGGCGACCCGCCCGCCGTCCAGCAGCGTGACGGTGTCGCAGACCTCGCGCACCACGCTCATCTCGTGGGTGATCACGAGCACGGCGATCGAGAGCCGGTCGCGCAGGTCCCGGATCAGGGAGAGGATCTGCCGTGTGGTCGCCCCGTCCAGCGCCGACGTCGGCTCGTCGCACAGCAGCACCGCGGGCCGGGCGGCCAGGGCGCGGGCGATGCCGACGCGCTGGCGCTGCCCGCCGGAGAGCTGCGCGGGGTGGGCGTCGAGCCGGTCGCCGAGGCCCACCAGGTCGAGCAGCTCCCGCGCCCGCTCGCGCCGCTCCCGGCGTCCGACGCCGGCGATCTGCAGCGGGTACTCGACGTTGCTCGCGATGGTGCGCGAGTCGAGCAGGTTGACGTGCTGGAACACCATGCCGATGCGGCGGCGCGCCGAGCGCAGCCGCCGCTCGGACAGGCCCGTGAGCTCGACGCCGTCGACCTCGACCGTGCCCGAGGTGGGCCGTTCCAGCAGGGTGAGGCAGCGGATGAGGGTGGACTTCCCGGCGCCGGAGTGGCCCACGACGCCGTGGATCTCGCCGGCGGCGACCGTGAGGTCGACGCCGGCGAGGGCGGTCACGGGGCGGGCACCGGCGTCGTACACCTTGCGCAGGCCGGTCAGGCGCACGCGGGGCGTGTCGGTGGAGGTGGGCGGCACGAGGTTCCTTCGGGGTGGTCGACGACGACGTCGGGGTGCGGGCTGCGCATGAAAGCACGCCCACGGGCGTGGTCAGGACCAGGACCAGGAACGTTTCAGGATGTGAGACGGCTGGCGGGCCCTACGCCGCGCGCGCCGCGCGCACCGGGGCGAGCGCGCCCGACCATGCGACCACGTCGTCGAACAGGTCGGTGAGCGCGGCCTCCTGACGCGGCTCCGGGGTCAGGGTCACGTACTCCTCGAAGTCGTGGTGGAACGACAGGGCGACGGCGCTGCGGACGGTCGCCAGGCGCAGCTCGGCCGCGACGAGCCGCAGGTGTTCGACGGCGCGGGTGCCGCCGGCCACGCCGTAGCTGACGAAGCCCGCGGCCTTGTCGTTCCACTCCGCGTAGAGGTAGTCGATGGCGTTCTTGAGCACGCCCGTGGTGGAGTGGTTGTACTCGGGCGTGACGAACACGTACCCGTCGAACCGCCCGATCACCCGCGACCACGCCTTCGTGTGGTCGTGCGTGTACGCGCCGCCGGAGGCCGGGACCGGCTCGTCGAGATGGGGGAGCGGACGGTCCGCGAGGTCGATCAGCTCGAAGGTCGCGTCGGTGCGCTCCTTGGCGCGGTCGAGGACCCACTGCGACACGGCGTCGCTGTAGCGTCCCGGACGGGTGCTGCCGACGATGATGGCGATCTCGGTCATGGTGCTGCTCCTTGGGCGTGGCGCCGGTTCGTGGACGGGAACCGGCGCGTGCGGTGTTGTCGGTCGTCAGCCGGAACAGGCGGCGACAGGCCCTTATGCCGGGTTTCGATCGCGCACTTCGAAGTGCGTCAGGCACCCTGAGGTGCCTGATGGGAAGCCGATGGAGGACGGAGTCGAGATGACCGACGCACATGAGCCCGCGCTCGCCACCGCGGACGGGTCGGTCCCGCGGTGCGCCACCGCCGAGGACCGGGACGCCGTCGGGCGGCTGTTCCGGCGGGTGGGGGACCGCTGGTCGCTGGTGGTGATCGCGCGGCTGCGGGACGGGCCGGTGCGGTTCACCACGCTGCTGCGCGGCATCGACGGCATCTCGCACCGGCTGCTGACGGTCACGCTCAACCGCCTCGCCGACGACGGGCTGGTCTCGCGCCAGGCGTTCGCCGAGGTGCCGCCACGGGTCGAGTACGCCCTGACCGAGCGCGGCGTGTCGCTCCTGGGCCCCGTCGGCGAGCTCGCGGCCTGGGCGGAGCGCAGGACGGAGGACGTGAGCGACTGACGGACACCCCGAGGTCACGTGGTCGGCTCCCGCCGGCCCTGTGACCTGGCCGTTCGCGGGGGCCGGCTCTAGTGTGGCCCGGTGGCCCCCTCGAACTCGCTCCGCATCGCGATAGCCCAGACGACCATCAGTGCGGACGCCCGGCAGAACGGCGAGACCGTGCGGCGGCTCATGCGGGAGGCTGCCGAGGCGGGCGCCCGTCTGATCCAGTTCCCCGAGGGGTGCCTGTCCGGGTACGCGAAGGAACAGATCAGCGACTGGGACCAGGTGGACTGGTCCGCCGTCGAGGAGGAGCACCACCGTGTGGCCGGGCTCGCGGCCGACCTACGACTCTGGGTCGTGCTGGGCAGCACCCACCGGCTCACCCCGCCGCACCGTCCGCACAACAGCCTGTACGTGATCGACGACGCCGGGCAGGTGGTCGGCCGCTACGACAAGCGCTACTGCTCCCACACCGAGATCAACCACTACTACACGCCCGGATTCGAACCGATGACGTTCTCTGTCGACGGGTTCACGTTCGGCTGTGCGATCTGCGTCGAGATCAACTTTCCTGAGCTGTTCTCGGAGTACGAACGGCTCGACGTGGACTGCTTGCTGCTGTCGGCCTACCCGGTGGACTCGATCTTCGAGGTCAAGGCGCGGGCGCACGCCGCGATCAACAACTACTGGCTGGCGATGTCCACCCCCGCACAGACCGCACACCTGCTCCGCTCCGAGCTGATCGGACCGGAGGGGACCGTGCTGGCGCGGGTGGGCGCGGGCGCCGAGCTCGTCATCGGTGAGCTGGACCGGGGCGCGCCGGAGCTCCAGGTCGCTCTGGGCAAGGCCCGTCCGTGGCGAGCCAGCGCCCGGGAGGGCGAGATCTACCGCACGAGGCGTGTCACGGACACGCGGAGCGCCGATCTCACCAACTTCTGAAGAGCGCACGAGCGCTGACCGGCAGGTTGCTCGGCGGCCCACCGTCACCGCAGCGAGCGCGGATCACGGTGGGCCGCCGGTCAGGTCGACGCCGGTGCCTACTTCTCCCAGCCGATGGTCTCCGGCAGCGGCGAGTAGAAGATGGTGCCGCCGATGTTGGCCAGGCCTTCGGACACCCCATAGATCGACGGTCCGCTGAACAGCGGCAGCAGGCCGTACTGCTGCAGGCCCTCACGCTCGATGGCGTTCGTCTCCTTCAGGGCCTCGACCGGGTCGGAGATCGTGGCGGCCTCGGCGATCCGCTCGTCGATCTCCGGTGTACCGGTGCCGGTCAGGTTGTCCAGGCTCTCGCTGCCGTAGAACCCGTCCAGGTCCTTGGCCCCGAACGGGTCCAGCGAGCGGTGCCCCACGTAGAACAGGTCGAAGCGGCGTTCTTCGAGGATCGAGTTCCACTCGCTGTCGGGCGTCGGGTTGATGTCGAGCTGGACCCCTATCGCCTTGAGCTGCTGGGCCAGGGCGCTCGTCCAGGCCTTCTCGAGCGGGTCGTCGCCGAGCAGCGGGTAGTCGAGCTCCAGCCGGGTGCCGTCCTTCTCCCGGACCCCGTCGTCGCCCGCGACGTAGCCTGCCGCCTCGAGGTCGGCGGCCGCCTGCTCCGGGTCGTACGTGACCGCCTGGCCCACGTTGTCCTCGTAGCCCTCCTGGAACGAGTACAGGTAGTTCGAGCCCGGCAGGGGCTCGGCGTAGTCGAGCCCCTGGAACTGGATCTCGGCGATCTGGGCCCGGTCGACGCTCTCGACGATCGCCTTGCGCACCGCGATGTCCGACAGCGCGGGTGACTTGGCGTTGAGCAGCAGCTTGTAGACGAAGGGGCTGCCGCCCTGGCGGATCTCGGTGCCCTCCACGCCCTGCAGGCGCTCCAGGCCCTCGGCGTCGCCGGCCGACGCGTAGTCGAGCTCGCCGTTCCGGAACGCGTTGGTGACGGCGTCCCCCTCCAGGTTCACCAGGACGCGCTTGTCGAGCCGACCCTTCTTGCCCCACCACTTGTCGTTGCGCACGAAGGTGACGTTGCCGGTCTTGGTGTCGAGCTCGCCGATCGTGTACGGGCCGGCGCCCCACTCCGGGTGTGCCTGGTCGACGTAGGCCTCGTTGAAGGTGTCGACGTCGGCCAGCTCCGGGTGGAGCACGGTCGTGAACAGGCCGGGCCACCAGGGGTCGGGGTGCGCGAACTCGATGACCGCCTGCTTGTCCGTCTCGCCCTTGGTCACCGAGGTGATGCCCTTGTAGCCGATGGCGGCGCTGGCGAGATAGTCCTTGTCGGACCCGTTGCTGGTCTTCCAGACCGTCTCGATCGCCCGCCAGTCGATCGGCGTGCCGTCGTTGAACGTCGCGTCCTTGTTGATCGTGATCGTGACCGTCTGCGCGTCGTCGGTGACCTCCTCGGCCACGTCGGCGAAGTAGTCGGGGTTGTACTGCACGTCCCCGGTGGGGGAGAAGGTGATGGTCACCGGGTTGTACCAGTTCCAGAACCGCGAGCTGTTCAGGTCGGAGTTCGTGTGGAACGGGTTGCCCTGGGGTGAGTACGTGCCCGGGACGCGCAGGGTGCCGCCCTCGGCCACGTTCTCGTACGGCTGCGGGTTGTAGTCGACCGGTGCGGGCGCCGCGGTGGCCGTGGGGGTGGAGCCCTGGTCGTCCGCCGGGCCGCCGGTCGAGCAGCCGGCCGCGAGCAGCGCCACGGCGGCGGCCGCGGCGACGGTGCGGACGAGTGGTCCGGTGCGGTGGATCGAGCGTCGTACAGGCATCGGTGTTCCTTCCTGGTTCCGCCCGCGGGATGTGCGGGCCGGGTCTGTGGGGGTGGGTCCGGTCCGGTAGGTCAGGCTGCGTGGCAGGCGGCCCGGGTTCCGGCCGGCGGGGTGTCCAGCTCCGGGCGCCGGGTCAGGCACAGGTGCTGGACGGCGTCGGGCAGGGTGGGGCGCAGCGGACACCGGTCGGCGAAGGCGCAGCCGGGTGGCAGGGCGGCCGCGCTCGGCTGCTCGCCGGCCAGGACGATCCGGGAGCGGGTCCGTTCCCGGACGGGGTCGGGGATGGGCGCGGCGGAGAGCAGCGCGCGGGTGTAGGGGTGGCGGGGGTCGGTGAAGAGGTCCTCGGCGTCGCCGGTCTCCACGAGCCGGCCCAGGTACATCACGACGATCCGGTCCGCGATGTGCCGCACCACGGCCAGGTCGTGCGCCACCACCAGATACGCCAGGCCGAGCTCGGCCTGGAGCCGGGCGAGCAGGTTCAGGACGTCGGCCTGGACCGAGACGTCCAGGGCCGAGACGGGCTCGTCGAGGACGAGCAGCCGGGGCCGGGTCGCCAGCGCGCGGGCGATGGTCACGCGCTGGCGCTGCCCGCC
Source organism: Promicromonospora sp. NPDC059942 (assembly GCF_042731755.1). Lineage (NCBI taxonomy): Bacteria > Bacillati > Actinomycetota > Actinomycetes > Micrococcales > Promicromonosporaceae > Promicromonospora > Promicromonospora sp. NPDC059942. Next base: position 54,502 of record NZ_JBHWLR010000012.1, read on the forward strand.
CGAGAATGCGGTGGGGAAGCGATCGAGCGACTCCGGCGGCAGCCCGACCAGGTCGAGCAGCTCCAGTACCCGCGTGCGGGTGGTCGCGGCGTCCACACCCGCCGCGCGCAGCGGTTCGGCGATCAGCTCGTAGACGGGCAGCCGCGGGTCCAGCGCTCCGGTCGGGTCCTGCATGACGATCTGGACCGACTGCCGCAGGTCGCGGGCCGACTGTCGGTCGCGCGGCTTTCCGACGTCGGTGCCGAGCACCTCGATGCTGCCGCTCTCCGGCGCACGCAGGCGCAGCAGCTCCAGGAGCGTCGTCGACTTGCCGCTGCCGGACTCCCCGACGAGGCAGAACGTCTCGCCCGCGCGGATCTCGAAGCTGACGTCGCCCACGGCGCGCAGGGTGCCGACCTGGCGCCGCAGCAGCGCACCCCGGGTGACCGGGAACGACTTGGCGAGGCCCTGGACACGCACCACGGTCTCGCTGACCTCGGCCGGGAGGACGGCGCCGGCGTCCGGGTTGCTGCCGGCGCCGTCGGGCAGTGTCGGGCCGGCGTCGTCGAACACGTCGCCCGGGCGCTGCCCGGAGACCTCGGCCGCCCGCAGGCACGCGCTCGCGTGGGCTCGGCCGGCGACGAGCTCCAGGGTCGGCTCGGCGGTGCGGCACCCGTCGATCGCGAGCGGGCAGCGCGGCGCGAACGGGCAGCCGGCGGGGCGGGCGAGCGGGGACGGCGGCTCCCCGCCGATGGGCACCAGCGGCTCGCGCCGGCGCGCGTCGACCGAGGGCACGGACCCGAGCAGACCCAGGGTGTAGGGCATCGCCGGGGCGGCGAAGACCTCGTGCACCTCGCCCCGCTCGACGACCCGGCCCGCGTACATGACGGCGACGTCGTCGGCGTGGCCGGCCACGACCCCGAGGTCGTGCGTGATCAGCAGCACCCCGGCGCCCGTGACCTCCTTCGCGGTCTCCAGCACGTCGAGCACCTGGGCCTGGACGGTGACGTCCAGGGCAGTGGTCGGCTCGTCGGCGATGATCAGGTCTGGGTCGTTCGCGATCGCCAACGCGATCACCACCCGCTGCCGCATGCCGCCGGAGAACTCGTGGGGGAACTGACGGGCCCGCTGTCGGGGGTCCGGAATCCCGACCAGGTCGAGCAGCTCGACCGCGCGCTCCCACGCCGCGCGCCGGGACGCGCGCGTGTGGACCCGGACGGCGTCGGCGAGCTGACGGCCGACCGTGGAGATCGGGGTGAGCGCGGACAGCGGGTCCTGGAACACGACGCCGATCCGCGCGCCGCGCACGCCGGACCACTGGCGGTCGTCCAGGCCGAGGAGCGGACGCCCGTCCAGGCGCACGTCGCCCTCGACCCGCGCGGTCCCGGGCAGCAGCCCGGCCACGCTCATCGCGGCGGCGGACTTGCCGGAGCCCGACTCGCCGACGATCGCGAGGGTGCGCCCGGCGTGCAGCTCGAGGTCGATGCCGCGCACCGCGTGCACGGGCCCGTGCTCGGAGCCGAACGTGACGTGCAGGTCGCGCACCGACAGCAGCGGGGCGCTCATCCGTGTGCCCCCGCCGTGGAGGTGGGGTCGAGCGCGTCGCGCAGGCCGTCGCCGACCAGTGTCATGGACACGGTCAGCAGCACGAGCAGCCCGGCGGGGAAGCCGAACATCCAGGGCGCGTGCGTGATGTTGGCCGCGCCCGCGGCGAGCATCGAGCCGAGGGAGACGTCGGGCGCCTTGATGCCGAAGCCGAGGAAGGACAGCGACGTCTCGCTGAGCACGGTGCTCACGACACCGAGGGTGAGGTTCACGACGAGCAGGGCTCCCAGGTGGGGGACGATGTGGCGGGCGACGATGCGCCACGCGGGCACACCCATGAACTCGGCCATCAGCACCCAGTCGCGCTCCCGCAGCGACGTCGAGACGGCCCAGATGACACGCGCCGTGGACATCCACCCGAAGAGTGTGAGGACCACGATCAGCACCACCCAGTCGCCCGCCACGCGGTTGGAGACCAGCGCCAGGATCAGGAACGACGGCACGACGAGCAGGAAGTGGATGGTGGCCAGCGCGACGCGCTCGGTACGACCGCCGAGGTAGGCGGCGCCCGCACCCACGAACGCTGCGATCGTGATGGTCGCGGCGGAGACCACGGTCGCGATGACCAGGGAGCGCTGCAGGCCGTGCACCGACTGGGCGAGGATGTCGTTGCCCGCCTGGTTGGTGCCGAAGGGGTGCTCCAGCGACGGCGGCTGGGTGAGCGCGGTGAAGTCGGACTCGTCCCAGCCCTGAACGGTCAGCAGGCCTCCGGCCACGGCGTACAGCACCAGCAGGGCGAACAGCGCGGCGCCCAGGACGGCGCCGCGGTTACGGGCGAACCGGCGCAGGTAGATCCGGGACCGGCCCAGGCGCAAAGGTGCGGGCACCGACTCGGGAAGCGGGCCCGGTGTGGCGCCCGCGGGGAGGTTCGTCATCTCAGGACACCCGCACTCTCGGGTCGAGCAGGGCGGTGGCGACGTCCGCCAGGATCGCCCCGACGGCGGTCGCGACCGCGCCGAACGCCGCGACGGCCACCACGCCGTGCACGTTGTTCAGGGCGATCGTCTGGGTGAAGTAGCTGCCCATGCCCCGCCAGCCGAAGACGGTCTCGGTGATGATCGCCCCCGTGAAGATGGCTGGGATGCTGAAGGCGACAGAGGCCGCGGTGGGGATCAGCGCGGCCGGCAGGGCGTGCCGCCGGATTGCCTGCGCGCGGGTAAGTCCGGTCGCCCGGGCGGTGCGGACGAAGTCGGCGTCGATCGTGTCCAGCAGCAGGGCGCGCTGGGTGAGGTGGTAGCCCACATAGCCGAGCAGCACCAGGTTCGCGGTGGGCAGCAGCAGCCGGACGAGCCGGTCGCCGACGATGTTCCAGGTGCCCTCGATCCCGGGGGCGCCGCTGCCTGCCACCAGGAAGAACTGGTGCCCGATGACGTGGTTGGCCCAGACGGCCAGCAGCACCAGGACCAGCGCGCTCACGGCGGTCGGGACGTTGAACAGCACGACCGAGACGGCCTGGGCGATGCGGTCCGCGGCGCGGTACTGCCGGCTCGCGGTCCAGACCCCGAGGCCGACGCCGAGCACCACCGACAGGAGCACGCCCGCGGTCAGGAGCTGGGCGCTGACGAGCATGCGGAACCCGATCTCGTCGTTCACCCACGTCCCGGTCGGGGACCGCCCCCAGTCGAAGTGCAGGACGACGCCGGTCAGCCAGCCCCACCACCGGCTCAGCAGGGGCTCGGTCGGATCGAGACCGTACGGCGCCAGCGCCGCCGCGATCTGCTCCGGCGTCCGGGGCGGGCGCAGCTCCCGGTAGTTGGACTGGGGGTCGAGGAACCAGCTGGCCAGAAAGTACGTCGCGTTCGTGGCGACGACGATCATGGCCAGCCATCCGGCCGTCTTGCGTGCGATGTAGCGCAGCACCCTTGTCGCTTCCTTCCGAGGCCGGGGCAGGCAGGGCCCGGCGAGCGGCGACACGTTAGGAGCCCGAAGCAATCGTGCAAACCAATGTGGCCAAATGTCCGCATCGTGGACAAAAGGGCCATGGTCGTCGGGTGGTACGCGAGCGGCCCCGCACCTGGGGCAGGTGCGGGACCGTGGCGAGGACGCGGCTCAGAGGACGGGCGGCACCGCGCCGGCGGGTTCGGTGACGGCGGTTGCGCCCAGCAGCGCACGTGGCATGACGGCGACGGCGCGCCGGTCGCGCAGCACCACGGCGTGCCCGGCCTCGTTCGGCCAGTGTTCCAATGCGTCGGTGACGAGCTCGCCGGTACCGACCACGGGCGGGGGCGGTCCGGCGGCGTCGCTGACGGGGGCGATGGCGCGTAGGAAGAGGGCGTGGGCGGTGTCGATGGTGGCGTACCCGATCGTCAGGTCGGGTCGTTCGCCTTCCGTCAGCCAGCTCAAGCTGCCTTGTGTATGTCGAACGGGCCCCGCTGACCCCGGCTCAGTGCGGTGCGTACGTTGGTGATCCCGTCTGGGCCTGGGCGAGTGCGCAGGCGCGTAGACCCAGGAGAGAGTCGGTGTCGGCGATTGACAATCCTTGCAGAGGTTGCGTCTTCGCCGGTCAAGCTGCCCTCGCGATCACGCAAGGGTGTGACGATACCTGCCAAGTCCCCCTCCGGACACTCTTCAACCCGCTGTGACCAGCGGGTTTGCCGAGCAGACGACCGCCGAGCACCTCGTAGAGGTCTCGGCGTTCTTTTTTTGTGGCGCGACCACGGGCGCTGAACGATCCGCCCACGATCTGTAGGTCCCGTCTCCTTCGTGACGAGCGCAGTGGTGATGGTCTCGGACGTGAGGCCGCCCGCGAGGATGCGGACGAGGTCGTTCTTCGTCTCGGCGATCTGCTTGTGCTGGGCACCTGGGCACCTGGGCACCTGGGCAATTTGCCGAGACCGATCCTGATTGCCTACCGCTCCGAACCCTCTAGGTCCTACTCAGGCGGCAGCCTGCCGCCTTCACAACGGAGGATCGGTCATGCGTACGTCAAGAATCGCTCCCTTGGCTGCGACAGCGGCCCTGGTGGGTCTGCCGTCGGTAGCCGCGCCGGCCGTCGCGGCAGAGAGCAACGAGCTCGCTGCTGAGCTCACTCAGCTCGACGACGCCGCAAGCCCAAACAGGATCAGCGCATGACACAGGCCACTGAGAGCCCCGCGGCGCCTTCGGTCGAGCGCTCTCCGGGCGGCGTGGGCTGGGCCGCGCTCGCAGGCGTGCTCGCTGGTGGCGCCGGGCTGGCCGTCGCGGAGCTCGTCGCCGCGGTTGTCGCACCCGGTGCCAGCACGCTCTTCGCGGGCGGCGCCGCCGTGGTGGACGCCGTGCCCCCAGGGCTCAAGGACGTTGCCGTGGAGTGGTTCGGCACCAACGACAAGGCCGTGCTGCTCGCCACGATGGGTGTGGTGCTGGCACTGGGTGCGGCGCTCGCGGGCTGGCTGGAGCTGCGCCGTCCGCCGGCGGGCGCGGTCCTGATGGGAGTTGTCGGCGTCGTCGGGGTCGTGGTCGCGGTGCTGCGCCCGAGCGCGACGCCGCTGTGGGCACTGCCCAGCGCCATCGGGCTGGGCGCCGCAGTGCTCCTGCTGCGTGCCGCCGTGGCGCGGCTGCGGCCTGTGCCGGGCCGGGGCGAGGTCTCGGCGGGCGAGACTCCGGGCGGCGCCGTGAACCGGCGTGGCTTCCTGGCCGTGTCGGGCATCACCGTGGGTGTCGCGGTGCTCGCGCTGGCCGGCTCGCGCGTGCTGTCCGCGGGCTCGACCGCGATCAGCGCCGTGCGGGAGAAGCTGCGCCTGCCCGCAGCGCGCACGCCGGCGCCGCCGGTGCCCGCCGGGGCTGACCTGAAGCTCGACGGCCTGGCGCCGTACGTCACCCCGAACGCGGACTTCTACCGCATCGACACCGCGCTGATCGTGCCGCAGGTGAACCCGCAGGACTGGTCGCTGGAGGTCCGTGGTCTCGTCGACGAGCCGTTCACGCTCACCTGGGACGAGCTCATGGAGCTGCCGATGGAAGAGCACTACGTCACTCTCTCGTGCGTCAGCAACGCCGTGGGCGGCGACCTGGTCGGCAACGCGCTGTGGCTCGGCTACCCGATTCGCGCGCTCCTGGAGCGGGCCAAGCCTCAGGCCGGCGCCGACATGGTGCTCTCCGGCAGCGACGACGGGTTCAGCGCCGGCACGCCGCTGGAGGTGCTCCAGGACCCGGACCGCGAGTGCCTGCTGGCGATCGGTATGAACGGCGAGCCCCTGCCCGAGGAGCATGGCTTCCCCGCGCGGCTCGTGGTGCCCGGCCTGTACGGGTACGTCTCGGCGACCAAGTGGGTCACCTCGCTGGAGGTCACCACCTTCGACGCCGACCAGGGCTACTGGACGCCGCGCGGCTGGTCAGCACTGGGGCCGATCAAGATCGCGTCGCGGATCGACGTGCCGCGCTTGTCCACGCCCGTGTCCGCCGGCGCCGTCACCGTCGCGGGCGTCGCCTGGGCGCAGCACACCGGCATCAGCAAGGTCGAGGTCCGGGCCGACGGCGGGGACTGGGTCACCGCCGAGCTCGCCGAGGCGGTGGGGCCGGACACCTGGCGCCAGTGGCGCACGTCGATCGATCTGGACGCCGGTTACCACAGCCTCGCGGTGCGTGCCACGGACTCGGGCGGACAGGTCCAGACCGAGACCAAGGCGCCGCCGGCTCCCAACGGCGCGTCGGGCTGGCAGACCGTCTCGATCACCGTGGACTGACCGGGGCGGTCGGGCCGTAGGTTCCTGAACTGGAGAAATGCGATCTGACCTGCGGGATCTTGTTCGGGTCCGAGGGGCGGCAGCGCCGGCCCGACGGCAGACGATGTCCCTCGTCGACACATCGGGCAGGTGTGCGTAGGGTGACCGGGTGGGGCGGGCCCAGAAGCGGATCGATGTCTTCATCTCGTACAGCAGGGCCGTCGACTCCCGGCTCGCGCCGGCGATCCAGCGTGGCCTGTCCCGCCTCGCGAAGAAGTGGTACCGGATCCGCGCGCTCACGGTCTTCCGCGACCAGACGGACCTGTCCGCGGCCGACTCGCTCGGCAGCGCGATCGAGCAGGCGCTGGACGACTCCAGGTTCTTCCTGCTTCTCGCCTCGCCCGAGGCTGCTCGGTCGAAGTGGGTGCGCCGGGAGTGCGAGTACTGGCTGCGCACCCGGGGCAGCGGCGCGTTCCTGATCGCATTGACGGACGGCACGATCTCGTGGGACGAGGAAGCCGGCGACTTCGACTGGGCCGCGACCGACGCGCTTCCGCCTGGCCTCGCAGGACAGTTCGATGCAGAACCGATCTGGGAGAACCTCACCTGGTCCCGTGATGTCACGTACCTGACGTTGAGGCACGGCGAGTTCCGCAGTGCGATCGCGACCCTGGCCGCCCCCGTCCACGGCCTCTCCAAGCGCGAGCTCGACAACGAGGACGTCAAGACGTTCCGCCAGCTCATGGGCGCCGCGGGGGTGCTGGTCAGCGGCCTGATGGTGCTCTTCGTCCTCGCTGGGCTCCTGTACCTGCAGGTCGACGTCGAGAAGGACAGGGCACTGGCGAACCTCGGTGACGCGACCGCGCTGAGCACGACCGCGCAGGCACAGCAGCAGCTTGTCGACGACACGGGGCACGACGTGCGCGCCTACCAGTTCCTCCTGGCGGGCCGGTCGGTCGCGAGATCATCCGCGGCCGAGGGCGCCGTGTACGACGCCGGGTTCGACGCCCTGTACACGCACCCGAACCTGCTCGACGTCGTCGCGCCGGCTCCAGGTGTCTCCGAGGGACTGACCACCGTGTCCGCGGACGGCACCCGTGCAGCCTCCGCCACCAGCGCCGGGCATGTCGAGGTGTGGAGCACCGGGACCGGGAACGCCGTCGGGCCGGAGCTGCAGGGCGCGACGGCGCCGGGCGGTGACGCCCTCGGGATCACGTTCAGCTCCGACGGGCGTCGTGTCGCCGTCGTGCACCCGGGAAGCGTCGTCGTGTGGGACACGGAATCCGGCGAGAAGGTGGCTGAGATCGCCAGGGACGTCCAGGTGCTCGAAGCCGGCATCGCGCTGAGCCCGGACGGGGGCATCGTCGCCGTCAACGGCGCGGACCTGCGGCTCTGGGACGTGGGGACCGGGGAACTGATCGATGCGCCGCTGCACGTGGTGGGCGGCGGGCATGTCGCGTTCAGCCCGGACGGGCGCCACGTCGCGTACGTCGACGTCTTCTCGGCCGGCGGCACGGTCCACATCCGTGAGGTCGCTGACCTCGATGGCGACGCGGTCACCTTCGACGACTCCGGCGGCATGTCCACCTGCATCGGCTTCAGCCCTGACGGGCGCGGGATCGCCGTCGGCACCGCCGAAGGGTCGCTGCGGCTGTGGGACGCACGCACGGGCGAGCCTGTGGGTTCCCGGATGACGGGCCACGAGGGCCCCGTGAACGACATCGCTTTCAGCCGCGACGGGACCCGCATAGCCACCACCGGGCAGGACAGGACCGTCCGCCTGTGGGACGCCGCAGCCGGCGAACCGGTCGGCTATCCGCTGACCGGGCCCAACCAGGCGGCCAACTTCGTGCGGTTCTCCCGTGACGGAGACGAGCTCGTCTCCGTCTCCTCCGACTACACGGTGCGGCGGTGGGACACCATGACGGGCTCGGAACCGCTCGATCTCGACGGACCGCTCGGCCCTGCACAGATCGCAGTCTCTCCTCAGGGAACCCGAGTGGCCGCGGGTGGGGCCCACGGGCTTCAGGTCTGGGACTACGTGACCGGGGAGCGGGTCGCGTCGGTACCGGTTCGCGACGGCGTCCGGAGCGTCGATTTCAGCCCGGACGGACGGTCGATCGTGATCGTGACCGTGCTCGGCGGCGACGTGATGGTCTGGGACGGCACGTCGCTGCGGCCCGTGTCCTTCACACCCTCCATCGACGCGGCCACGACGGCCGCGTTCATGCCCGAAGGGCTGCCGTTCATGCCCACCGGCACGGAGATCGCCGTCGGAACCGCGTCCGGCGACCTGGTGCTCGAGGACGTCGACGAGAACCTCGACGGCACTCCCGGCGCTACGATCCCTATCGGCTGCCCCGTCGGCCACATCGAGATCAGCGATGACGGCATGCGCCTCGCGAGCGGCTGCGTCGACAGCAGCAAGCTCGTCACTGTGGACGGGGCCACGGGATCAGCCGAGGTAGAGGAAGGGCCGGCCGCTGTCGACACGACGGTGTTCAGCCCGGACGGCAACACGCTGATCACCGGGACCTCCGACGGTCTGGTGTACCGCCGCGTCGGGAGTGCCGGCCGGAGCGCCTCCGTCGGCGTCCACCGCGACCGGATCACCGCTGTCGCCTACAGCCCCGACGGGCGGTTCTTTGCGTCCGCGAGCGAGGACGGCTCGGTGATCATCTATCCCGCGACGAGCACGCGGATCTCGGCCCGGCTCACTACCGGATTCGACTCCGTCGCCGCGCTCGCCTTCACGCCCGACGGCAGCCACCTCGTGGCGTTCGGCGGCAGTGAGCGCTCCGCCCGGATCTGGCGGGTCTTCCCGGACATCGGCACCGCGCTGTGCGACCGGACGCCGTACAACCTGAACGAGGAAGACTGGAACAAGTGGGTCTCGTCATCGCTCGACCACGAACTGCCGTGCCCCGGCAAGCCACCGGAGCCGGGCAGAGGTTCGTAGGACGTCCCGCTGCCTCGATTTGGGCACTGGACAGCACCGTCCGGAATGCTGTTGTATCGATTCAGTCGAGGGCCCGGGGTGAATCTTGCTCTGTTGGCTGTCGGCTTTCGTGGTCGATCCAGGCGTGAGCAAGGAGGCTCCCAGAGACCGCCGTCCACGAGAAGTGCCAGGTACGGCACGTGCACGCAGCCGATGCACGGCCCAGGCCAGGCAGTTTCGCTCGAACTGACCCAGTCCTTCTCCGACCTGCTCGGAGTGCGATGACGCAAGGAGGAATGAGCCATGCGAACGACCAGAACCACCGTAGGAGCCGTGGCCGTGCTGATGGTGGGTGCGCTTGCCGTCGGGGGCGGCCCGGCAGGCGCGCAGCCAGGCCCAGGGAGCGGCCCCGGAAGCGCCGGGAACGTGCAGCTCGAACATCTCGACCGCGGGCTCGTCGCCGCGAGCACCAGCGAGGGCGTCTTCCTCTCCTGGCGCCTGCTGGTCGACGAGGTCACCGGGCACACCGACGCGGGGATGGCGGGCGCCGACTTCGTCGTCTACCGCGACGGCAGGCGCGTCGCCACGGTCACGGACTCGACCAACTACGTCGACGCGGCCGGCGGTGCGGCGTCCCGGTACGCCGTCGCGCCGGTGACGCGGGGCAAGGGCGGCGGCGAGCGGATCGGGACGCGCAGCGCCCCGGTGACCGCCTGGTCCGACGGCCACCTCGACATCCCGCTGAACAAGCCCGCCGACGGCGTGACGCCCGCGGGGGAGAGCTTCACGTACTCGGCGAACGACGCGTCGGTCGCGGATCTCGACCGGGACGGCGAGCTCGAGATCGTGCTCAAGTGGGACCCGTCCAACTCGAAGGACGTGTCGCAGAAGGGATACACGGGCAACGCGTACCTGGACGCCTACGAGCTGGACGGCACCCAGCTCTGGCGCATCGATCTGGGGGTCAACATCCGGGCGGGCGCGCACTACACGCAGTTCCCCGTCTACGACTTCGACGGCGACGGCCAGGCCGAGGTCATGATGAAGACCGCGCCCGGCACGAAGGTCACGACCTACCGGAACGGCCGGCCTGCCGGCGAGCGGTACGTGCCGATCTCACGGGAGGACCGCCGGGCGGGCGTCACCGACGGGTCCGACTTCCGCTGGAGCGCGGCGGACTACGCCGACCATCTGGTGGAGCTGTTCCAGGGATGGACCGACGAGCCCGAGGTCCGCAGCGGCCAGTGGCCGGCGACGCTCGAGGAGGCGTTCGGCATCGAGCAGAGGTACACCTACCCGCTCTCGGCCGCCGACGCCCGCGAGCTGGTGGACTACTACATCGACGAGTGGGCGCCGGCCCGGTCCGACCGCAACGACCTGCGCACCTTCGCCGGCTTCGTCCAGACCGGGCCGGAGTACCTCACCGTCTTCGACGGCCGCTCCGGCCGGCCCCTGGAGACCGTCGACTACGAGCCCGGGCGCACCGACGACGGACTGCGCTGGGGCGACTACGAGTGGACCCGCATCGAGCCCGGCAACCGGGTCGACCGGTTCCTGTCCGGCGTCGCCTACCTCGACGGCGAGCACCCGTCGGCGATCTTCGCGCGCGGGTACTACACGCGGGCCGCGATCGTGGCCTACGACTGGGACGGGCGGGACCTGTCCACGCGCTGGGTCGCGGACTCCGGGTTCAAGCCGATGAACAACCCCTTCCTGGACAGCGAGAACAAGGACGTCGAGCCGGACCCGGACAACGAGCTCACGCGGCTGTGGGGTCAGGGGTTCCACTCGTTGTCCGCGGCGGACGTCGACGGCGACGGCAGGCACGAGATCGTCTACGGCGCGGCCACCCTCGACGACGACGGCACGCTGCTGTACTCGTCGTCCGACACCCTGCCCGAGGGGTCGGCGGACCCCGGCGCGACCGCGAACCTGGGCCACGGCGACGCCATGCACGTGACCGACGTCGACCCGTCGCGCCCGGGCCTGGAGATCTGGACCTGCCACGAGGGCGGCGCGGGTGTGCCCTACGGTTCCGTGCTGCGCGACGCCGCCACGGGCGAGGCGCTGTTCGGCGCGTACTCCGGCGTCGACACCGGACGCGCCCTTCTGGGCGACGTGCGACCGGACGTGCCTGGCCTGGAGGTCTGGCGCAGCGCCCAGGCGGGCGACGACCGGCCGCGGGCCGCCGGCCTGCTCAGCGCGACCGGTGAGCTGCTGGACCAGACAGGTCCCGGCCTCAACCAGAGCATCCGGTGGGCCGGTGACGGCACGACCCAGGTCGTGAGCGGTGACCGGGAGGAGACGCCGACCATCGAGGACTGGTCCAGGGGCACGGTGCTGACCGCCGAGGGCACCCGCACCAACAACTACTGGAAGGGCAACCCGTCGCTCGTCGCCGACATCCTCGGTGACTGGCGTGAGGAGCTCGTCTTGCCCACCGTGGACTCCTCGGCCCTACGGATCTACACGTCCACCGAGGTGAGCGGGATCAAGATGTACACGCTGCTGCACGACCCGCAGTACCGCGCCGAGGTGGCGCGGCAGCAGACCACCTACAACCAGCCGTCGCACCCGGGGTTCTACCTCGCGTCCGACACCGACTGGTCCCGGGTACCCGTCCCGTCACTGCGGTAGCGGTCCGGGACTGCTGGACATGCTTCGCTGAGGTGCCAGCCTGGTACCTCAGCGAAGCAGGGCTCACCGACCCCGGGGTACCAGCCGCACGAGCTGCGTGACGTGCTTGGGCTCGAGCTCGTCGAGGCTGTGTGCCCCGAGCAGCTTCATGGTCCGGACGACCTCGGTCGCGAGGATCTCGAGGGCGCGATCCACCCCGGCCCGGCCTCCGGCCATGAGTCCGTACAGGTAGGCGCGGCCGACCATGGTGAACCGTGCACCGAGCGCCACGGAGGCGACGATGTCCGCACCGTTCATGATGCCGGTGTCCAGGCCGATCTCGGTGTGCGCGCCGACCTCGCGGACCACGTCGGGCAGCAGGTGGAACGGGACGGGGGCGCGGTCGAGCTGGCGGCCGCCGTGGTTGGACAGGACGATGCCGTCGACGCCGTGGTCCACGAGGGCCTTCGCGTCACCCACGGACTGCACACCCTTGACCACGATCTTTCCTGGCCACATCTCCCGGATGATCGACAGGTCCTCGTAGCTGATCGTCGGGTCCATGGCCGAGTCGACCAGCTCCCCGACGGTGCCGCCCGTGGAGGAGAGCGATGCGAACTCGAGCTTGGGCGTGGTGAGGAAGTCGACCCACCACCACGGTCGCGGGATCGCGTCGACGACGGTGCCGAGCGTCAGCGCCGGCGGGATCGAGAAGCCGTTGCGGTTGTCCCGCAGGCGCGCACCCGCGACCGGCGTGTCGACGGTGAAGTGCAGGGTGTCGAACCCGGCCTCGGCTGCTCGGTCCACGAGGTCGTAGGAGACCTCGCGCTGCCGCATCACGTAGAGCTGGAACCAGTTGCGGCCGGTCGGGTTGGCCGCGGCGACGTCCTCGATGGAGGTCGTGCCCAGGGTCGAGAGGGTGAAGGGGATGCCGACGGCGCCCGCGGCCCCGGCCCCGGCGGTCTCGCCCTCGGTCTGCATCAGGCGCGTGAACCCGGTCGGTGCGATCGCGAAGGGGAACGCCATCGGGCCGCCGAGCACCTCGCGGCCGGTGTCGACGTGCGACACGTCGCGCAGCACCTCCGGGTGGAACTCGATGTCACGGAACGCGCCACGGGCGCGCGCCAGCGACAGCTCGCCCTCGGCGGCGCCGTCGGTGTAGTCGAAGGCTGCCTTCGGGGTGCGGCGCTTCGCGATCAGGCGCAGGTCCGCGATGGTGAGGGCGGCCGAGAGCCGACGGCGGCGCGCGTCGAAGTCGGGACGCTTGAACTGCATGAGCTCCAGGAGCTCCTGGGGCTTGGGGAACTGGCGCTGGACCACGGCTACCTCGACGGGTTGGTGACGGACGGAAAGGAATTTTCGCACGATGGCGCGCGGGTCTTCGGGCCAGCTGCTGAGCAGCCATGGGTGCGGGGCTGTCGGGCTCAGTCGCCTCGGGACGGCATCCACGGAATGGCCCGTCGCCGCCCGGGACGAGATCCTCAAAGGAGCGTGAACGCAATGGCGCGTACCCCGAAGCAGACGGCGAGCGAAGCCGATGGTTTGACCTACCGCCGAGCCCGTACCTGGGAGATCGCCTTCTCCCAGATGAACAACGGCTCGGCCATGGTCTTCTACACCCTCGTCGGTCTCATGAGCTATCTGCAGAACGCCGGGTACGGCATCGCGGTCGCGGCCGCCGGCCGTGGGGGATGCCCAGCCGCCCGCCGGCCCGAAGGATGGCGAGCCGGCGGCTTACGCGCCCCGCGGCGTCAGGCGTCGCTTTCGTCCGGTTGCCTCGCGGGCCCGAGCGAGTCGGGCATACCTGTTGTTGAATCCGAGTAACGTCTATTTGGAAACGGTGACCGCGATGAACGGTCTGAGCCTGGGGATCCCCGGGGTGGTGGGGGTCAGACCAGGAACGCACTTCTGTGCGCTCTACTCAGGCCCGGACGAGCGCGACCGGCTGTTGTTCTCCTTCCTGGAGGAGGGGTTGCGACACGGCGACAAGTGTCTGTGCCTGATCGACGACGTCGAGCCGGAGCGGGTCCGCGACCGGGCCTTGCGACCGGCGGGACCGGAGCGCTCGCCCCGGTCGGCTCAGCTCGACGTCGAACGGGCGTCGGACACCTACCTCCGTTCGGGGGCGTTCAGCATCGACGACATGATGAGCTTCCTCCTCGAGCGGATGGACGCGGCCGTCGGCGACGACTTCGGCCTCCTGCGTGCCGCCGGCGAGATGTCGTGGGTGCTGCCGGGTCCCCCGGGCTGGGAAGAGCTGTTCCGCTACGAGTCGGCCGTCAACCAGGCCGTCGTGCAGATGCCCGCCATCCTCATCTGCCTCTACGACCTGCAGAAGTTCGGGGCCGACATGCTCGTCGAGGTGCTGCATACCCACCCGCGGGTCCTGCTGGACCGCACCGTCATCGACAACCCGCACTACGTGGACCCGACGGAGTACGCCCCGCCCGCCGAGCTCACCTCGGGATCGCCGTATCCGCTGGTCAAGGCAGGTGCGGGTCGCGATGAGGTAACGGACCGGTGGGCGTCCCTGACCGACGCGGAGCTGCGGATCGCCTCCGGCGTCGCCCAGGGGCTGACCAACCGCGAGATCGCGGAGGAGCTGTACCTGTCCCCGCACACCGTGGATGCCCACCTCAAGCACGTCTACCTCAAGCTCGACATCCATACGCGCGTCGAGCTGACCGTGCTCGCCCTGCAGCACCACGGCGCAACGGGCTAGCCCGGGCGGTCCCCTCGATTACCCCGTTCACGGGATGTGGGTGACGTGCACGCCCGAGCAGCATGGCCGGTGGAACGTACCTCCGGCGAATGGACCAGTCATGGGCAGGGCAGTCGGTATCGACCTGGGAACGACCAACTCGGTGATCGCGGCGATGGAAGGTGTACAGCCGCAGGTCATCCCCAACACGGAGGGCAACCGGACGACGCCGTCGGTGGTCGCCTTCCTGGAGAACGGCGAGCGGCTGGTCGGTCAGATGGCCCGACGCCAGGCGATCCTGAATCCGAAGGGCACGATCTACTCGGCGAAGCGATTCATCGGCCGCAAGTTCGACGAGCTCAGCAGCGAGCTGAACGCCGTCTCGTTCGACGTGGTCGCCGATCCGGACGGCGCGGCGCGCTTCCGGGTCAACGGAAAGCTCTACGCCCCGGAGGAGATCTCGGCGCAGGTGCTCCGCAAGCTGGTCGACGACGCCGGGAAGTTCCTCGGCGAACGGGTCACCGAAGCGGTCATCACCGTCCCCGCGCACTTCAGCGACGCGCAGCGACAGGCCACCAAGGACGCCGGCAGGATCGCCGGGCTCGAGGTGCTCCGGATCATCAACGAGCCGACGGCGGCGGCCCTGGCCTACGGGATGGACAAGCTCGAGAACGAGACCGTGCTGGTCTTCGACCTCGGCGGCGGCACGTTCGACGTGAGCATCCTGACGGTCGGGGAGGGGGTGGTCGAGGTCCGGTCGACGGCGGGGGACACCCACCTGGGCGGCGACGACTTCGACCGCCGCATCGTCGACCACCTGGCCGAGGAGTTCAAGAAGTCCAACGGCATCGACCTCCGCGACGACCCCCAGGCCCTGCAGCGGCTGTTCGAGGCTGCCGAGAAGGCCAAGGTGGAGCTCTCGGCGGTGTCGCAGACCGCCGTCAACCTGCCCTTCGTCACTGCTGATGCCTCGGGCCCCAAGCACCTCAACGTCAACCTGATGAGATCGACGTTCGAGCAGCTCACCGACGACCTCGTCGAACGCTGCCTCGGTCCGGTCAAGCAGGCCATGAAGGACGCCAAGGTGACCGCGGACGACATCGACGAGGTCATCCTCGTGGGCGGCTCGACGCGGATCCCGGCCGTGCAGGCGCTGGTACGCCGCCTGACCGGTGGCAAGGAACCCAACATGACCGTCAACCCGGACGAGGTCGTCGCCATCGGCGCGGCCGTCCAGGCCGCGGTCATCAAGGGCGACGTCAAGGACGTCCTGCTGCTCGACGTCACGCCCCTGTCGCTGGGTCTCGAGACGATGGGCGGGGTGATGACCACGGTCATCGAACGCAACACGACCATCCCGGCCCGCCGCACCGAGATCTTCAGCACGGCGGAGGACAACCAGCCGGCCGTCGACGTCGTCGTCCTCCAGGGCGAACGGGAGCGAGCTGCCGACAACCGCGTGCTCGCCCGGTTCCGGCTGGAGAAGATCCGGCCCGCGCCCCGCGGCGTGCCCCAGATCGAGGTGACCTTCGACATCGACGCCAACGGCATCCTGCACGTCTCGGCGCGCGACAAGGACACCGGCGCCGAACAGCAGGTGACCATCAGCGAGACCTCGACGCTGAGCCAGGAGGAGGTCGACCGGATGATCAAGGACGCCGAGTCCCACCGTGGCGAGGACGCGGCGCTGCGTGAACGGGTCGACGCCCGGAACGAGCTCGACTCCGTGGCCTATCAGGTCGGCAAGGTGCTCGAGGAGGCCGGCACGTCCGTGCCCGAGCACGACCGTGCGCGTGCCGAGATGCTCGTCGGGGAGGCCCGGCAGGCTGTCGAGGGCGACGAGCCTGTCGACCGCCTCCGCGCACTCACCGGGGAGCTCCACCAGCTGCACCAGGCGCTGGGTGCCGCCACCCGCGGTGCCGGGTCGTCGACGGCCGGGTCGTCGACGTCGACGTCGAGCGCCTCCGGCGGTGGGTCGTCCGGTGATGACGACGACGTCATCGACGCCGAGTTCACGTCCCACTGACCGCCATGTCCGAACACGAGGCACCCACGACAGCGGCTCCGGGGGACGAGCCAGAAGAGGACACGACTCCGGCGGACGAGGCACCGGAGCGCGCCGACGAGCGTGCGGGCGAGCCCGGCGACCAGGCTCGCCGGATCGCGGAGCTCGAGGACGCGTGGCGGCGCACGGCGGCCGAGCTGGACAACTTCCGCAAGCGGTGCGCCCGCGACGTGGTCAGCGCCCGCGAGCAGGAGCGGGCGGCCGTGGCGAGTCGATGGCTGCCGGTCCTGGACAACCTGGAGCGGGCGCTCGAGCACGCGTCGTCCGACCCGGACCCCGTGGTCGAAGGCGTCCGGGCCGTGCTCGCGCAGGCGGTCGGCGTCCTGGCCGACCTCGGCTACCCGCGGCGTGACGACGACGGCCGGGCCTTCGACCCGGCCGTGCACGAGGCGGTCAGCACCGTGTCGGGTGAGGGACTGGTGCCCGGCACGGTCGCTCAGGTCGTGCGTCCCGGCTACGGCTCCGACGACAAGATCCTGCGGCCGGCCGCGGTCGTCGTGGCCACCAGGGCCTCCTGATGGCCAGGGACTTCTACGAGGTCCTCGGTGTCGGCCGCGAGGCCGACGCGGCCGAGATCCAACGGGCCTACCGCAGGCTGGCGCGCCAGAACCACCCGGACGTCAACAAGAGCTCCGACGCCGAGGAGCGGTTCAAGGAGATCGCCGAGGCCTACGACGTGTTGTCGGATCCCGAGCTGCGTCGCCGTTACGACGCCTTCGGCGACGACTTCCGACGCGTTCCCCCCGACACGGATCCAGCCGCCTGGCGCCGGGCCCGGACCTACGCCGATGCCGGCGCGGGCACGGGCGCTCGTGACCGACGGTCGTCGGGGGCCGGATTCGGATCGGGAGGCTTCGGGGACGACGTCGACATCGAGGACCTGCTCGGCGGAATCTTCGGCGGCGGGCGGCGCGGTGGACCGGGTTGGGACGCCTGGGGACCGGGCCCGGTCGCGGGTTCCGACCACGAGGCCGAGGTCGAGATATCCGTCGAGGAGGCCTACCACGGCACCGAGCGCAGCGTCGCGATCAGCAGCACCTCAGGCCCTCGCACGCTCGACGTCAGCATCCCGGCGGGTGTGGTCGACGGCCAGCGTATCCGGCTGCGCGGCCAGGGCGGGCCGGGCAGCGGATCTGCCGCGGCCGGGGACCTGTACCTGGTGGTTCGGATCGCCGACCACCCGCGCTACCGGGTCGAGGGTCGCGATCTCCACACCCTCGTCCCCGTCGCGCCGTGGGAGGCGGCGCTGGGCGCCTCGGTCTCCGTCGACACCCCTGGCGGCGCCGCCACGGTGAAGGTCCCGGCCGGCTCGTCCAGCCACCGTCGGTTGCGGCTCAAGGGCCGCGGGCTCCCGCACCGACGAGGCAAGCCGGGCGACCTCTACGCCGAGCTGCAGATCCGGGTTCCCGACGCTCTCACTGACGACGAGCGACAGCTCTTCGAGGAGCTCGCGAAGGTGTCCGGCTTCGACCCGAGGAGCAGACGATGACCGTGGCCAGGCACTACGCCCTCTCCCGGCCGTACCGGCTCAGCCTGGACAGCTATGCGCAGGTCACCGGCGTGCATCCCCTGCTCGTACGCCGCCTGGTCGCCCTCGGGCTGCTGGAGGTCACCCGCGACGCGCAGGGCCGGTTGTGGTTCGACCCCTCCCAGGTGCGGGAGATGGCCAGGATCCAGCGGCTGCGGATGAGCCTGAACCTCAGCTACTCCGCCATCGGGCTGGTGGTCGAGCTGCTTGACCGCATCGCGGAGCTGGAAAGGACACGTCGGCGAATGCCGCGACGAGGAGACGCCCCATGGACATGAACAGACTGACCCAGAAGTCGCAGGAGGCCCTGCACGACGCCCAGACGAAGGCGTTGCGCTTCGGCCATGTCGAGGTGGACGGGGAGCACCTGTTGCTGGCTCTCCTGGATCAGGCCGAGGGCCTGGTCGCCCCGCTGCTGACCCGTGCGGGGGCAGATCCGGAGCGGCTGCGCGAAGACCTGGAGGCGGAGCTCGGTCGCCGCCCGCGGGTCAGCGGCCCTGGTGTGACTCCCGGGCAGGTGCACATCACCCAGCGGCTGTCGCGGCTGCTCGACGCCGCGGACCGCGAGGCCCGCAGGCTCAAGGACGAGTACGTCTCGGTCGAGCACCTCGTCATCGCCCTGGTGGAGGAAGGCCCGGCCTCGGCGGCCGGGCGGCTCCTCCAGGCACAGGGGCTGACCCGGGACACCTTCCTGGCCGCGCTGACCGAGGTCCGAGGGCACCAGCGGGTGACCTCGGCGACCCCGGAGGGAACCTACGAGGCGCTCGAGAAGTACGGGCGCGACCTCGTCGCGGCTGCGACGGCCGGCAAGCTCGAGCCTGTGATCGGCCGGGATGCGGAGATCCGCAGGACCATCCAGATCCTGTCGCGCAAGAGCAAGAACAACCCCGTGCTGATCGGCGAGCCCGGGGTCGGCAAGACGGCGATCGTCGAGGGGCTCGCCCAGCGGATCGCCGACGGTGACGTGCCTGAGGGCCTGCGGGACAAGACCGTCTTCGCGCTGGACATGGGGGCGCTCGTCGCCGGGGCGAAGTACCGCGGCGAGTTCGAGGAGCGGCTCAAGGCCGTGCTCAACGAGGTGCAGTCCGCCGGGGGTCACATCCTGCTGTTCGTCGACGAGCTGCACACGGTCGTCGGCGCGGGCGCCGGTGAGGGGGCGATGGACGCGGGCAACATGCTCAAGCCGCTCCTCGCCCGCGGCGAGCTGCACATGATCGGTGCGACCACCCTTGACGAGTACCGCACGCACATCGAGAAGGACGCGGCCCTCGAACGCAGGTTCCAGCCGGTCCTCGTCGACGAGCCCGACGAGGAGGATGCCCTCTCGATCCTGCGCGGGCTCCGCGAGCGGTTCGAGGTCTTCCACGGCGTGCGGATCCACGACGGCGCGCTGGTGGCGGCGGTGACGCTGAGCCACCGCTACATCTCCGACCGCTTCCTGCCCGACAAGGCGATCGATCTCGTCGACGAGGCCTGCGCGATGCTGCGGACCGAGATCGACTCGATGCCGGCCGAGCTCGACGAGCTCACCCGGCGCGTGACCCGGATGGAGATCGAGGACGCGGCACTCTCGGCGGAGGAGGACTCCGCGAGCAGGGCCCGCCTCGAGGAGCTGCGCAAGGAGCTGGCCGACGCGCGGGCCGAGGCCGATGCCCTGCGCGCGCAGTGGGAGGCCGAACGGTCGGCGCTACGAGAGGTGCAGTCCCTGCGTGAGGAGCTCGAACAGGTCCGCGTCGAGAGCGAGAGGGCCGAGCGCGAGTACGACCTCAACCGGGCGGCGTCGCTCCGACACGGCCGGCTCCCGGAGATCCAGCGCCGGCTGGAGGCGGCCGAGTCCAGGCTCGCGGGCAAGCAGGGCGCTCGCGGGCTGCTGCGCGAGGTGGTGACCGCCGACGAGATCGCCGACATCGTGTCGCGGTGGACCGGCATCCCGGTCACGCGGCTCCAGGAGGGGGAGCGTGACAAGCTGCTCCGGCTCGACGAGGTGCTCCACGAACGTGTCATCGGCCAGGACGAGGCGGTCCAGCTGGTGGCCGACGCCGTCGTCCGCGCCCGCTCGGGCATCAAGAACCCCCAGCGGCCCATCGGCTCGTTCCTCTTCCTCGGCCCCACCGGTGTCGGCAAGACCGAGCTGGCCAAGACGCTGGCGGCCGCGATGTTCGACACCGCCGAGAACATGGTCCGGATCGACATGAGCGAGTACCAGGAGCGGCACACGGTCAGCCGGCTGGTCGGAGCACCCCCCGGCTACGTCGGCTACGAGGAGGGCGGTCAGCTCACGGAAGCCGTGCGCCGCAAGCCCTACTCGGTGGTCCTGCTCGACGAGATCGAGAAGGCCCACGTCGACGTGTTCAACACGCTGCTCCAGGTGCTCGACGACGGACGCCTGACCGATTCCCACGGCCGGACCGTCGACTTCCGCAACACCGTGCTGATCATGACCTCCAACATCGGCTCGGAACACCTCCTCGAGGGGGTCACCGCAGGTGGTGAGATCAAGGACGAGGCACGTTCCATGGTGATGCGCACCCTGCAGTCGCACTTCCGCCCGGAGTTCCTCAATCGTGTCGACGAGATCGTGATGTTCAAGCCGCTGACGCTCGCCGAGATCGAGCGCATCGTCGACCTCCAGCTCGAGGAGCTGCGCGAGCGGCTGGCCGACATGCGGATCACGCTCGACGTCACCACCGAGGCACGCCGCTTCATCGCGGACCAGGGCTTCGACCCCGCGTACGGCGCCCGCCCGCTGCGTCGGTACATCGCCCGCGAGCTGGAGACGCAGGTCGCCCGGGCGCTGCTGCGCGGCGACGCCGCCGACGGCGGCACGGTCTCGGTCGACGTCGCCGACCGGATGATCACGGTGACCGCGACCGGAAACCCGGCAGAGGCGCGGGCAGTCGCATGACCGCATCCACCCCGACGTCGACGACGATCGTGTGCAGCCACTGTGGAGCCAGGAACCGTGTTCCGGCCGTCGCCCGGGGCACGCCCCGCTGCGGGAGGTGCAGCACCCCGCTGCGCTGGGTGGTGGACGCGAACGACGCCGACTTCCACGCCGTCGTCGACGAGTCGAGCCTGCCTGTGCTGGTCGACGTGTGGGCGCCGTGGTGCGGGCCCTGCCGCATGGTGAGCCCGGCCCTGGAGAAGCTGGCCGGCGAGCTGGCCGGCAACTTCAAGCTCGTCAAGGTCAACGCCGACGACAACCCCGAGGTGAGCCGGCGGTTCGACGTCCGGTCGATCCCGACGCTGGTCCTCCTCGACCACGGCGAGGTGGTCGACAAGCAGATCGGCGCCCTCCCGGAGCCGCGGCTCCGTTCCTGGCTGGAGTCCGTGCTCCCGGCGAGGTCAGGATGACGGCCCTGCGCCGACACCACCGGTGCCTACCCTCGCCTCACCGACGAGCAGATCATGCTGCTCCGCTTGAGATCCACCGCGTCGACCGCCCGGTCGTCAGCGAACGGCCGGAGCCTTGCTCGGTCACCGAGGTCAGCGCTCGCGCGGGTCCCGCAGGGCCGCCATGGCCTCCATGAGCGTGGTGTGGACGTAGGTCAGCTCGGGCGTGGCGAACGACTCCCAGTCCTCGTCACCCTCCGGCTCCGTCCAGTCGTCGTCCCCGTCGACGCCGGCCTCCTCGGCGCCGCCCCCGGCGTCGTTCGCCGGGTTGTGCTTGTAGACCCACCACAGATGACCGAACGGATCCGCGAAGCGTGCCAGCACGTCGCCCCAGAATTCTGTCGGCTCCGTGACGACACGCGCTCCCGCCCCCACGGCACGCTGGAGTGTCGCGGCCGGATCCTCGACGTAGACCCGGACGAATGCCGGCGTGTAGGGCCACTGCGGCTTGCGGTCCGCGATCGTGATCGTGGAGTCGCCGATCTGGATCTCGGAGTGCAGGACCAGTCCGTCGGTGTCGGCGGTGCGGGCTTCCGGAACCTCGGTCGCGTCGAAGACGTCGAGCAGGAAACGGATGAGGCCGGAGGCGTCGTCCGACCAGATGAAGGGGTCGGCCGTCGCCGATCCGGCAGGGGCGGCTGGAACGGCGTGTGGTGTGGGAGTAGACATGGGCTCTCCTTGTTCTCGACGGGACTGCCAGTCTCGTCGGCCTTCCGGACAGTATTTGGCCACTTGTCGACCTAGCCTGAGGAGATGTCGACCAGTTCCCGAGCCCTCGAACTGCTCGGGCTCCTGCAGAACCGGCGTCACTGGCCGGGTGACGAGCTCGCCGGCCGCCTCGGAGTCAGCCCGCGCACCCTGCGTCGCGCCGTGAGCGGGCTGCAAGAGCTCGGCTACCCGATCGTGACGACCCGAGGAACGGGCGGTGGCTACCAGCTCGGCGCCGGCGCGTCGCTCCCGCCGCTCGTGCTCAGCGAGGACGAGGCCGCGGCCACGGTGCTCGGGCTCAAGGAGATCGCCACGGGTGCCCACCCTGCTTCCGCGGACGACGCCGTGAGCGCGATGGCGAAGATCGTGCAGGTGCTCCCGCCCCGCATTCGCGGCAGGATCGACAGCCTGCGGGCTGTCGCGGTCCCCGCGAGCGCCGAGCAGCGGGCGGCCATCGGTGATGTCACGGCGCTCACCACGCTGGCGCTCGCGTGCCGTGACAGCGACGCGGTGGAGTTCTCCTACCGGTCCCACGGTGGTGACGAGTCCTTGCGGACGGCGCAGCCGCACCGGATCGTGAACGTGGACAACCGGCTCTACCTCGTCGCCTGGGACCTGGATCGTGCCGACTGGCGTACGTTCCGGATCGACCGCGTCACCGGACCGCACCGCACCGGGAACCGGTTCGCGCCACGTCAGCTGCCCGGCGACGACCCCGTGGCCTTTGTGAACGCCCGGATCGGCGACCTGTCATCGCGCTTCCGCGTGCGCGCCACGGTGCACGCGCCCGTCGATCGGATCAAGGCCGAGATCGTGCACTACGGGACCGTCAAGCCGATCGACGACGGCTCGTGCGAGGTCTGCATCGCCGCAGAGTCGCTGGACTGGGCGGCTTTCTGCCTCGTGGCGATCGGCGCGCCCTTCGTCGTGCACGGACCGGCTGAGGCTGTTGACCACATGCGGGCCTGGGGCCAGTCGCTGATACAGGCGACGGCATCGGCCACCAGGATCCGGTAAGTCACTCCACCAGATGTTCTGGACGCAAGACACGCCAGACGACGAAGGGGACTGCTGCACGCTCAGGTGACGACTGGTCTCATGCGGCGAGCTGGGCCGGTGCGGCATCGATCCCTGGAGGTATCAAGCTCTCCCGACGCGAGATGGAATATGCCGGGATGAGGGGAGATTGACAATCGTCGAAGCGCCAATCAGGAGGGTGACGAATGCCGCGTCTGCGGATCCACGGGAACGATGTCCACTTCCTGGAGTACGGCGATCCAGGATCCCCGCCGCTCGTGGTCGTGCACGGGCTCTACGGCGAGGCATCGACGATGGCGCCGCTGGCTGAGCGGTTCGCAGACCGGTTCCGGGTCATCGTGCCCGACGCGCTCGGCCACGGCCTGTCGGCGCACCCACCCGCCTTCAGCCTCGAAGACCAGGGGCGGATGCTCGACGGCCTGATCGCTGCCCTCGGCTACGACGCGGCCTCGCTGCTCGGGGTCTCGATGGGCTCCTACCTGTCCGCGCAAGCGGCGGCCCACGAGCCCGCACGGATCTCCGGGCTCGTGCTGGTCGTCTCCAAGGCACACGGGCGGACCTCGTCGATGGCCGCCTATGCTGCCCGCGAGGGCTTCGACCTGGCCTCCGCCACCCCGGAAGAGACCGTCGGGTTCATGGCCGGGGCTCTGTGGTCGCCGCACACCCTGCAGCCGCGCCGCGAGGAGCTCCTGGCCGCGCAGCTCCGCTTCCAGCAGGTGGTCCTCACCCCGGAGGATCGGACCGTGATCGACCAGTCGCTGCGTGACTTCGACCTGCGGCCCATTCTTCCGGCGATCACCGCGCCGACCCTGGTCGTCTCCGGTAGGGCCGACGGACTGAACCCGCCCGAGGCCGGCGAGGAAGTTGCCCGCGGCATCCCCGGGGCTCGGTTCGAGGTCTACGAGCACTCTGGCCATATGTTGCCCTTCGAGGAGAGGGACCGGCTCGTGACCGAGGTCGAGGGCTTCGTGCTCGGCTGAGAGATAGGTCCCGGCACCCCTCCGGGGGCGTGCGGGGCGGAGGCGATGGACGTACTCCCATCGAATCGCAACATAAGGCTGCGGGTCGGGCCGGATGGTGCCGCGTGAGAACGCCGAGAACGGGCCCCCGCCGCGGCACGGCATCACCTGGCGATCCGGTCCCGGAGCGAGCCCTCCACGTCGTCGAGCGCAGTCTGGATGCGGCTGTGGACGCGTGGGTTCAGGAGGGCGGTGCCGTCGAAGTCACCGGAGGAGGCGTAGACGGAGACGGGCAGTGTCCGTGCCTGAAAGAAGGCGAAGAGCGGCCGGAGGGCGTGGTCGACGACGAGTGCGTGGTGGTGGCTGCCGCCGGTCGCGAGCAGGAGTACCGGCCGGTTGGCCAGGGCGTACTGCTCGACCAGGTCGAAGAAATGCTTGAACAGGCCGGTGTAGGAGCCGCGGAAGACCGGGGTCGCCGCGACAAGCAGGTCGGCCGTCTCGGCGGCACGGAGCTCGTCGTCCACCTCGGGGGTCACGCTCTCGCGATCGACGGCGCCGGTGAAGCCCGCACCGAGACGGTAGACGTCGACACGATGCACCTCGACGGGCATCGTCCGCTCCAGGGTGCGGACGGCGACGTCGGCCAGGGCAGCGGTCCTGGACCGGTCGCTCGGGCTCCCGTTGACGACGACCACCCGGAGCGGTGCGGGCTCAGGCATCGCCGGGCTCCTCGTCGTCGATGGTGCTGTCGCCGAGTGCCTTGCGGACGGCTGGTGCGACCTCGGTGCCGAGGCGTTCGACGGCGGCAAGGAGCTCGCGCTGCGGCATGCTGCCCGAGCCCATCTGGACGATGACCCGGGTCAGGCCGTACAGCTCACGGAAGCGGAGGATCTTGTCGGTGACCTCCTCCGGGTCGCCGACGAGGTAGCTGCCGGCGGGGGAGGCCCCGGCGTCGAACGCCTCGCGCGGCAGCATCATCCCGCGGCCACGCTGATGGTTGTGCTCCATCATGAACCGGGCGAAGGCCGGGTACATGGTGTCGCGTGCCTGCTGCGAGCTGCTGCCGACATAGCCGCCCACGCTGATGCTCACGGGCAGGGTCGCCGGGTCGTGCCCGGCCTGCGCGGCCGCCGACCGGTAGAGCTCGATCGACTCGCGGTGCAGGTCCATCGGGCCGAACAGGATGGCGAGCGCGAGCGGCAGGCCGCGCGTGCCCGTGCTGACCGCCGACGCGGGAGAGCCTCCGACGCCGACCCAGATCGGGATGGTCTCCCCGTAGGCGCGGGGCGCGATGTCCGCGTCCACGAGGGGAGGGCGGAGCCTTCCGGTCCAGGTGACCGGGTTCTCCCCGCGGATGCGGAGCAGTAGGTCGAGCTTCTCGCGGAAGAGCTCGGAGTAGTCGGCGAGGTCGTACCCGAACAGCGGGAACGACTCGGTGTAGGAACCCCGGCCCGCGATGATCTCGGCCCGGCCCGCGGAGAGCAGGTCGATCGTGGCGAACTGCTCCCAGACGCGCACGGGGTCCTCCGAGCTCAGCACGGTGACGGCGCTGGCGAGCTTGATCCGCTTGGTGGCCTCGGCCGCGGCCGCCAGCAGGATCGTCGGCGCGGAGCCGACGAAGTCGCTGCGGTGGTGCTCGCCCATGCCGAAGACGTCCAGACCGACGTCGTCGGCGACCCGGGCCAGCTCGATCGTCTCCCTGGCTCGTTGGTGCGGGGTGCGGGTGGTGCCGCTCACGGGGTCCGGTGTGACCTCGCCGAAGGTCATGATCCCGATCTCGAATGCCATCTTCTGTGTCCTCTCGGTGGCGCCACGACGTGTGGCCGCACCTCAACAACCTGCTTGCGCAGGCAACTATTCCGACGACGCGCCCTGGTTCGACTAGGTTTTGTCCATGGCGACTGAACGGCTGACCGAGCTCGAGGATGGGGCGTGGCGCGGCTTCCTGGTCGCCCACGAGCGCATCTGGCGCGAGATGGAGGCCGGCCTGGCCCCGCTCGGCGTCAGCATGGCCGAGTACAGCGTGCTCGGGCTGCTGGGGGAGGCCGGAGCGGGCGGCATGCGGCTGACCGAGCTGGCCGAGCTGCGGGGAATGTCGACCGGAGGGTTCTCCCGGCTCGCGGACCGGCTGGAGCACCGCGACCTGATCGAGCGCCGCCGCGTCGCCACCGACGGTCGCGGCTACGAGGTGGTCCTCACGCGAGCGGGGCGGTCGCTGCTGCGCGCGGCGTGGAAGCGTCAGCGCGCCGACATCGAGCGGCTCTTCCTCGGCAGGCTGAGCGACGAGCAGCTCAGATCCCTGGCCGGCGTCTGGGGAAGTCTCGCCGACCACGAGGCCGGCTGACGCCCTCGGCGGCTTCGTCCGCGAAGCCAATTCTGAGCTCCACGCTCTGGCGGATCGCCTGTACCGGCTGACAAGAGTAATGCTGCACGCGAGTGAGGATCGGGCCGCAACCGCAGATCA
This sequence comes from Promicromonospora sp. NPDC059942, assembly GCF_042731755.1. Taxonomy (NCBI): domain Bacteria; kingdom Bacillati; phylum Actinomycetota; class Actinomycetes; order Micrococcales; family Promicromonosporaceae; genus Promicromonospora; species Promicromonospora sp. NPDC059942. Next base: position 81,136 of record NZ_JBHWLR010000012.1, read on the forward strand.
ACCGGTCCGAGCATTATTCCGTCTGGAGAGGGAGTGATCACCGCCGAAGTGCTCGCCACCGCGGATCACGGCCACTCGTGGTGGCGGCCCGGGGGCACTCGACGTCGAGGCCTGCCCTCAGCGGTTCTTGCGGAAATGGTTGATCAGCGCGATGGCTGCGAAAGCGAGCCAGCCAACGAGGACTGTTGTGACTGCCGCGACGAACAAGCCGCTGCCGATCGTGTATGCGATCACACCCGAGGCGGCCCCGGCAATGAGCGGCATCAATGCGTCGCCATCGACTCGGCTTCGTCGGTCAGGCGTCTGATCCATGCGTATGAGGCTATCGCGAGGCCGCGACGCAGCCCGTGTACGTTCCGGCTGCGGCATGGGTAGCGAGAAAAGTGTGCCAGGCGACCATCCGGAGCCTAGGCAGCGATCCTTGGGCGTGTTCAAGAGGTGTGCGGCCGGGCGTCGGCCGCTGTTTGCTGCCCCAACGGCCTGAACGGAACCGGCACATGGGTGCGGTTGTTCTGCCCCCGGGTGCATCCGACCCCCAGGTCAGCGCTCTCGCCTGGATACGATCGCCCCATGTCGGGCCACTTCGATCCGCCGCCGTCTTTGCGATCCCGGGACCCGCGGGCGCGTCGCCTCGCGCGGCGGACTGGTTCCCTCGGCGCTCTGTTGCGTGAGGAACGCCGCCACACCGAGGAGCGTCGGCGTGAGGACCTTGGCGCATGGCGCCGAGAGCTGAAGTCGGTCATCGCGGTCGAGTTGATCGCCGGGCTCACGTTCTCGGTGCTCGTCGCCGGTGTGCTTGTCCTGTGGCAGGACGAGCGTGAGAATCAGCGGCAGGCCGCCGCCGAAGCCCTTGAAGACGAGCGCGAGGAGCACGCTGAGGTACTCGCGAACGTTCAGTACATCCGCGACGTGCTCGCCGAGGACAAGCCAAGGGACTTCCGGTATCTCAACCTGCGTGGCGCTGATCTTGGTGGCTTCGACCTCGGTTGCGAGATCCGGGTAGTCGCTGACGCCGACGAGGACGCCATCCTTTACCCGCTCGATCCCGTGTCGCGTGCGGAGTGTGCGGACCTCTCGGGTGCGGACCTGACGGGGGCGAACCTCTCCGGGACGAGGTTGACCGGTGCGGTGATGCGGGACGTCATATTCGCCCCGCGACGGTCCGAGGACACCTACCTCGCCGGAGCCTGGATCACCGGTCGGATCGACGCAGATCTGGACGGCGCCGACCTTCGAGGGGCGGTAGTCATCCTCGAGGAGGATGCTGCGACGGGCCACCTCGCCCTGCGCAACAGCACGATCGAGGGAGGTAGCCTCACCGACGCCAGGTGGTGGGACAAGGACCGATCGTTCGTCAGCGCGTATAACGTCTCGGCGACCGGGGCGCACGTCCCCTACCGCACCGAGTTCGGCTGCCTGAACGACGAGGTCGTCCACGTCGAGGTGTGCGACGACGTCGCATGGGGATGGACCCGCGACCAGCGTCATTTCGGCTGGCAGGAGCAGGAGAAGTTCTACGCCCTTCTCGGCTGCACCGTTGAGCCGGACGGCAAATACTTCCGTGACGTGAACTGCCCGGACGAGGCCCCGGTATGGATCGGCTTGGACGACCGGTCGTAATTACTGTTCGTAGCTGTCCGCCGGGCGCGCGGGGCGCCTCGTTTCGAGGCGCCCCTTCCCTCGCACGGTTGGGTGCACTGCCTGGCTCTGCTTCTCATTTGGTAGAGGCACCTGGACGACGGTCAAGGTGCAGCTATATGTTTCAGCCATGACTGAAATACCTAGCAACGACGATGAGTCGGAGCCGGAGCCGGAGCCGGAGTCGCGGAGGCTGGTGAGGCGCCATGAGCGATGAGCGCCAGAACCAGCTCATGCAGTGGGTGGAACAGGTGGCCACCTTCTGCGTGGAGGAGTGGGGGCTGCCGCCGATCACCGGGCGGGTCCTCGGGTGGCTGATGATTTGCGACCCGCCCGAGCAGTCCGCCGGCGAGATCGCCAGCACCATCCAGGCCAGCCGCGCATCGCTGACCTCCAACATGCGCCTGCTCGCCACCATCGGGCTGGTGCGCAAGGTGCGTCGCCCGGGGGACCGCACGGCCTACTACCGCATCGAGGACGACGCCTGGCACAAGGTCGTCCAGCGCAAGCTCGACAGCCTCAGCGCGTTCGGCGACATCGCCGAGGAGGGCTTCGCCCTCACCGGCCGCGAGGGCGCCGGCCGCATCAAGGCCGCCCAGGAATCCCTGACCTGGCTGCGGGACATCGCCGCCCGCAACCCCCTGCAGCGCTAGGAGAGAACCCATGCCGTCCCAGCAGCTCGACCTCAGCCCGGTGCAGGAGACACTGCTGCTCACCCTGTACGCACGGGCCATGGACGGCAAGGCGCCGAGCCCGATCCTCGGCGACACCCTCGCCGCAGCGGTCGCGGACCGGATCGCCGAGGACACCGGCTACGACTTTGCCAGGCTCAAGCTCAAGCCGAGCCTCGTCGTCAGCACCGCGCTCCGCGCCAAAAAGCTCGACGACGCCGTCCGCCAGTTCACCGCCACACACCCCGACGCGGTCGTCGTCGACCTGGGCTGCGGCCTCGACACCCGGTTCGCTCGCTGCGCCCCGCCCGCCGGCGTCGACTGGTGCGACGTCGACTTTCCCGACGTCATGGAGCTGCGCCGGCGGTACCTCCCGGACCGCTCGCACCTGATCGCCACGGACATCACCACGGCCAACTGGTCAGACCTTCTGCCTGACGACCGACCCACCATGATCGTGGCCGAAGGTGTGCTGCCCTTCCTGTCTGGCGACTCCTTCCAGACCACGGTCCGCCGGCTGACCACCCGGCTCCGGTCGGGCGAGTTCGTGCTCAACGGTTACACCCGCTTCGCCGCGTGGGCGATGAAGTACGACGCCTCCATCAAGGCTCTCGGCATCGATGCGGCCCAAGGCTTCGACGACCCCCGCGAGCCGGAACACTGGGATGCCGGCCTCACCCTCGTTTCCGAGCAACTGCTCACCCGTGCCCCGGAAGTCGCAGCATTCCCACAGCCAGTGCGTGCACTGACCGGCCTCATGGCCCGCAGCACCGCGATGTCCCGGCAAGGCGCACGCATACTCCACTACCGGTTCTGAACGTCGCAGAGGTGCCGAACTCCGGCCAGGGCGATGCGGTCCATCTGCAGCAGCCCGTCGAACGGCCGCCCGCCGGCGGCTCTTCAGCCCGTCAGTGACTACGGGGGGAGGCTACCGGGGGCTGGGACCTCAGCCGGTGATCAACCGTGAGCGCGGTTCCTGGTCACGCCGTTGTCGCGCTGGGCTGGCGCGAGCGGAACGTGTGCCGGTACGCCATCGGCGACAGGCCGAGGGCAGTCGCGAGGTGGTTGCGGAGCGACGTCGCTGTCGCGTATCCGACAGTGGTGGCTATCTCGTCGATGCCGATGTCGGTCGTCTCCAGCAGTTCCCGCGCCAGTGCGAGCCGCTGGTGGGTCAGCCATCGCCGGGGCGCGAGCCCGGTCTCCGCTCGGAAGCGGCGCGCGAACGTCCGCTCGCTCATGTGCGCGTGCCGTGCGAGCTGCGGGACGGTAAGCGGCTCGCCCAGCCGTTCCAGGGCCCACTGTCGGGTCTCCGAGGTCGAGGCGTCCCGCGGATCGGGTACCGGCCGCTCGATGAACTGCGCCTGCCCGCCGTCGCGATGCGGGGCGACCACGCAGCGGCGGGCGGCGCGGGTGGCCATCTCGGAGCCGTGATCCATGCGGATCAGGTGCAGGCACAGGTCGATGCCGGAGGCCGCGCCCGCCGAGGTGAGCACGTCGCCCTCGTCGACGAACAGTACGTTCTCGTCCAGGTTGATCCAGGGGTACCAGCTGCGGAACAGTGGCCCGCACTCCCAGTGCGTGGTCGCCGTGCGCCCTTTCAGCAGCCCGGCTGCGGCGAGCGTGAAGACGCCGGTGCAGATCGACACGACACGAGCGTCGGGGCGGATCTGTGCGAGCGCGGCGAGGACGCCGTCATCGAGGCTGCGCTTGAGGAACCGGGGCTCGACGGGTGCGACGATCACCGTGTCGGCGTGGCTGATCGCGTCGATGCCCGCGGTGGGCACCACCGCGAAGCCCGCGTTCGTCGCGATCGGCGCCCCGTTGGGCGTGCACAGCGTCACGTCGTAGGCGCCGTCCGTCGCACCGAAGACCCGCGCGGGGATGCCCAGTTCGAACGGGTAGGCGCCGGCCTGGGCGAGGACGACGACGCGGTGCGGCACACGAACAGACATGACTTGATTATGGTGCTCAGCCAGGTTCAGGCCGCCGGTGCTCGACGACACGACCCTCCTCGATCCGCCACAGCTCGTTGCCACTGATGGCAGATATCGCCCGGGAAGCGATATTCCTGCCAGACTCCGCCACTTTCCTGCCGACTCTTGCGGGCCACGGCCGGAGCCCGGCCTCGGCGTGCCACGCTCACCGAATGAGCACGGAGACGAACACGATCATCGGCTACACCCGGAACCTCCCCGCCTCGGATTCGAATGCGTTCGAGCTGCAGACCGGCCCGATCCCGACACCGGCCCCCGGAGAGCTCGTTGTGCGGGTCGAGGCTGTCTCGGTGAACCCCGTCGACGTGAAGGTTCGAGCTCACGTGCCGCCGCACGGGCTCCGCGTGCTCGGTTACGACGCCTCGGGGATCGTCGTCGCGGTGGGCGAGGGCGTCTCGGAGTTCACGCCCGGCGACGCAGTCTTCTACGCAGGCAGCATCGGCCGGGCAGGGAGCAACCAGCGGTTCCAGAGTGTGGCGGCGCGGATCGTTGGCCACAAGCCGCAGCGCGTCTCGTTTGGCGAGGCCGCCTCACTGCCACTGACCTCTCTGACCGCGTGGGAGGCGGCATTCGACCGGCTCGGCATCGGTGAGGACTCGGACGGCGACCTGCTCGTCGTCGGCGCGAGCGGTGGCGTGGGATCCGTCCTCCTCCAGCTCGTGCGTGCCCGCGCACCGAAGGTGCGGCTGATCGGCACTGCGGGCGCGGCGAACGCCTCGTGGGTTCGCTCGATGGGAGCGCACGAGGTGGTCGACCACAAGGCGGACCTGGCCGCGCAGGTGCACGCGTTGGCGCCGCAGGGCGTGCGCTGGTTGTTCACTGCACACTCCGAGCACCAGGAACGTCTGTACGCGAGCATCGTCGAGCCGTTCGGGCGCATCGTCGCGATCGACGACGGTCCGCGCGACGTCTCGCCACTGAAGGACAAGAGCATCGGCTGGCTGTGGGAGCTGATGTTCACGGATCCGCTGCACCTTCCGCAGTCGCACCACCAGCGCTGGATCCTCGATCAGGTGTCCGCCCTCGTCGATTCCGGCCAGGTGCGCCCGACCGTGACCGAGAACCTCGGGCCTATCTCGGTCGGCTCGCTGCGGCGTGCGCACACAGCGATCGAGACCGGCCGCGCGGTCGGCAAGATCGTGCTCGAGGGCTGGGAGAGCTGACGTGGCTTCGCCGGCCAACACCCTGACCCGTCCAGTACCACCGAAAGGCCCCGACATGAACGACGCGCCGATCCTGTTGACCCACACCTCCCCGCAGGTCGCTACCATCACGTTCACGAATCCGCCCGTCAACCTCGTCGTGGGCGCGATTCCCCGGCGGCTCCACGGGATCGTGGAAGAGCTCGCGGACGACGAGCAGCTGCAGGTGCTCGTCTTCGAGAGCGACGTGCCCGACTTCTTCCTGAACCACTTCGACCTTGCGCACCTCGACGATTTCCCGCAGCCGAAGGATCCCGGCGGCCCGCAGCTGTGGACGGACATCTCATTACAGCTCACCAAGGCGCCGTACATCACGGTCGGCAAGATCCGCGGGCGCACGCGCGGCGGCGGCAATGAGCTCGCTCTCGCCCTCGACCTGCGTTACGCCAGCCTGGAGAAGGCCTTCTTCGGCCAGCCCGAGGTCGGCACCGCGGTCGTCCCCGGTGGCGGCGGAACTGAGCGCCTGCCGCGGCTCGTCGGACGCGACCGCGCACTCGAGGCAGTGCTCACCTCCGTCGACTACGACGCCGCCACCGCCGAAAGGTGGGGATGGGTCACCCGCGCACTGCCGGACGCGGAGCTGGACGAGTTCGTCGACGGGATCGTTGCCCGCCTCGCCGCGTTCGATCACACAGCGCTCGCCACCGCCAAGCGGATGGTCAACCGCGCGGCCCTTCCCCCGGACGAGGATCTCGTGACCGCGTACGCGGAGTTCATCGCGACGACGAACCTGCCTGGATATCTCGCGCGAGCGGCCGCGGCCGCGCTCACGCCGGAGCAGGCACTACAGGCCGAGTACAACCTAGGCGAGGTCCTCGGTACTGCCGCGCTGCGTCGTGCATCCGCCGGGGGCCAGTGAACGGGCTCCCTGGTCTTTCTGAGCGACACGTCGCTCGGAACCCAACCCGTCGGCGCTGGCCGACGAGGGGCCCCACGGACCGACCGGGCGTCCGGTCGAGGCAGGTGGCGTCCCGCCCGGTCGGGCGGGACGTCATGGGGTGGTCAGGCTGCAGCCGGGCTGTTTCAGGTCACGCCGCGAGCTGCTTCTTCAGGGTCTCGACGTCGTGGACGTTGGACATCTGCACGAACTTGCCGTCGCGGACCTTGTACATGGCGATCTCGTCGATCTCGATCCGAGCGCCCGTCGGCGCCACACCGAGCCATTGCTTGGTGGGTGTGCCGTGGTTGACGGAGTGGCAGGACAGCGTCCCGCCTTCTGCGTCGATCACGACCTCCTTGATCTCCCACCGGATGTCAGGGACGGCGTCCGCGATGCCCTTGAGCGCGGCGATGACGTCGTCGCGGGTAGCCGGCTGGCCGTGGGAGACGATCGACTCGGCGACGAACTCGTCCATGCGGTCGAACTCGTGCGCGTTGAGCGCCTCGGTGTAACGGTCGTAGAACTCGCGGATGTTGAAGTCGGACATGACTGCCTTTCTCGCCCGGTGTCCGGGCCTGTGCTCATGTTCACCTGCACCCTCGATGCTGCCGGAGCGTGTCCGTAAGATCCATGACGCGGAGTCCAGACTTCTTTACACATCGTCCAAGCTCTGCTGGTCAGGGGAGCGTGACCGTCACCGCGGCGGGGGCCGCCGCCATCGATGCCCGGATGAGTCGGCACAGCTCGGCGCGGGTCGCGTTCGTCTCGGCGTCGGGCGCCGAACGCCACACGTCGACGGCGGCCCGGTGGCCGGCGACAGCGACGGCGCACACGATCCGGGCCGAGAGGTCCGCCGCTGGTGTGCCGGCCAGCCGTTCCACGATCGCGTCGATCACCTGCTGCGTGAATCGCTCGCACACCAGCATGCCCGCGGCGTCGATCGTCGGGTGGGTGCCGCTCAGTCGTGCGCTCAGCACTGCGAGGCGCTCCCAGCCGGGTGGCATCCGATCGACGACGTCGACCAATGCGTCGCCCAGAACCATCAGCAGCGGCCCGCGGCGCGCGAGCACCTGATCGAGCTCGGTGATCAGGGTGCGCCAGACGTCGTTCAGCGGGGTCAGGGCGAGGTCCTCCTTGCCGGCGAAGTAGCGGAAGAAGCTCCGCTTGGACACCTCGGCCTGATCGCACAGCCAGTCGACGGTCACGGCGTCATACCCACGCTCGACGAAGGCCGGCAGTGCGATCTCGACCAGCCGCTGTCGGCTGCGCGCGATCCGTCGGCTGCGCAGGGTGCCGGTAGCGGGCGTCGTCGTCATGCGCCGATCCTAGCAAAATGGCACTCAGTAGCAGTTGGCATACAGTAGCGCCATGCTCGCATGGACGGTCGACCACTCGTCACCCAGCCACCTCGGCCTGCGGGAGGTGCCGGACCCGGCACCAGGACCGCACGACGCGGTCATCCAGGTGCGAGCCTTCGCGCCGAACCACGGGGATCTGGAGGCCCTGCCGAGCCTGCCCGACGGCATGATTCCCGGCTGGGACGCAGCGGGCGTCGTCGTGGCCGAGGCTCTGGACGGCACCGGGCCGCGCCTCGGGCAGGTGGTGGCGTCGCTCGGGACGGACAGCGCCTGGGCGGAGCGTCGGCTCGCGACCGCGGAATCTGTCGGGGTCGCCCCCGACGGCGCCGATCCCCACCGCACGAGTGTCGTGCCGGTCGCCGCCACCAGCGCGCTGCGCGGGCTGCGCCGCCTCGGCCCGCTGCTGGGGCGCCGCGTGCTGGTGCTGGGCGGGACCAGCGCTGTCGGGCTGTTCGCCGTCCAGCTCGCTGCCCGCGCCGGTGCCGAGGTGGTCGCCACGACCAGGAACCCTGCCGCGCACCAGCGGCTGGTCGAGCTCGGTGCGCACGAGGTCGTCGCCTCGCCGTCCGACCTGGACGGCGACGTCTCCGGCGTGCTCGACCTCCTGGGCGGTACCTACCTGGTCCAGGCGTTCGCGCGGCTCGCGCCCGGCGGCACGCTCGTGGCGCTCGGGCATGCGGCCGGGCAGGGGGAACACTTCGCGTACGGCGACCTGTTCGGCGACGCGGCCCGGCACGACCGGTCCCTGACGACGTTCTTCCTCGGCGCCGAGCCCGACCTCGGCCCCGACATGGCGTGGCTCGCGGCCGAGATCCACGGCGGACGGCTCGACCCGGTGGTCGGAGCCGTGCGGTCATGGCGCGAGCTGCCGGATGCCTTCGCCGCCGGGGTGGAGCGGACGTCCGGCAAGATTGTCCTGGCCATCGAGTGAGGGGGCCAGGACTTGTGGCGGCCCACCGCGGAGAGCCTCACTGCGAGGAGTGGTCCTGGGCCCACCAGGCCGTCGGCCGGACGACGAACGCGACGTGGCCGGTCCGCACGGGATACGCGGCCCCCGTGTACTTGCGCGCGATCTGGTCGATGATGTCCTGGCCCCGGCCGCCGTCCACCCGCTCGACGACCACGCCCCGGACGGACGCCATGTCGTAGGCGTTGTCGGGGGCGGTGACCGAGACGGCGACGCGCGGATCACGAGCGAGGTTGCGGTCCTTGCGTGACCCCTCGATCGTGAAGAAGACCAGCTCGGAGTCGCCGTGCCGGTCGATCCACAGCGGCACCGAGTGCGGACTGCCGTCCGTGTCGAGCGTCGCCAGGTGCGCGACGGCGCCTCCGGAGAAGTAGCGGACGACGTCGGACCAGTCCTTCATGAGGTTCCTTTCGTACTCTCCCGCGACCGCCGCTCGTGCGACGACCGCTGTCAGCGTGCCTTGCACCGGGGTCGAGCAGAAGTGACGCTGCGTCACCACCTGCCGCGTGCCTGCTCGCGTGACGGCGCGGGGGTGAGTCCCAGCGGACGTCGCCTGTGCCTGTCTCACTCGTTGAGACAGTATCCGATGGTTCTTGTCGGGTTTGTGCGGTCTGGCTACCTTCCGCGGCACGTCGCCTCGCGACGGCCGTCCAACCTGAAGGGAGCTCCTCCGCATGTCCGACAGCACTCCTGGCACAAGCCCCGCCGCCACACCCGTCACCGTGGAGTCGGTGCGCCGTGTCCACCTGTCCGAGGACTGGCTCGCCACCGGCGTGGGCCTGGCGCTGGTCGTCCTCGGCATCCTCGGCCTGATCCCTGAAGGGCTGGTGCCCTGATGAGCACACCACCGCAGCCCGCCACGCCCGACGACGACGCCACGCCCGCCGCCACGCCCACCGCCGTCGACGGCGACCGTCCGGGACCGAGCGACCCGGGCGACGTCGCGCTGGCCGGTTCACCCGTCCAGACCGGCCGGCGTCAGGGTGCCGTCCGGGTCGTCGCCGGCCTCGTGGTGCTCCTCGGGATCGCGTGGCTCACCCGCTACCTGGAGCAGAACGTGCCGGTCTGGCTGGAGGACACCTCGCTGGGCGGGATCGCGAAGTCGGTCGAGTACCCGGTGTACGCGATCGCGCTCGGGCTGCTCGGCAACCTGGTGCTGTCCCTGACCGGCGTCAGGGACAGGCTGGCCGCCGCGTTCCGCACCGAGTTCTTCATCAAGACCGGCCTGGTGCTGCTGGGCGCCACGGTCAACCTGGCGCTCATCGTGACGGCGGCGGGCCCCGCCATCGCGCAGGCGTTCGGCCTGATCGTGCTGGTGTTCGGGTTCACCTGGTGGCTCGGCGGGCGGCTCGGGATCGACCAGAAGCTGCGGGCCCTGCTGTCCTCGGCAGTGTCCATCTGCGGCGTGAGCGCGGCGATCAGCGCGGCCGGGGCGGTGCAGGCCAAGAAGGAGCAGCTCGCCTACACCGCGAGCATCGTGATCATCTTCGCGCTGCCGTCGATCTTCGTGCTCCCGGCCCTGGCCGAGGCGCTCGACCTCTCCCCGGCGGTGGCGGGCGCGTGGATCGGCGGCAACATCGACACGACGGCGGCGGTGACGGCGGCCGGCGCGCTCGCGGGGGACGACGTGCTCGCCGTGGCGGCGATCGTGAAGGCCACGCAGAACGCGCTCATCGGGGTCGTCGCGATCGCGCTGACCGCCTGGTTCGCCTTCCGGGTGGACCGGACCGAGGGCGCGCCCCGTCCGCGGGCCTCCGAGCTGTGGACGCGGTTCCCGAAGTTCGTGCTCGGGTTCCTCCTCGCGTCGGTCGTGGCGACCGTCTACGTCAACGCGGTGGGCGCGGACGCTTCCGCGGACAACATCGCGGTACTCAAGTCGCTCAGCACGGTGTTCTTCATCGTGGCCTTCGTGTCGATCGGCCTGGAGTTCAAGGTGTCGGCCGTGCGCGAGGCGGGCTGGCGTCCGCTGGTCGTGTTCGGTGCTGCCGCCGTGTTCAACCTCGTGGTCGGGCTCGGCCTGTCCAGCGTCCTGTTCGCGGGGGTCGAGGTCTAGGCGGGCGCCGGCCCGGACCCGCGACGCCGGGGACGGGCCGGCGCCGTCGTCCGGCCGTGGTTCACTGACCCCGTGACGCGACCCCTGCGCAAGCTCGGTTTCCTGACCATCGGTCTGTTCGACCCGGACCACCCTCGTGCGGGGCACGAGGCCACCCTGCGGCTCATCGAGCTCGGCGAGCAGCTCGGCCTGGACAGCGCGTGGCTGCGCCACCGGCACCTGCAGCACGGCATCTCGTCCCCGGTGGCAGTGCTGGCCGCGGCCACGCAGCGCACCAGCCGGATCGAGCTCGGTACCGCCGTGACCCCGCTGGGCCTGGAGAACCCGTTCCGGCTGGCGGAGGACCTCGCCACGGTGGACGTGCTCTCCGGCGGCCGGCTCAACCCCGGGGTGAGCGTGGGCCCGCCGATCCACTGGGACCACCTGCGCGACCACCTGTACCCGACCACGTGGCAGCACGAGGACTTCTCCAAGGCGCGCGTGGAGCGGCTGCTGCACAACCTGTCGGGCGGCGCGGTCTCCACGTTCGAGGGGACCGAGGGCATCGAGACGTACTCCACGCGCATCCAGCCGTTCTCGCCGGGCCTGCGGGAGCGCGTCTGGTACGGCGCGGCCTCGGCGTCGTCGGCGGCCTGGGCCGGGTCGGCGGGCATGAACCTCCTGACCTCCTCGGTGCTCGACGCCGGGGATGCGGAGCGCCCGGACTTCGCGGCGCTCCAGCGCGAGCAGATCGAGCTGTTCCGCGCCGCCCACCCGGCCGGGCAGGCGGCCCGGGTCTCGCAGGGCCTGGTGGTGATCCCCACGGACGGCGCCACGCCGGACCAGGTCGCCCGGTACGAGGCGTACGCGGCGGCCCGCCTGCCGCGCACCGCGGCGCATGCTGTTCGCGCCCGACCTCGTGGGGCCGGCCGAGCAGCTCGCCGAACGGCTGAGCGCGCACGCCGGCTTCCAGGCCGTGGACGAGGTCGCGTTCGCGCTGCCGTTCACCTTCGACGAGCCGGACTACGTGCAGATCCTCACCGACCTGGCGACGCGGCTCGGACCGCTGCTGGGCTGGGCGCCCGCGCGGCCCTCGGCCTGACGCCGCACGACGAGGTCCGCACAGGCAGGGGCGCGGGGCTGTCCTCGCGCGACTCGACGAACAGGAATCCCGTCATGGGATTGAGCCCGGCCTCCAGGGCGTAGTCGCCGTTCACGAAGGCTGGTCGACGTCGTTGACCGCCCGCACGAGCGACTCCGGGGCCGCCGTACCGGGCCTCCCGTGCGGACGACGCGCGTCCGGGGGCCCTGCCCGGTCTAGGTGTCGTACCCGAGCCCGTCCCAGGGTTCGTAGTAGGCGATGAAGTCGCCCGGCATGACGCTGATGAAGTAGGTGCCGTCCTCGTACCTGTCGAGGTTCCAGCCGAACGTGACACCGTCGACGTCCTGGGTGAACGGTTCGACCTCGATGGGCTCGAGCACGTACTCGCCGAGCTCTCCCAGCCGGGCGTCGACAAGGTGGTCCGAACCGGACGGCCCGGCCTGACCGGGCGGAAGCCCGTCTGCTCGGGGGACTGCGTCGACCTGGATCTCGTCGAACGTGCCGTCCGCGTTCCAGAAGAACACTCCGACATAGGCGGAGTCGCCGTCGAACAGTTCCTCGCTGAGGAAGAACTTGCGGCCGTCCTCGGCGGTGCTCGCGTAGGGCACGTGGTAGTCGTCGGGCACGATGGTGAAGCGTTCGGGGGCCTGCCCGACGGCGGCGCTGTCCTCGGGCGGAGGTCCTGCCGGGACGCCGCATCCGGTCATGCCTGCGGCCACGGCGAGGGCGAATGTCGCCCGCAGCCCGGTGCGACGACCGGGGAAGCTCGACGCAAAGGGCTCGCTGCGCGATAGGGACCAACTCATGGCGGCGAGCCTACGGTCGGGATGGACCCCGCTGAGCCGTGCGGTCGTGAACTGCGGAGCTCGCAAGGCGATCTCACCCGCGAGTTCACCCGCTCGGCGTCCTTGCGGTCAGGACGTGCCGCATGCTGCCGTGACGACCTCGCGCCACAGCTGAGGGTGGGTGTGCCAGAAGTCGTGGGGCACGTCGGGAACCGTCTCGAATCGAGCCTCGGGGACGAGCGCGCCCAGCTGCGCGAGCGGCCACGACGGGCGGATGTCCGCGCCCGCGGCGAGGAAGGTCATCGGCACCGGAGAGTCGGCGAGCTTCCGCCAGATCCCGGGCTCGTGGATCCAGTCGAGGAACGATGCCTGGAGGGCGGCGTGGACCTCGGGAGACCAGGCGATGTCGGGTGCTGCATCGGTTGCCTTGCCCGCCTCGTACTGCGCGGACCAGGTGCGGTCCTTGTGCAGCCCGTGCCCGGCGATGCCGACGACCTGGGCCACCGATTCTGGGTGGTCGAGTGCGTAGCGGACGGCGAGGTCGCTGCCCCAGGAGTGGCCCAGCACGGTCCATTGTTCGACGCCGGCGGCGTCGCGCACTGCTTCCAGGTCGGCCACGGCCTGCGCCATGGTGTGCGGGCCACCGCCGGACCTGCCGACGCCGCGGGGCTCCGGAAACCAAGCCCGGAAACCCTGCGGAGCCAGCTCGTCGGCCGACAGGTAGTGGACACAGCCCGGCCCGCCGGACAGCACGACGACGTCCGGCCCCGCTCCGTGGACGCCGACATGGAGTCTCGTGCCGTCCGGAGTCGTCACTGCCGTGGAGTCCATTGCGCGATGCTATCGATCGTGTCCAAGCTCCTCCGGGGAGCCTGGCATGCGGATCTCCGGGAACGAGCGAGCGCGAGAGATGGGCGTCTTCTGCCCAGAGGAGGTAAAGGACTGTGGCGAACCCGCCGTTCGTCTTGGAATCAATTATCTGGTGGATCGTTCAGTGCGAACCGTCGGAGACTCGCTTCCCGGCCGTGCGAGACGTCATAAGTCGAGCGCTGCGCCGAATGGAGGCGCTGGATCGCGACAGCGCTGGACTGTACGCGCACCTGGTCGCGCGCGCCGAGTCCGAATTCGAGCACGAGTACCTTGCTTCCTGTTTTCCGGAGGCGGCCGGTTTGACCCCGGCTTCTGAGGTTTCCTTACGCGGTGTGCCTGGCACTCCGATGCACATCGACCACCCGGAGCATCGATGGCGAGTTGACAATGTCGACTTTGAGATACGCGACCTGGACGCCGCCGTCGAACTGTGGTGGTTCGGCAGGCGCAACACAGAAGTGCTGGATGATCTCATCTTTGACGGCGTCCAAATTGCTGTCTCGAACGTGTTGATACTCTCCCAGCGCCAGGCCAGGGTGTTGTTCGACGGGCTCTGGGATGAAGCGCGCGACGCTCACGAGAAGTCCTCGTTGATCACCGCGCTCGCCGAAGAGTTCTCTCGACGAGATATCTTTCATGAATTTCCGATCTTGTATCGGTGGACCGACGTCGATGGTCCGGTTCGCGACGAGATGCTGAATCAGGGCTATCTGGCCGGCCGTGCGGATGGTTCATCGGGTCCACCTCCCGAACGGCCGGACTGGGTGGCCATCGCGAGGAGCTTTTGGACAGACGTGCGTGAGCTGGACGAGGAGGGCCGCCGGGATGCTGCGATCGACATGGAGGTGCTGTTGCGCGGGCCGGTGTTTCGGTCCGTCTTCATCTTCCGCGAGCTGTGGTCAAGCGCACGCAATGACGACGAGCTGATCTGGCTGTTGGACTATTTTCGTTTTCCGTTCTGCGAACTGGATTTGGCGACGGAAATCCCAGAGATCAGGGATGCTGCCCGCCGAAGTGCGGAAATCCGGTATGTGCTGGAGAGGCTCACGTCGTAGAAATAGGGGTGTGCGAGAGCTGCCGCGGCGAGGTGGGCCGTTGGTCGTCGTGGCTCCATCGGACGGTTCCGCCGCCCGGTGCCCGCGGGGCGGGTGAATGTGCACCGCATGGCGCACCACCTCTTGACCACCAGCGGCTGCCCCGATAGTCCGGTATGTGCCGATGGCCAGGCGCGAACGATGCCGCTGGTCACCAGCGCACAGACCCAGCTACCAGCAAGGAGAGTCGTGAGCCGTGCCCCACGTACCACCCGAGTCCTGAACACTGCGCTGGGCCCTTTCGTCACGGGCTACCGGGACCCCGCCGGGTCCTGGGCGAAGGCGGTCGCTCAGGTCGAGAAGACCGAAGATACCCAGGACCGCCGGTTCGCCGACGACCTCGGCCAGATCCTCCACGGGGCAGCCGAGATACCGCGGCTGTCGCCGCTGGGCTGGTTCCTGATCTTCAACGAGGTCAAGGGCAAGTACGCCAACCGGCTGCGGGTCAACCGTGTGCTGTCCGAGCACCCGCAGGTCGCCGAGGAGCAGATCACCGCGCCGGTGTTCGTGTGCGGGCTGCCGCGCACCGCCACCACGCTGGCCCACCGGGTCCTGGCGCAGTCGCCGGATCACCGCGGTCCGCTGACCTGGGAGCTGCAGCACACGACCCTGCACGACCCGCTCACGGCGCGGCGGGTGATCAAGCAGCTCGAGCAGGCCCTGTCCCTGATGGAGCTCGTCGCTCCCGGTCTGCAGCACAAGCACCCGACGTACATCGACCGGCCGGAGGAGTCGGTGCTGTTCTTCGCGCACGGACCCCAGTGGCCGCTGCAGCGCGGACCGATGCCGTCCTACAGCGCCTGGCTCACCGACCAGTACGACGTGACGTCAGAGTACGAGTACCTGAAGCTCGGCCTGCAGGTCCTCCAGCACGGGCGCGAGCCCAAGCGGTGGGTGCTGAAGTACCCGGGGCACCTGGGCGACATGGACACCATCCAGAAGGTGTTCCCGGACGCGACGTTCGTGTGGACCCACCGTGACCCCGTCACGGTCATCGGTTCGTTCGCCAGTCTCCTGGAGACGCTGCAGGCGATGTGCCTGTACGAGACCGACCCTGCGGCGATCGGACGAGCCACGTTGGATCATCTGGTCACCCAGGTCGAGCGCGGCCTGGCCGCGCGGATGAGCATGCCGCCGTCCTCGATCGTGGACGTGCCCTACCACAAGCTGTCCGCCGACCCGGTCACCGTGGTTCCCCGCCTGTACGCGGCGATCGGGGCGAGGTGGACCACCCGCGACCAGGAACACCTGGCCGAGGTGATCGCCAGGCCGAAGGGTGCCCCGTCCCACCAGTACGACCTGTCCCGCTACGTCGACCGCGCCGAGGCCGAAGCGGCCTTCGCGCAGTACAACCGCATGCTGGACCGCCTCGACCTGCGCGACGCCACCCCGGCCGTCGAGCTGTGACAGGCATCAGCGAAAGTCCCCGGCATGGTCGATCGCCCACTGCTCGAAGGGGCGGCCGGTCGCGCCGGTGACGGCCGCGTAGTCGGGCGTGGGGACCTCGGGACGGTCGACGGTGCTCGCCCATGACCTGAGGGCGCCGTCGGCCGTCGCCGCGGACCACCCGGCGGACATCAGCGCCTCGCGGACCTCCTGCGCGGGGAGCTCGTCCCAGGTCACCGTCCTCCCGACGGCGGCCCCGATGGCGCGGGCCTGTTCCCGCTGCGTCAGCGCCGAGGGGCCGGTGATCTCCGGTACGGCGCCCACCAGCCGGTCGGTCAGCAGAGCGATCGCGGCGACCTCGGCAAGATCGGCCTCGTGCACGAGCGCCCGGGCGCCCTCGCCGTAGACCCAGCTGACCGTCGACCGTTCCCGCACCTGCTGCGCCCAGCCGAGGGTGTTGGCCGCCATCCCTCCCGACCGCAGGAGCGTCCACTCGACGTCGGAGGCGCGGACGGCCTGCTCGATGTCGGTGTGGAACTGGAGGATCGGGTCGGGGGCGGAGCCGCCGTCGTCCCGGACCCCGATCGCCGAGAGGTAGACGACGCGCCGGACGCGTGCCGTGATCAGGTCGACGACTGCTCGCGTCAGCTCGCCACCGCCCAACGGCCAGACCAGGAAGACGCGATCGACGTCGCGGAGCGCGGCTCGCACGGAGTCGAGGTTCGTCAGGTCCCCGCGCACCACCTCGACGCCGTCGGGCAGGTCGGCGGAGCCCGGGGCGCGGACCATCGCCCGGACCGTCACGTCCTCCCGGCCGGCGGCCAGGCGTCTGACGAGCGCACCACCGACGTTCCCCGTCGCGCCGAGGACCAGGACCCTTGCTGTTCCGGTAGTCATGCGGTGATCGTGCGACTTCGACCTGGGTCGAAGTCAACGCGTGGGTCGCTCGATAGGCTCGTCGAGTGGCCGACCACCGTGAGCAGCAGCCGGAGATGAGCGTGGGGGAGCTGGCCAGGCGCGCCGGGGTCAAGGCCTCGACCGTGCGTTTCTGGGATGAGCACGGTCTGCTCAGGAGCCGGCGCACACCGGGGAACCAGCGGCGTTTCGACGACGTCTCCCTGGCTCAGGTGCGCTTCATCCGGTGGTCGCAGGACGTGGGCGCGTCCCTGGACGCGATCCGGTCCGTCCTGCACAAGCTGCCCGCAGGGGTCGCTCCGAATCGTGCGGTCCAGCTGAGAGCGGCCCGCTGCTGGCGGGAGCACCTGGACCAGGAGTCCCGTGAGCTGCGGGCTCGCTACCAGCGGTTGTCCCAGCCATTGGCGTCGGCTCCTTCGCCTGACGTCTAGCCACCATCATCCGGGCCGGCCGCGGCCGAGCACGCGGCCCGTGACATTGCCGGGCCTCTGGTCAGGTCCGCTGCACACTCGTTTCCACGGCCGGTACAAGGGTCGCGAGCAGCGCGAACGCTGCGCGCATGTCGGCCTGGCTCGGCGTGGGCAACGCGGTCGACCCGCCGATCATCAGGAGGTGCGGTACCAGCGCGGCGACGCGCGCCTGGTCCGGGTCGGGCAGGACATCGCGCCACAGAGAGGTGAGGGACTCGAGCCGTGCCGTGTCGACCCGCTCCTGCGCGGTGCGCGCGGCCGGGTCGGCGAACGCCCATCCGCGGACCGCGGCCTCGAGGCGGGGGTCGAAGGAGAAGTGGTCCGGCAGCCGTGTCAGCGCGTCCCGGGGCGGCAGGTCGGCGACGGCGGCCAGGGCGCGTCCCACCGCATCCAGAGAGTCCTGCTCGTACCTATCCAGGATCGCCTGCCGATAGTCCTCGATCCCGCCGAAGTGGTGATGGAAGGAGCCCTTCGTCAGCCGCAGCCGCCCTGCGATCCTGTCGATTCGTAGGCCTGTGGTTCCTTGCTCGCTGAGAACAACCAGGCCTTCGTCGATCCACTGCTCGCGCGAAATCATCTATAGAACATACCATGCCGCATGGTATGTTCGGCGGATGGTGCTGCTTCCCGACCCTGTCTGGCCCGTCGTCGTGCTCGCCGTGATCTCACTCGTGGACGGCGTCCTGTGCCTCAAGCCTGCCTCCTTCATCGCCGCGTGCTTCGACGACGTCGGCTTTCCTCGCAAGTACTGGTGGGTGGCGTCGCCGATCAAGTTCGCCGCGGCCGCAGGTCTCGTGGCTGGCATCTGGATCCCAGGCCTGGGCGTGCTCACCACCGCCTGCCTGGTGCTGTACTTCGTGCTCGCGATCGCCATGCACGTCAGGGCGCACGACTTCGGCCGGAACCTGTTCCTCAACGCCACGGGGATGCTCCTGCTCTGCGTCGCGACGCTCGTGTTCGCGTGGTCGTGAAGTCCGCCGTCATCGCCATGTCCTCGTGCTCCAGGTTGTGGCAGTGCAGCATGAACGCCTCCGCGTGGTCCGTGAACCGGACTGCCACCCCGACACCTCCCGCGGGCCGCACGTCCACGGTGTCCTTCCAGCCCGCGTCGTACGGACCAGGCCCGCCGTTGTTGCGCCCCACCACCTGGAACGGGTCGAGGTGGACGTGGACCGGGTGGTGGACGTCGGTGATGAAGCGCCACACCTCGATGTCGCCGAGCCGGGGGCGGGCCGACGGGCGACCCGGCCGGTACGGTTCGCCGTTGATCGTCCAGCCGTGGTGCGCGCTGAGCTGGAAGCGGAAGGTCCGCGTGGTCGTGGCGCGGCCGGGGTCCAGCCGCTCGATCGACGAGAGCCGCTCGGGCACCCGGGCGTCGCCGTCCGAGCGGGCCGAGGAGACGTCGAAGCACATCACCTCGGTCGTCCGCCCCTCGCCCAGGCGGTTGAGGAGGCGCACCCGCGTGCCGGGCCTGAACCTGGCGAAGTCGACGTCGACGTCGAACCGCTCCGCCGGCGCGATGTCCAGCGCGTCGTGGGCGAGCGGCCGCTCCAGCAGGCCGCCGTCGCCGCCGGCCTGCACCAGCGCGCCGCCGCCCGACGGTTGCGGGTCGAGCTCCCGCTGCGCTACCAGGCCGAGCCTGCCGTTCACCGTGCGTTGAACGATCGTCAGACCGGGCGCCAGGTCGGCGAGCGCGACCACGTAGCGCGCGATCTGCGCGCCGCCGTCGATCGGGCGGAGGGCGGCCTTGGCCACGCCGCCGCCGCCGGACGTGAACCGCCTCCTGGACGACGTCCTCGGCATCGGCCACAGAGCCGGTGAGCCGGTAGGCAACGCCGATCAGCTGACGGCGCTCGCTCATGATCACGCTCAGCCCGAGGTCGTCGTCGCCCGGCTCGACGTGGGTGCTCACGACGTCGGGGCCGCCCCGCGGGTCGCCGGCGCGAGCTCCCGGGATGCCACGGCAGAGCGGTCCGTCGCGGCGTCGATGATTCTCCCGGCGCCCCGGGGTCTACGGTTCGTTCCCCTCCCGTCGCTTGAAGGAGACATCCGTGAAGCTTCTGCTCACGTCCGCCGGTGTCAAGAACGCGAGCATCCACGACGCGCTGCTCGGCCTGCTCGGTCGGCCGGTCGCCGAGTGTGACGCCCTCTGTATCCCCACCGCGATGTACGGGCATCCCGAGGTCGGTCCGGGAGTCAGGGCGTGGAACTTCATCGCCGGACGCTCTGCCGAGCCGATGACCGAGCTCGGGTGGAAGTCCGTGGGGGTGCTGGAGCTGACGGCGCTGCCCACGATCGACCGCGAGCACTGGGTCCCCAGGCTTCGGGCCGCGGACGTCCTGCTGGTGGCGGGCGGTGATGCCCTGTACCTGAACCACTGGATGCGGGAGTCCGGTGTCGCGGACCTCCTGCCGTCGCTCACCGAGACGGTCTACGTGGGGATGAGCGCGGGCAGCATGGTGATGGCGCCCCGCATCGGGCAGTTCTTCGTCGGGTGGACGCCGCCGTCAGGCGGGGACGCCACGCTGGGGGTCGTCGACTTCTCGATGTTCCCGCACGTCGACCACCCGATGCTGCCGTACAACACGATGGCCGCCGCCGAGCTGTGGGCGGTCGGGATCGGTGGTCCGGCGTACGCGATCGACGACGACACCGCCCTCGTCGTGGTCGACGGGTCCGTCGAGGTCGTGTCCGAGGGGAGCTGGAAGCTCTTTGGCGGCCAGTAGATCGCACGCATGCGTGACGACGTCAGTGTGGGGCTGAGCCCGCGCGCTCGCGGAGGGCGTCGAGCTTCTGCGCGTCGGGAGTGCCCGGGACGGCCCAGTTCATGACGACGTGCAGGTCCGCGCGTTCGATGGTGAGGATGTCGCAGTCCAGGGTGATCGCACCGAGCTCGGGATGGACGACGGTCTTGTGGGAGCCCTCCAGCGGCAGAGTCTCGTAGCGCGCCCAGAGCTCGTCGAAGTGTGCGGACGCCCGCAGGGCATCAATCAGTGCTGTGACGGCGCGGTCGTCGGGGTACCGGTCGGCGGCGCGCCGCAGGTCGGACACCATCATGCGTTCGAACGCATCGGTGTGTGCGGTGTCCCGCTCCACACCGGAGGTTCCCTCCGGTGGCTCGGCCGCGAAGTGTCCCCAGACCATGTTCGGAGCCTGCCCATCACTCGCTGCTCCGGGGTCGAGCACCGCGGGGCTGCCGAACAGCTCGCCCCACAGCGGGTTCCACTGCACGGCGTCCCACGCGGCGGTGAAGACCGCCACCGGTGTGTCGCTCATCCTGTCGATCATGCGCTGGACACCCGCCGGTATCGCTCTCGGGACCGAGCCCGAGGGCGGCGGCATCGAACCGGCGAGACGGTAGAGCACCTCCCGGTCCACGGCGTTCAGCCGTAGTACCTCGGCCAGTGCCCGCAGCACCTGGGGGGAGGGGTTCGCCGCGCGGCCCTGCTCCAGCTGCACCAGGTAGTCGAAGGAGATGTCGGCCATCAGCGCCACCTCCTCACGCCGCAGGCCGGGCACCCGACGGCGGACACCTGCCGGTAGGCCGACGTCGGCCGGCGCGACGCTCTCTCGCCAGGCGCGCAGTGCGGTGCCTAGCTCGGTCAGGGTGGGCATCTGCTCAGTATGAGCGACTGGTCTCGAACCTGGGTGGTACTGCCAGTCATAGCGAGAACGACGCCTGGTGCCGTCTCGGGGGCGCGCAGAGGATCGGTCCCGTCGGCAGGAGGGGCTCTCCGCCCGCCTGCTCGACAGGCCTCCGCAGCGGTCTATGCCGCTGTCCTCGCACAAGAAAGATCTCGTGATGACACAGACCATCGGAATCATCGGCTCCGGCCTGGTCGGCGGTGCGATCGCCCGCCTGGCGGTCGACGCCGGCCACAACGTCGTCCTCAGCAACTCGCGCGGTCCGGAGACGATCTCGGGACTGGTCCGGGAGCTCGGTCCGCTCGCACGTGCCGGCACCGTCGACGAGGCGATCGAAGCGGGAGACATCATCGCGCTCCCGCTTCCGCTCGCCGGCTACGAGGCGCTGCCGGCCGACAAGCTCGCCGGGAAGGTGGTCCTGGACCAGACGAACTACTACCCCGAGTTCTGGCGCCAACCCGAGCTGGACAGCGGCGCGCTCACCTCGAGCGAGCTCGTGCAGCGTCACCTGAAGGACTCGATCGTCATCAAGGGGCTGCACAACTTCGACTGGAACCACATCTACGCCAACGCCCGCCCGGCAGGTGACCTCGACCGGATGACGATCCCGGTCGCCGGGGACGACGACGACGCCAAGCGCCTCGTGGCGCAGTTCCTGGAATCCGTCGGCTACGACGTCATCGATGCCGGCTCGCTCGCCGAGAGCTGGCGCATCGAGCCCGAGTCGCCGATCTACTTCTGGCCCTACGCGCCCGTGGTGCCGGACGGGCTCAGCGAAGACGAGCAGAAGCGTCACTACCTCGAGGCCCCGGTGCCGCCCGTCACGGCCGAGGCCGCTCGGAAGATGATCGACAGCGCTGTGCGCCCGTCGCCCGTCGGCGGAACGCTCGCGAGCATGCCTCCGGCGCACGTCGCCATCTTCATGGCGCTGGCGAGCGGCAACACGATCAAGAAGTAGCCACCCGCAGATGCATGCCCTCCGGACGGCGTCCGTAGCCGGCTCGAGCAGCCGAGCCGCCCGGAGGGCACCGGGTGGTACCCGGAATCCCAGGGAACACGGGCGCCTGTCACCCGCGCGCCGGCGGCCCCAGGATCGATATTGGGCCTGCCCGATCCCGGGCCAGAGATCCAGCCGCCATCACTACCGACCAAGGGACGTTCCATGTCGCACTCACTTTCCGGAAAGACTGCTCTCGTCACCGGGGGCTCCCGGGGGATCGGCCGCTCGATCGCGGAGCGCCTCGCGAGCCAGGGCGCGACCGTCGCGCTCACGTACAACGCGAGCAAGGCCGGCGCCGACGAGGCGGTCACAGCCATCGAGCAGGCCGGAGGGAAGGCCTTCGCGCTGCACACCGACCTCGCCGACGCCGCTTCGATCCCCGGCCTGTTCGAACAGCTCGACCACGAGCTCACGGAGCGTACGGGGAGCACGGCGCTC
This sequence comes from Promicromonospora sp. NPDC059942, assembly GCF_042731755.1. Taxonomy (NCBI): domain Bacteria; kingdom Bacillati; phylum Actinomycetota; class Actinomycetes; order Micrococcales; family Promicromonosporaceae; genus Promicromonospora; species Promicromonospora sp. NPDC059942. Next base: position 103,583 of record NZ_JBHWLR010000012.1, read on the forward strand.
GACCTGCTCGTCAACAACGCGGGCAACTCGGGCTGGGGCGGCCTGGTGGACACCACGCCCGAGAGCTGGGACACCCTGTTCGCCGTCCACGTGCGGGCGCCGTTCTTCGTGGTGCAGTCGGCGGTGTCCCGCCTCGCCGACGGCGGGCGCGTCGTCAACGTCTCCTCTGCCGCGGGCACCCGGCCCATGCGGTCGGTGCCCGTCTACTCGATGGCCAAGGCGAGCATCAACAACCTGACCCACACGCTCGCGATGGAGCTCGGGCCACGCGGGATCACCGTGAACGCCGTGGCGCCCGGATGGGTGCGCACGGACATGAACACGGCGGTGCGCGAGAACACTGACCTGGTGACCGCGATCGAAGCGGACACCGCGCTGGGCCGTTTCGGCGAGGTCTCCGACATCACGGCGGTGGTCGCATTCCTGACGTCCGACGAGGGCCGCTGGGTGACCGGTCAGGTCATCGAGGCGAGCGGCGGCTACAAGCTCTGACCCTGCTCGCACGGAGACTCGCCACACCCACAGGGGAGAGACATGCGCATCGGAGTAGTCAACGCAGGAAACATCGGACGAGCACTGGCACGGGCCTGGCTCGCCGCCGGCCACGAGGTGATGGTGGCGAAGGACGCCGGCCAGGAGAAGCTGGAGACGTTCCTCGAGCAGAACCCGCGAGCCGTGCGCGGCACACCGGCCGAGGCGGCCGCGCGGTCATCATCGACTCCATGAACCCACTGCGGGTTAGCAGCGACTTCGAGCACTCCTACGACGCCGACTTCATGGCACGGTCGTCCACCAGCGAGGAACTGCAGCGGCGGTTCCCTGGAGCGCGCGTGGTCAAGGCGTTCAACACCATGCCCGCTTCCGTGCTCGACGCACGGCAGAGGCCCACACCGGCGTCGACGCCACCGGTATTCCTCGCCGGCGACGACTCCTCGGCCAAGACCCAGGTGCGTGCGCTCGCGCATGACGCCGGCTTCACTGCGCTCGACGCCGGCCCACTGGCCTCCGCACGTAATATCGAGCACCTCAACGTCCTCGTGCATCTGCTCGCCGAGCACCAGTTCGACGGCGCGCTCGACCGGATTGCGCCGGCCATCGTGGTCGCTGCTGGTGCACCCCATCGCCCGACGTTCCTACGAGTTCCAGTACCACTCGGATGCCAGAGGCCGCGGTCCATACTGGGCAGATGAAGACGCAAACCGAGCTCGGCGCCGCGCTCCGGGCGTGGCGGGGCCGCGTCCGGCCCTCCGACATCGGTCTTGCGGCCGGTGGCGACCGGAGGGTGCCAGGCCTGCGACGCGAGGAGCTGGCCCTGATGGTCGGTATCTCGGTCGACTACCTGGTGCAGCTCGAACAGGGTCGCGCCACCAACCCATCGCCCCAGGTGCTCGGCGCCTTCGCGCAGGTGCTGCGCCTGAACGCGGTCGACCGGGAGCTGCTCTACCGCCTGGCGGGCTCGGTGGCCCCGCCGTCGGGCTCGGTGCCGAGCGAGGTGCCCCGCGGTGTACAGCGAATGATCGACCGGATGAGCGATACACCGGTGGCGGTCTTCACCGCCGCGTGGGACGCCGTGCAGTGGAACCCGCTGTGGGGTGAGCTGTTCGGCAGTCCGACCGAGCACCATGCCCGCGCGAACAACCTCGCCTGGGGTCATTTCGCCGCCAGGAACCAGGCCGGCACCACGCGGGTCGAGCGCGATGCCGACCAGACTGACGCGTTCGAGCGCAGGATGGTGGCCGACCTGCGTCGGGCTCGCGACCGCTACCCGGACGACCGCGCCGTCGCCGAGCTGATCAGCGGCCTGCGCGACGCAAACCCGCGCTTCGACGACCTCTGGGCTCGCTACGAGACCGTCCCGACCGGCCGGTCGCGCAAGACGGTGGTCCACGCCGAGCTCGGCGCGATCACTCTTGACTGCGACATCCTCACGATCGACTGTGCCGACCTGCACATCGTGCTCAACTGGGCCGAGCCTGGTACTCCTGACGCCGACAAGCTCGACCGGCTGCGCGAACGGATTGCCTCAGCGGCGCACCGCAGCTAGGCACCGCCTCCGGCTGTCGCGGCTTCCGCCGCGTACCGCTCCGTAGCGGTCGGCTGCGGGGCGGTCGGCTTCGTGAACCACCCTCCGTAGGTCAGCAGCAGTCCCATGACCGCCAGCGCGGCGAAGAAGATCCGGGCCGCGATCGTCGCGGCCGGCGAGTCCATGGTGGCGTCGACCCCGGTCTGCATCGCGTCGGGCGTGACGATCAGGGCGAACCCGCGGAGAGCTACGAACCACCCGAACAGTGACACGGTGATCGCGAGCGGGCCACGCCAGCTCCGGTGCCCGCCGATGATGATCAGGCCGCCCAGCAGCATCATGGCACCGAGCATCAGGACCAGGATCGGCTGGGCGAACAGGTCGCCGATGCCCTCCATCCCGTCGGGCAGGCGGATCGCGTAGACGGTGGTGAAGGTGGCGACGTAGGGACCGATGACGCGGGCGAACGCCCGGGTTCGCAGCTGTGCCTCGATGCTGGCAGCACGCATGGTCTTACTCCCTCTCCTTGGGGCGGTAGCCGACCTGATGGAGGACGGCGCGCAGGAAGCGCTCGGTGTCCCGCGCCGTGCAGGTGTCCGGGTAGGTGACCAGGTGCTGCCAGCCCGCGCCGGAGAGCAGATCCAGGAGGACCTGCGGGTCGGTGTCCGCGGGCAGCTCCCCGCGGTCCCTGGCCTGCTCGAAGACCTTCATGCGGGTATCGCTGCGCTGGTCCCCGAACTGGCCCTGGTAGGCACGCGCGATCTCGGGGTAGTCCTCGAACGCGCCGTAGAGCCGACGCAGGAGCCGGCGCTGGCGGGTGTCGGCGAGGACGGACGCCCAGCCGGTCAGCAGGTGCTCGACGTCGCGGATCTCCGGCGTCGCCGACGGATTTCCGTTGGCGGCCTCGAACGCGGCCAGCAGGAGCTGGGTCTTGTCCGGGAAGCGCCGGTACACCGTGGCCCTGGTGACCCCCGCACGCCGGGCCACCTGCTCGACGCTGGTCGCGTCCGCGCCGCGTTCGATCAACAGGTCGAGGGCGGCAGCCAGGATGGCGGCGTCGGCCTCGCTGCTGCGCGGCCGGCCGGGGGCGCGGTCGGTGGTTCCCATGCAACTTACAATACAGTGCAGCTCTGTATTGTAAATAGGGCCGGCGCGCGAACTACGACTCCGGGCGCGATGAGGGTGCTGCGGTGAAGAGGCGGTCCAGGTGTTGATCGATCGCGGCCAGTGCGGCCCGGGGGTCGATCACCCCGAGCTCGAGCAGAGGCGTGAACCCGGTCAGCGCGATGATGAGATCTGTCTCGATGTCCGGGTCTCGGTCCGGGGCGATCTGGCCCCGAGTGATCGCCTGTCGGACGAGCCGCTCGACCATGGCGCGACCGTCACGGAGCCCGAGGGCCGCCCGCTCGCGCAGTGCCGGATCGTGCAGGGCCTCCAGGACGTAGGCGGCGCTCATCCGGGAAGAGGCGCGGGAGTCGGCGTGCAGGGGCAGCATCTCGACGAGCACCAGGCGCAGCACGTCCCTGGGGTGCGGCGGTTGGTCGAGCTCGGCCAGTCCGCGGGTGACCCGGTCGCCGGTCCGGTCGGCGGCGCGCTCCATCGCGAAGGTCAGCATCGCCTCGCGGGTCGCGAAGTAGTGCTGCAGCTGCCCGAGCGAGACCCCTGCTTCGCGGGCGACCTCACGCAGCGTCGCCCGGGTCCAGCCGTGCTGGTCGACGACCCGCCACAGTGCCTGGGCGATCGCCTCGCGTCGTTCCTGGTGGTCCACGAGCTTCGGCACCCGGCCCCCTCTCTGTTTCAATACGCATGACATAATACATGCGTATTGAAACCCTGCACCGGAGTGACGATGGCTGATGACCCGCACCCACCGCCCGCGTTCTTCAACGCGTACGCCGTCGCCATCGACGAGGAGGTGGCGATCGGGCTGCTGGCTGACATGCACATCCGGAGGGCGATCGAACGTGGCGAGTTCGACAACCTGCCCGGGAGCGGCAAGCCGCTCGACCTGCCTGACCGCCACGACCCCGACTGGTGGCTGAAGAACCTGATGAAGCGCGACGGGTTCGTGCAGCTGCCGCCCTCGATCCAGCTGCGGAAGGAGGACGCTGCGCTGGACGAACGCCTCGACGAGATGTGGAGCGAGGCGGACGTGCGCCAGGAGATCGAGGAGTTCAACGGGCGAGTGCTTCGTGGTCGCTACCAGCCGCCCGCCGGACCGCCCTTGGTCACCATGCCGCGGGACGTCGAGGCGACGGTTTCCGCGTGGGCGGACCGAAGGGCAGCGCGAGCCGCGGAGGCGCGAGCGAGCGCACGCGCGGAGGCACCTGATGAGAGCCGTCGCCACCGTCGGCGCATCCGTCGGCGCCAGGGCCCGACCAGCACGGCGACCGGCTCGGATGCCGTGCGAGACGCTCCGCGGCATGCGTAGGGTGAATTTCCGATCAGATGTCGATCTGGAGGTGCGCGATGAGCTTGCCGACGACCATGCGAGCCGCACGGATCACCGCACACGGTGGTCCTGAGGTCATCGAGGTGGCCGACGTTCCGTTGCCGGCCCCGGCCGAGGGCGAGGTGTTGGTCGAGGTGGGTGCGGTGGCGTTGAACAACACCGACCTGTGGACCCGGGAGGGCGCGTACGGCCGGCCGGATGACGCGCGGGCCCGGTCGGGCTGGAGGGGGCCGATCGAGTTTCCTCGGATCCAGGGGGCGGACGTCGCCGGGCACGTCGCGAAGGTCGGTGCGGGAGTCGACCCCGGACTCGCCGGCCGCCGGGTGGTGGTGGACCCCGCGATCTACGACGGCGAGGAACCCGACGCGAACCCGGTGGGTCTCATGGGCAGCGAGCGCGATGGTGGCTATGCCCAGTACGTGACGGCTCGCGTCGATCGAGTGCACGACGTGACCGCCTCGCCCCTCACCGACGACCAGCTCGCAAGCCTGCCGACCGCCTACGGGACGGCGCTGGGCATGATCGAGCGCGGCCGGCTGCGCGCGGGGGAGACCGTCCTGGTTTCTGGTGCGTCGGGCGGTGTGGGTCTTGCGGCCGTGCAGATCGCCCGGGCACGGGGCGCGCGCGTCGTCGCCATCAGCAGCGGCCCGAAGACGGGCGCGGTCCGGGACGCCGGTGCCGACGAGGTCGTCGACCGGGCCGAGCCCGTCGTCGGACAGGTCCGCGCCGCCGCGCCGGAGGGAATCGACGTCGTGCTCGACGTCGTGGCCGGCGATCTGGTCGGCGACGGCCTGCCGCTGCTGCGCGAGGGCGGCAGGTGGGTGGTCGCCGGGGCGTTGGGCGGTTACGAGGTGACCTTCGACGTCCGGCGGCTGTACCTGCACAACGCGCAGGTGATCGGCTCCGCGATGCATACGCCCACGCACTTCGCGCTGCTCATGGACCTCGCGAGGCGCGGGGAGATCCAGCCCGTCGTCGCTGCCGAGTTCCCGTTGGACCAGGCCGCTCTGGCTCAGGAAGAACTGGCCCGTCGGCGCCACGTGGGCAAGCTGGTCCTGCACCCGGACGGGACGTCAGCGCCGGGCGGAGCCCGCGCGCTCGCGCAGGGCATCTAGGGCGGGGGTGTCCCGAGGAGTGCCTTCTCCGGCGTGCCCCGACGAGCGCTCTGGGGCGTGACCCCGGTCCAGGCCCGGAAGGCTCGGTAGAAGGAGGTGGTGTCCCCGTATCCCAGGAGATAGGCGACCTCAGTGGTGCGCAGGCCTTCGACGTCGAGGTAGTGGCGGGCGAGCTCCTCGCGGGTGGCGGTCAGGACGCCCTGGAACGTGGTGCCCTCCTTCCGGAGCTGGCGTTGCAGGGTGCGCGGGCTGGTCGCCAGGCGGCTGGTGACGGCGCCGATCGAGGCGTCGCCCGCCGGCAGGGTGTCGCGCAGGGCGGCACGGACCCGGTCGGTGACGGTTGCCGAGGCGTCGAGATCGGACAGCCGACGTCGCAGGTCGGGTGCGAACACCCGCCACATGGCCTCGTTCTCGGTCAGGAAGGGCCGGGACGCGTCCGCGGTGCCGAACGTGATCGAGTACGTACCGGACGTGCGGACCCGGGCGCCGAGATACTCCTCGAGCCGGGGGAGGTTCGCGGGTCGGTCCGCAACCGTCACACGTGAGGGGCGGACGGGCTCGCGGGTGGCGATGCGGGCGAGCGCCACCCAGAACACCAGCTCCACGACCGCCAGGAGCGGCGGTGGAGCTGATGCCGCCGACGTCGGCCAGGTGTAGGAGATCGTCAGGCCCTGACCGGTCTCGGCGGACATCCGCAGAGGGCCCATGAGCGCCTTGTAGGTGGCGACGCGGCGGGCGGCGGCGGTCAGGTCGGTACTGCACAGGGCGGCGAACAGCGGCGGGGAGAACATCTCGACCGAGATCGCCCTGCCGATGTCGACCGCCAGGGACCGGTCACCTCCCTCGACCTCCAGGGCGGTCCAGAACCGGTAGTACTCGTCGGCCGACAGCTCGATGGGGCGTCTTGCGAACAGGTCCGCCGGGAGCCGCGCCCGGCGGAGCACGACGGGCGGGGCGATGCCGATGTCGCGCAGCAGCGCCTGGACGGTCGGCTCCAGCTCGAATCGTTCTCCAGCCACCATCGCAGCCTAGGCCCGGAGAGCGCCCACCGGTATGCAGATCACGCCAAGGTCCTCGCACGGCGCGCCACCCCACGGTGGCGCGATCTGCAACTGGTTCGGCGCGGTGGGCCAGTGAATCCACGGGCCGGCGCCTCTAGCTTGGGTGAGGTCCGCATCGCAGAAGTGCAGTCACAGGAACAAGGAGCCACACATGGCCGACAAGATCGCCCTCGTCACCGGAGCGTCCTCCGGTATCGGTGAGGCCACCGCCCTCGAGCTGGCCTCGGCCGGCTACGTCGTGTACGCGGCCGCCCGCCGCGCCGGACGCATGGAGCACCTCAAGGATGCCGGCATCCGCCCCATCTCCATGGACGTCACCGACGAGGACTCGATGCGGGCCGGGATCGACCTGATCGTCGCCGAGGCGGGGCGGATCGACGTGCTGGTCAACAACGCCGGGTACGGCTCGTACGGAGCGCTCGAGGATGTCCCGATGGACGAGGCGCGCTACCAGTTCGAGGTCAACGTCTTCGGCGCCGCCCGCCTGACCCAGCTCGTCCTGCCGCACATGCGGGCCAACCGCTCCGGCAAGATCGTCAACGTCACCTCGATGGGCGGCAAGATCCACACCCCGCTGGGCGCCTGGTACCACGCCACCAAGTTCGCCCTGGAAGCCATCAGCGACTGCCTGCGCCTGGAGCTCGAGCCGTTCGGCATCGACGTCATCGTGATCGAGCCCGGCGGCATCAGGACCGAGTGGGGAAGCATCGCCGCAGACAAGCTCCGCGCCGTGTCTGCCGAGGGCCCGTACGCACCCCAGGGCAACGCCGTCGCCACATCCCTGACCCAGGAGACCCGATCATCCTCCCCGGCACTGATCGGACGCACCATCACCAAGGCGGTCCAGGCCTCCAAGCCCAGGACGCGCTACGCCGTGGGGTTCGGCGCCAAGCCGCTGATCCTCCTGCGCGACGTCCTGCCCGACCGCACGTACGACGTCCTGATCCGCAGGGCAACCGGGGTGCCCGCCTGAGCGATGGACTGCCCGCGTGCTGCAGGGCATTCCTCGGTCAGGAGCATCGTGGTCCGATCGCCTCGGCGTGCGCCGCTCCGGCAAGGGGGGCGGCGCACGCCGAGGCGATCGGCACGGTCATGGTGCCCACCTGGCGTAGTCACTCGCACGTCGAGGCGCCGTCGGCTCTCACGTCAGGCCTCCGGGTCCGACGGCAGCTCCAGCCGGCGCAGCCGCACGTAGGAGCCGGCCATGTGCTCCTCGACGGCCTTCCGGGCCCGCGCGGGATCGCCCTCGCTGAGCACCGTCCGCAGCTCCTGGTGCTCCGCGTACCCGACGGTGGGGAAGTCAGGGAAGTTGGCGTTGCGCGTGTGTAGGAAGAACGCCACCTGGCTACGGAGCGAGGTCCACACCCGGCGTAGCCGCGCGTGGTCGGCGGCGTCGTAGATGACGTCGTGGAAGGCGAGGTCCAGGCGGACGGCCTCCTGCGGCTGGATGGAGCCGGAGCTCGCCCGCATGGCCGCAAGGATGCGGTCCATCTCGGCGAGGTGGTCGCTCGTCAGCCGCGTCGCCGCCCGCTCGGCGGCCAGGGCCTCGATGGCGGCGCGCAGGCTGTGCACCTCGTCGACGTCCTTCTGGGTCAGGACGCTGACGAAGGCGCCGCGGTGCCGCCGGATCTCCACCTGGCCCTCGGCCTCGAGGGTGGCGAGCGCCTCGCGGATCGGTCCGCGGCTCACGTCGAGCGCCGAGGCGAGCTCGGACTCGCGCAGGTGCTCGCCCGGGCTCAGCTTCCCGGTGGCGATCTGTTCTCGGATCACGCCCACCACGTAGTCGGCGAGGGTGGGCCGCGGTGCCGTCCCGAGCGGATTCATCTGGGGCTCTCCTGTCGTCACGTCTCTATCGTTCCATCGCTTGCTCGTCGATCGATCGGTTAATTGTTAGTTGTTGACAATCTACCGCAGCACGCCCTAGCGTCGGTCACCGGTCGTCGACGAGGACGACGTGGCCCGACGGCCACCGGGAACCTGAGAGGCGTGGGTGAACGTGAGCTCGAGCGTGAACATCAACCCTGGTATCGGCGTCGACGTGGCATTTCCGCGCTCGGCACCCAGTGACCCGAGCGCGCCGCACGTGCGGCAGGCGCGCGTCCGGGTGGACGGCGGGTCGGACCGCGGGGCCCTGGCCCGGATCTGGGAGAGCATCGGCTACGACGAGATCAACTGGACCTATACCCCGACCGGCCGCCGGCTGCTGCAGAGCTTCGGCGAGGTGACGGACCGCGGCTACCACGTGCGCCCGCACTACGTGTTCTGCTCCGGCACCGGCTTCGGCATCCCGCACTGGGGCAACGGGAACGTCTACCACGAGGACGCGGACGGCGTCCCGAGCTACGACTTCACCATCGTCGACCAGGTGTACGACGCCATCGTCGAGGCGGGGCACCACGTGCTGGTCGAGCTGGCGTTCACGCCCCGCGACCTGTTGCCCGACGCCGCGGCGGAGCTCGAGGTGGTGCCGAGCCCTACCGTCTACAGCAACTACGAGGCCGGCGCCTGGTCGTACCCGCCCAAGGACTACGGCCGCTGGGGCGAGCTCGTCGCCGCCCACGCGCGCCACTGCCTCGAGCGGTACGGCGAGGAGGAGGTGAACAGCTGGCTGTGGGAGCTGTGGAACGAGCCCGACATCTTCTACTGGCGTGGCACGCCCGAGGAGTTCTACGAGCTCTACTCGGTCACGGCCCGCGCGGTCCGCAGCGTGCTGCCGGACGCCAAGGTCGGCGGGCCGGCCGTGACGGGCTCCGGCGACGAGTTCCTGCGCGGCTTCCTCCAGCACACGCGCGACCATCGGGACCCGCTCGACTTCGTGTCGTTCCACACCAAGGGCTCGGCGTTCACGCCGTGGCGCGTGTACGGCCCCACCGGGGGTCCCGCGCCCGAGCAGCAGAGCCCCTCGGCGCACAAGATGCTCTTCGAGATCCGCCGGATGCTCCGCGTGATCGCGGAGTTCGAGGAGTACCGCGGGCTGCCGGCCGTCGTGGACGAGTGCGACGCCGGCGTCCCCGCCCACTACAGCGTCTACGACAACGCCAACTTCCAGTTCCAGAACACCGAGTACTACCCGGTGTTCCAGGTGAAGCTGATGAAGAAGATCCTCGACCTCAACGAGACCGAGGACGTGCAGGTCGAGCAGGCCACCTCCTGGAGCTTCTACTTCGAGGGGGAGCGGTTCTTCGAGGGCACGCGGGCGTTCCTCACGGCCGGCGGCGTCGAGAAGCCGTTCCTGAACGCCTACCGGCTGCTCGCCCGGCTCGGCGAGCGCCGGATCGACGCCGTCTCGGACGCCGCGCACCCCGTGACGCTCCTGGACCAGGCCGAGGGCCGCAGCATGCCCGAGGAGATCGACGCCCTGGCCTCGCGGTCGGCGTCGGGCACCGTCGCGGTGCTCGTGTGGCGGCACACGGACGACCAGTACCAGCGCGACGACGTGGAGGCGACCGTCACGCTCGACGTGACCGGGCTCGACGCCGACGCGTACACGCTCAGCCACCACCGGATCGACGTCGAGCACAGCAACTCCCACACGGCCTGGGTGGCGCAGGGCTCTCCGCAGGTGCCCACCGAGGAGCAGCTCGCGGCGATCAAGGCCCGGCAGGGTGTCGAGGAGCTGGAGCCCGCGCGGCGCGTCGAGCCGTCGTCGTCGGCCCTGGAGCTGACCGTCAGCCTGCCGCTGCCGTCGGTCTCGCTGCTCGTGCTGGAGCCGGTCCGATGAGCGAGTCCTTCGCCCGTACGGTCACCCTGCGGGACGGCGTCGCCGTCCCGCAGGTGGGCCTCGGCGTGTTCCAGGTGCCCGCCGACGAGGCGCAGGCCGTGGTGGAGCAGGCGCTCGAGGTGGGCTACCGGCACATCGACACGGCGGCGGCCTACGTGAACGAGCGGGGCGTGGGCGCGGCCCTGCGGGCCTCGGGCCTGCCGCGCGACGAGCTGTTCGTCACCTCCAAGCTCCGCAACGGGGACCAGGGGTACGACCGGGCGCTGCGCGCGTACGACGAGACGTGCGAGCGGCTGGGCCTGGACGCCCTCGACCTCTACCTCATCCACTGGCCCAACCCGTCGGCCGGGCTGTGGCAGGACAGCTGGCGTGCGCTGCAGCGGCTGCGGGCCGAGCACCGGGTCGTGGCGGCGGGCGTGTCCAACTTCCTGGTGGAGCACCTCGACGAGCTGGCGCGCTTCGCGGACGAGATGCCCGCGATCAACCAGATCGAGCTCCACCCCACCTTCCAGCAGCCCGACGTGGCCGCCGCGTGCCGGGCCCACGGGATCGCCGTCGAGGCGTACTCGCCGCTGGGCCAGGGGGCCGACCTCGGGCACCCGAGCGTCACGGCGGTCGCCGACGAGCTCGGCGTGACACCCGCCCAGGTGATCCTGCGCTGGCACGTCGACAAGGGGCACGTGGTGATCCCGAAGTCGGTGTCGCCGGCCCGCATGCGGGCCAACGCGTCGCTCGAGGGTGTCGCCCTCACCGCGGAGCACGCGGCCGCCGTCGACGCGCTCGACACCGGCCGGCGCATCGGCGGCGACCCGCGGACCTTCTCGATCAGCCAGATCCGCTGACCGAACCCGTTCCACCACCCGACACGACCCCGACACGACGGAGTGCTCGATGGCGAGTCAGACGCGGCAACGACGCCGCAACCTCTGGATCTACGCGTTCCTGATGCCGACGTTCATCCTGTACGGCGTCTACACGATCTATCCGATCGTCGCGAGCTACTGGTACTCGGTCGTCGAGTGGAACGGCTTCAGCGCCGAGCAGCGGTTCGTGGGCATCAGCAACTACGAGGCGGTCCTGGCCGACCCGCTGTTCTGGTCGTCGGTCCGCATCACCCTGCTGTTCATGCTGGTCGTCGCCCCGCTGCGCATCTTCGGGGCCTTCTTCCTGGCGATCCTGCTGAACTCCCCGCGGCTGCCGTTCGCCAAGTTCTTCCGCACCGTCTACTTCCTGCCCGTCGTGACCACGACGGCGATCATCGGCGTGGTCATGCGGTTCATCCTCGACCCCGGTGCGGGACCCGTGGCCGCGGTGGTCGGGCTGTTCGGCCTGCCGCCCGTCGACCTGCTCGGCGACTCCGCCACGGCGCTGGTCACCACCGCGCTCGTGTACGTGTGGAAGTTCTTCGGCATCACGATGATCTACTGGCTGGCCGCGCTCCAGACGATCCCGCAGGACGTCTACGACGCGGCCCGGGTCGACGGCGCAGGCGGCCTGCGGATCTTCCGCCACATCACCCTGCCGATGCTGCTGCCGTTCCTGCTGATCATCACAGTGCTGACCATCGAGGACTGCTTCCACGCCTTCGACCTCATGCAGACGATGACGGCGGGCGGCCCGTTCTACAGCACCGAGATCATCGAGATCTACATCTACCGGTGGGCGTTCGCGGCCTCGATCCCGCAGCTCGGCTTCGCCTCGGCGGCCGCGGTGCTGTTCGGCGTGCTCGTGCTCGTCGTCGTCGCCCTGCAGGCCTGGGCGACCCTCACCTCGCAGCGGCTCCAGTCGCAGCGGACCGAGAAGGGACGAGCATGAGCACCCTCGCCGCACAGCGCCGCGACCCGCAGACCGGGGCCGGGACCCGGGAGCCCGCGGACCGGCGTCGGCCCCCCGCTCCGCACGGCCCGCGACGTCGCGGCTGGTGGCTCGTCGCCCTCGTGCTCGCCGCGGTCGCGTTCCTCTGGGTCTTCCCGTTCCTCTGGATGGTGTCCGCGTCGCTGAAGAGCTCGGGCGAGATCTTCGCCGGCGGCCTCGGCCTGATCCCCGAGACGCTCGCGTGGGAGAACTACGGCCGGGCGTGGACCGAGGGCGGGTTCGGGCACTACCTGCTCAACACCGTGATCGTGACGGTGGCGACCACGGCGATCGTCGTCGTGCGGTGCGCGCTGGCGGGGTACGTCATCGGGCGCTACCGGTTCCCCGGGTCGCGGCTGATCATCGGGATCTTCGTCGCCACGCTCTTCGTGCCCACCGGGTACACGATCATCCCGATCGTCAAGGTCTCCCTCGAGCTCGGGCTGCTCAACTCCCTGGCCGGCATGATCCTCGCCCTGGGCGGGGCGTCGAACGTCGCGTCGATCCTCATCTACGCCGGGTACTTCCGCCGGATGCCCGCCGACCTCGAGGAGGCGGCGATCGTCGACGGCGCGGGGTTCCTCCGGGTGTTCCTGCGGATCATGCTCCCGCTGTCGATGCCCGTCACCGCCACCGTCGGGATCCTGACGTTCCTGGCCACCTGGAACGCCTTCTTCCTGCCCCTGGTCTTCTCGTCCACCAACCCGAACCTGCGCACGGTCAGCGTCGGCATGCAGGCGTTCGTGGGGGAGAACTCGACCGACTGGGCAGCCATGGCCGCCGCCGGCGTGATCTCGATCCTGCCCGTCGTCGTCCTGTTCGTGTTCATGCAGAAGTACTTCGTCGAAGGCATCGCCGGCGCCGTCAAGGCGTAGGCCACCCGTCCGGATCGTCGTTCTCAAGGAGGAGACTGACATGCTCGAACTGTCGAGGCTTGAGTTGTCGCGCCGCACCTTTGTCGGTGGCGTGGGGGTGGGCGCGCTCGCGGGGCTGCTCGCCGCGTGCGGCGGCGCCGGCACCGCGCCCGGGGTGGGTACAGGCATCCGCTGGTGGGACCACTTCGGCGGCCTGCAGGACCAGCACAAGATCTGGGCCGCCGAGCAGGCCGAGCGGCTCGGCGTGGCCGTCGAGTACACCTACAACGAGCCGGGCCGGGCGGTCGAGGCGCTCCAGCTCGCGAACCAGTCCAAGCAGCTCCCGGACGTCTACTCGAACATCGTCGGCCTGCCCCTGCCCGCCCTGGTCGACTCCGGCTGGGTCAGCCCGATCGAGCTGTCGGACGAGGCGCTGGCGCGCCTGCCCGAGGGGACCCTCGTCGAGGGCGTCAGCATGCTCGACGGCGTGGTGTACGGCCTGCCGGTCATGTCCGACCGCCAGTACTGGGCCTGCACCTGGTATAACTCCGAGATCGCCGAGTCCGTCGGCTTCGAGCCGCCGCGCAGCTACGACGAGTTCCGCACGGCCCTGGGCGCCATCGCCGACGACGGCCGGTTCGCGCCGCTGACCCTGGCCCTCGGGGCGAGCGAGCGCATGCGCGACCAGGTCGACGACCTCGCGCAGTCCGGGGGATTCCCCGGCTGGCAGGGGCTGCGCTACGAGACCGGCGAGTACGCCTACGAGGACGACGCCTACGTCAACGTGATCGAGCTGCTCAAGGAGATCTCGGACAACGGCTGGCTGCTGCCCGGCACCAACTCCTTCCAGGTTCCCGACGCGCGCGGCCGCTGGGCGGCGGGCAGCGTCGGCTTCGCCATCGACGGTCCCTGGGCGCCGGGTGGCGTCCGGGCGCTCAACGAGGCGCACCTGCCCAAGATGGCGACGTCGGGCCAGCTTACGCCCGAGGGCGAGGACCTCGTGATCACCCGCGGCGCGCCGGCGCCCGTGTGGTTCGTCGCCGGGAACACGAAGTACCCCGACGAGGTGAACCTGCTGCTCGAGTCGTTCACCCAGGACGACTACCAGGCGGTCCTCGCCGAGGCGATGGACCAGCCCCCGCTCAACCTGGACGTCGTGGCCGACGCCGACGTCATCGAGCCGTACGCCTGGCTGGTCGAGGACTACAAGAAGCGGGTCTTCCGGGCCCCGCAGCCCCAGGTGCGCAACCCCGCCGCGAACGAGGCCCTCGCCTTCGTCATGCCGGCCGCGCCCCACCTCGGGGACATCATCCAGGGCTACCTGGGCGGCGACGTCACCGACCTGCGGGCAGAGCTCGTGAAGCTCAGCGACACCGCCAACCAGAACCTCGACCAGGCGATCGACAAGGCCGCCGGAGCGGGGGCAGAGGTGTCGCGGGACGACTGGGCGTTCACCGACTGGCAGCGCGGCGTCGACTACGCCTACTGAGTTCGCTACACCGACTGACAGGAGAGCACACGATGCATGCATTTCCCGCCGAGCGAACGGCGATCGTCACGGGCGCGGCCTCCCTGCGCGGCATCGGCCGGGCCGCGGCCCACCGGCTGGCCCGGGACGGCTGGTCCGTCGGGGTGCTCGACATCGACGGCGCGGCGGTCAAGGACCTCGCCGAGGAGCTGACCCGGACCTACGGTGTCCGGGCCGCGGGAGTCGGGGCCGACGTCGGCGACGCCGACGGCGTCCGGGTCGCGATCGCCGAGCTGACCGCCGCGCTGCCGCCGGTCGTCGCGCTCGCGAACGTCGCCGGCGTCAGCTCCCCGACGCCGTACCTCGAGCTCGACGACGCCGAGTGGGAGCGGGTGCTGCGCATCAACCTGCACGGCGTCCACCACGTCACCCGGGCGGTCGTGCCCGCGATGGTCAAGGCCGGCGTCGGGCGCGTGGTTTGCCTCTCGTCCGTGTCGGCGCAGCGCGGCGGCGGCACCTACAGCCGCACGCCGTACTCGGTGGCGAAGGCCGGCGTCATCGGACTCGCCCGCTCCCTGGCGCGGGAGCTCGGCGAGCACGGGATCACCGCCAACGCGATCGCCCCGGGACCCATCGACACCGACATCATGGGCGGCACCCTCAGCGAGGAACGCAAGGCCGAGCTCGTCACCGACCTCGTCGTGGACCGCGTCGGCACCACGGACGACATCGCCGCGGCCATCAGCTTCCTGGTGGGCCCGGAGTCCGGCTACATCACCGGCCAGACGCTCAACGTCGACGGCGGGCTCCACATGCACTGACGGCCGCAGGTACTGACGCGCGCGGTTCCTGGAGCACCAGACCCACCGAAGGGAGGATGCCATGACCCCGGCCGGCACCCGCTGGATCGGCACGAGCTGGAAGATGACCAAGTCGTTGTCCGAGGCGCGCCGGTACGCCACGGCGCTCACCGAGGCCGCCCGTCCCGGGCGGTGGCCGGGCCTCCAGCCCTTCGTGATCCCGCCCGCGACCGCACTCACCACGGTCCGTGACGCCCTGCCGCCGTCGACCGGGGTGCTGCTCGGGGCGCAGAACGCGCACTGGGCCGACAGCGGGGCCTGGACCGGCGAGGTCTCGGCGCCACAGGTCGCCGACGCCGGCGCGCGCCTGGTCGAGATCGGGCACTCCGAGCGGCGCCAGCACTTCGGCGACACCGACGACGTCGTGCGCCGCAAGGTCCAGGCCGTGCTGCGGCACGGCCTGGTCCCGCTGCTGTGCGTGGGCGAGCCCGCGGCCGTGCGGGCGGCGGGCGGCTCGGTCGAGCACGTGCTCGCCCAGGCGCGCGCGGCGCTGGCAGGGACGGAGCCGGCGGCAGCGGACGAACCGAACCGGGTGCTCGTCGCCTACGAACCGGTCTGGGCGATCGGGGAGCACGGCACACCCGCACGGCCGGACGACGTCGCCGACGTCGTCGCGGCGCTCGCGGCCGACCTGGGCCCGCTTGTCCAGGGAGTCCTGTACGGCGGCTCGGTCGACCGGGCGAACATGCACGACCTGCTGGCCGTGGACCACGTCAGCGGCCTGTTCATCGGCCGGGCCGCGTGGGACGTGGACGCGTTCGTCGAGATCCTGGACGGCGCCGCGGCGGCCAGGCCGACGAGCGCGACCAGCTGACAACCGAGATGCCGCAGGGCATCGCAGATCGACGGAGATCACACATGCGCACAGCCGAGAACTGGCCCGTCGCGGCCAACATGTTGTCCTTCGGGTCGACGACGGCGGACGGCATCCCCAACGTCGACGCCCCGGCCGAGTCCTGGCGGGCCCAGCTGCAGCAGGTCGCCGACCTGGGCTTCGCGCACGTCGACCCGACCGACGCGTGGCTGTCGATCGGCGAGCTGAGCGACACCCGCTTCGGCGAGCTGCTCCTGGTCTTGAAGGACGTAGGGCTCGCGGTCCCGTCCGTGTCGACCACGCGGCGCAGCGTCGTCGACGCCCGGCACGGCGACGACTACCTGCGCCTCGGCCACACGATCATCGACCGGGCACCGGAGCTCGGGGCCGAGGTGGTGAGCTTCGGCTTCATGCAGGCGCTGAAGCCCGCCCAGGAGCGCGCGCTGTGGTTCTGGCTCGCCGAGGGGCACCACGACGACGTCGCCGACCGGGACACGTACGACCTCGCCGTCTGCCGTGTCCGCGAGCTGGCGGACCACGCCCGGGACGTGGGCGTGCAGGTCAGCCTTGAGATGTACGAGGACACGTATCTCGGCACGCCGGACCTGGCGGTGCGGTTCGTGCAGGATGTCGACCGGGACAACGTGGGCCTCAACCCCGACCTGGGCAACCTGGTGCGGCTGCACCGGCCGATCGAGGACATCCCCACGATGTTCGAGAAGGTGCTGCCGCTGACCAACTTCTGGCACATCAAGAACTACACGCGCGACGAGGACCCGACGACGGGCTCGTACGCCACCCATCCGACGCCGCTCGTCCAGGGCGTCGTCAACTATCGCGCGGTGCTCCGCCGCGCCCTCGACCTGGGGTTCGAAGGTGTCTTCGTGTGCGAGCACTACGGGTCGGACAGCCTCGGCGTCGCCGCCATCAACCGCGAGTACATCCGTGACGTGCTGCGCGGTGCCGGGCGCTGAGCCGTTCTTCCATGCCGTTCCACGAGCCGAGGTTCCACGAGCAGAGGTGCAACCGACATGACCTACGTGCACAACCGTCCGGAAGACTTCGCGGCCGAGGCGCTGCGTGGTCTGGTCAAGGCCCATCCCGGCCGCCTGCGGCCCGTGCCCGGGGGCATCGCCCGCACGGAGGGCACCCGCCCCGGCAAGGTCGCCGTCGTGGTGGGCGGTGGTTCGGGACACTACCCGGCGTTCGCCGGCCTGGTGGGTGCGGGCGTGGCCGACGCCGCGGTGTGCGGTGAGGTCTTCACGTCGCCGTCCACGCGCCAGGTGCTCGACGTGTGCCGGGCCGCCGACGCCGGCGCCGGCGTGTTCGTCACCTTCGGGAACTACGCGGGCGACGTGCTCAACTTCGGCGCCGCGGCCAGCCGCCTGCGGGCCCAGGGCACGGACGTCTCGATCCTCCTGGTGACCGACGACGTCGCGTCCGCCCCCGCGGACCGGGCGGCGGAACGCCGTGGTGTGGCCGGTGACCTGGTCGTGTTCAAGGTGGCCGGCGCCGCAGCGGAGCGGGGCGCCGACCTGGCCGAGGTGAACCGCCTGGCCGGCCGCGCGAACGCGCGCACCCGGTCGTTCGGCGTCGCGTTCGGCGGCTGCACGCTGCCGGGACAGGACCACCCGCTGTTCAGCCTGGAGCCGGGTCAGGTCGGGTGGGGTCTGGGCATCCACGGCGAGCCGGGCGTGGGCGAGGAGGCCGTGCCGACGGCGGCCGGGCTGGCCGCCGAGCTGGTCGAGCGGGTGCTGGCCGAACGCCCGGCCGGCGCGGACGGCCGGGCCGCCGTGCTGCTCAACGGGCTCGGGAACGTGAAGTACGAGGAGCTGTTCGTCCTCTGGGACCGGGTGCACGACCTGCTTGCGGAGCGCGGCGTGCGGCTGGTGGCCCCGCTGGTGGGGGAGTACGTGACGAGCCTCGACATGGCCGGGTGCTCGCTGACGGTGTGCTGGCTGGACGACGAGCTGGAGCAGCTGTGGCTGGACCCGGCCGACACGCCGGCCTTCCGGCACGGCGGGTGGCGGCCGGCGCCGGCGGTGACTCCTGAGGAGTCCGCTACCGAACCCGCTGCTGATCCGGCCCCGGCGCTCGTGCCCGCCACCACCGACGAGGGCGCGGCGGCCGCCCGGTCCGTGGCCCGGATCCTGCACCGTGCCCAGGCCGTGCTGCACGACGCCGAGGAGATGCTCGGCGACCTGGACGCGCTGGCCGGCGACGGCGACCACGGCCGGGGCATGTCGCGCGGGGTCGACGCGGCCGTCGAGGCCGCCGACGCAGCGCTGGCCGCCGGCGGTGACGCCCCGTCGGTGCTGCGTCGCGCGGCCGACGCCTGGGCGGACCGGGCCGGCGGCACCTCGGGTGCGCTCTGGGGCGTGGGGCTGTTCGCGCTGGCCGACGCGCTCCCGGCGGACGCGGCGGTCTCCTTCGACGACCTGGTGGCCGGGATGAGCGCGGCCAGGGCGCAGATCCGGTCGGTCGGCGGCGCGAGCGTGGGCGACAAGACGCTCGTGGACGCGCTCGACCCGGCGGTCGAGGTGCTGGTGGCGGCCACCGGTGCCGCGTCGCGCCCGTCCGGCGAGGCGTGGCAGGCCGCGGTGCGCGCCGCGCATCAGGGCGCGACCGCGACCACGCAGTTCGCGGCCCGGCTCGGCCGCTCGCGGGTGCTGGGCGACAAGAGCCTCGGCGTCGCGGACCCCGGGGCGACGTCGCTCGCCCTGCTGCTGGGCGAGGCGGGTGCCGCCGTCGGCGTCCCCGTGCCCGCGAGCTCGACCGAGGAGGCGCGATGACGACGGGACTGCGGCTGGTGATCGGCTCGGACGACGCCGGCTTCGACTACAAGGAGATCCTGAAGCGGGACCTGGAGGCGGACGACCGCGTCGCCTCGGTGGTCGACGTCGGCGTGGGGGCGGACGAGCACACTGCCTACCCCCACATCGGTGCGGCGGCGGGCCGCCTCGTCGCGGCGGGGGAGGCCGACCGTGCGCTCCTGGTCTGTGGCACGGGCCTCGGGGTCGCGATCTCGGCGAGCAAGGTGCCCGGCGTGCGGGCGGTGACCGCGCACGACTCCTTCTCGGTCGAGCGCTCCGTGCTCTCCAACGACGCCCAGGTGCTGTGCTTCGGTCAGCGCGTGGTGGGGATCGAGCTGGCCCGCCGGCTGGCGCGGGAGTGGCTCGGCTACACGTTCGACCCGAGCTCGGCCTCCGCGCCCAAGGTGGCGGCGATCAGCGAGATCGAGCGATCCGCCGAGCGGGTGGACGGTCATCGGATCAGGTGTCATGGATCGGGGTGAAAGCCCTCGCGCATCAACGGCACGGGCCGTGCCGAAACGCATCATGGGCGACCGAGCCGCATGGGCGACCGAGCCGCCGCACGCGCGCCACGTCAGTTGAGGGAACCGACCTCGAAGCCCAGGAAGTTGCCTCCGGAAACTACCTGACCTGCGGAAACACCGTACGAGAGGCCCAGTTTTCGCGAGGCACGCGAGCGCCCGTATCCGGTGTTACCGTGCAAGTCCGGGGCTCATGCGATGCGACGACGCACCGTTCGCTCGTCCCGAACTGCGAGGAACACCATGGACGACAAGCTCACATTCGCGGCGGTCCTGCTCGGTGGGTACCTGCTCGGCCGGACCAAGAAGCTGAAGCTGGCGCTCGCGGTCGCCGGTGCCCTCGGCGTCAGAGAGCTCAGGGCACATCCAGACCTGCTCAAGGCCGGCGGCGCCGCTCTCTCCACCCCGGCGATCAAGAAGCTCACCGACGAGGTGTCCGGGCGGCTCGTCGAGGCGGGCAAGACCGCCGTCGTCGCGGCCGCGGCCAAGCGTGTCGACAGCCTTGTCTCCAACCTCGAGGAGCGTGCGGGAGCGCCCCTCGCGTCCCACGGCGGGGAGCAGCCGGCCGACGAGGAGACCGGCGACGAGCCGGCACCCGAGGACGAGGCCTCGCCCGAGGAGGCCACGGCGGGATCGCGCTCCGGTGATGACGAACCCGAGGTCGAGCAGACGCAGGCCGACGACGAACAGGCCGACGACGAACAGGCCACCCCGAAGTCTGCAGCACGCCGGCGACGCGCGGCATCAGAGAGCTCGTCGCGCAAGTCGGGCCAGGGCCGGTCCAAGCAGGGCGCCTCCGCCGGAGGCGCCAAGAAGTCGACCGGGACGAGGTCCACGACGCGGTCGACCAGCGGGAAGTCGACGAGGAAACCGAGCTCCCGCTAGTCCCACGCGCCTGGTGCCGCGCGCGGTGCCGGGAAGGAGCATCCCATGAGCAACCAGTCCTCCGAGAAGACCAAGGAGGCACCCCAGCCGCTCGCCGCTCTGCGCGAGTCGGCCGGAGGCTACGTCAAGGCGCTCGCCGACCACGCGGTCGACAACCTGACGGAGAAGGTCAGCGGCCTGACGGACCGGCTTACCCAGTACGCCGAAGGATCCGGCGAGGCGGGCGGGGCCAAGGCCTCCGCGGCCGCCAAGGGCGCCGAGGAGCTCGCGCAGGGTGCTTCGCCGGTCAAGGCAGGCCTCTCCGCCGCGGTCACCGGCGTCAAGGAGAAGGTGAAGGACGTCTTCGGCGGCGGGAACGGTGGGGGCGGCGGCAGCGCCAAGAAGTTCAAGTTCAACAACATCGTCGAGGCGATCGACGTCGGCGCTCCGCTCGGCGTGGTCTACAACGCGTGGACCTCGTACGAGAAGTGGCCCGAGTTCATGAAGAAGGTCGAGCACACCGAGCTGGACGAGGAGACCGGCGAGGTCCAGCTCAAGGGCAAGGTGCTCTGGTCGCACCGCCAGTGGGACACCGTCATCACGGAGCAGATACCGGATCGGCGGATCGTCTGGGAGTCCAGCGGGGCCAAGGGGCATCTCAGCGGCGTCGTGACGTTCCACCCGCTGGGTGACGACCTCACGCGACTGGTGATCGTCGTCGCGTACTACCCCCAGGGCTTCATGGAGAAGACGGGCAACATCTGGCGGGCGGTGAACCGGCGGGTCCGGCTGGAGCTCAAGTACTTCGTGCGCCATGTCATGACCGAGTCGGTGCTGCGCCCCGAGGAAGACGAGGGATACCGCGCCGAGATCCACGACGAGGAGGTGGTCCGCAGCCACGAGGAGGTCGTGGAGGAGGAGCGTGCCGCCGAGGAGGACGAGGGCGAGGAGTACGACGACGAGGAAGAGGGCGAGGAGTACGAGGGCGAGGAGGGCGAGGACGAGGACGAGGAAGAGGGCGAGGAAGAGGACGAGGAAGAGGGGTCCGACGAGGAGACCGAGACCAAGAACAGGTAGGGGTCGCGATGACTGCTGTGACCACGAGAGCCCCGAGCTCGGGGTACGTCGACCGTCCGTCGTCCGCCTCGCTGGCAGACGTCATCAACATCATCCTCGACAAGGGTCTGGTGATCGACGTCTTCGTGCGGGTGTCGCTCGTCGGCATCGAGGTGATCACCATCGACGCCCGCATCGTCATCGCCAGCGTCGACACCTATCTCCGGTTCGCCGAGGCCACCAACCGGCTCGATCTTGCCCGGACCGGCGGCCGTGACCTGCCGGACCTCATGGAGGGGATCTCCGAGAGCGGTGCACGCGGCAAGACCAAGGGCGTGCTGAAGTCCGCCAAGGAAGCTCTCGTCGGCAGCGGCAAGGACGACGAGGACCAGGACCAGGACGAGACCGAGGAACGGTCTCCGGCCGAGAACGACGCCGACGACGAGCAGCGTGAACCGGCGCCGCGCCGTTCCCGGCGCCGCGTCTCCCGGTCCTAGCGGACCTGAGAGCACCTATCGCTGCGGGGGAGGGAGCGTGTTGTACCTCTATGGGCTCGTGCTTCCCGGCACCGATGTGCCCGACGTCCCGGCCGGACCCGGAATCAGTGACATGCGTCTGGTCGGGCTCGGGGAGGTCGCCGTTCTGGTGTCCGACGTCGACACCGACGAGTTCGTCGGGACGCCCTCCGAGATACGTCGCCATGTCGCCGTGCTCGACGGGGTGGCGGCCGATCACCCGGTTCTGCCGATGAGGTTCGGCACGGTGGTGCCCGACGAGACGGCCGTCGAGGAGGCCTTTCCGATCGAGCGTCGCGGGGCGATCTCCGATGACCTGGACCGCCTGGGCGGTCTCGTTCAGCTCACCGTCAGGGCGAGGTACGTCCAGGAAGCCGTGCTGGCCGAGCTCGTGGCGGAGGACGTCAAGATCGCGAGGCTGCGCGAGACGTTGCGGCACCTGCCGCCGCACGCTCTGCGTGACGCCCGTATCCGGCTGGGAGAGCTCGTCGTCCGAGGATTCGCGCGCAAGCGGGCACACGACATCGATGTCGTGCTCGACGAGCTCGCCCCGTTCACGGTCGAGATCCATGAGCACGAGACGCAACAGGTCGACGACGTGTTGGAGTGTGCCGCGCTCGTCCGGCGGGCCGAGCACACGAAGTTCGAGGGCGTGCTCGAAGGCATCGCGGAGCGCGCGTACGGCCGCATCTTCTTTCGTCTCGTGGGACCGCAGGCGCCGTACGACTTCGTCGGGGAGCGATGAGCGATGGGCCTGCTGAGAGGACTGCTGTCCATCCCGCTGGTACCGGTCCGCGGCACCATCTGGGTGGCCGAGCAGGTGCGCGACGAGGCCGAGCGTCAGTACTACGACGTCGGCGCGCTGCGCCGGCGCCTGGAGGAGATCGGCAGGGCGCGGGACGACGGCGACCTGTCCGACGACGAGGCCGATGCGCTGGAGGCGCAGCTCGTCGCCCGACTGGTCGAGGCGAACCGGCGCGCCCGGGAGAGGGGAGAGCGATGAACGACGCGGACACACGCACCGGTGAGCGCGCCCGTCGCCGTCCGACGAGCGAGCGACGCGGCGGTACGGGAGGCGGACAATCGCGCCTGACGGCAGTGCAGGCGGCCCGCACTGCGGTCGAGCAGCTCGTCGAGCTCACCGGGCGCCGGCTGGAGAGCGTCGTCGGGATCCGCTCCGAGGACGAGAAGTTCGTGGTGGTGATCGAGGCCGTCGAGGACCCGCGCGTGCCCAGCACCGCGGACGTCATGGCCGAGTACGAGGTGGAGCTCGACGAACAGGGCGAGCTCCTGGCTTACCGGCGCACGAGCCGTTACGTCCGCGGGAGCACGGACGACGGGTGACGCGGCGCGACGACCGCGGCCGCACCGGCCGGCGGACCCCGGCGAAGGAGGTGACCTGGCATGAGCGTGGTCGGCGGTCACGATCGCTCGATGGAACCGCAGCGCGACCCCGACGGGTCGCTCGTCAACGTGATCGAGACACTCCTGGACAAGGGCCTCGTCGTCAACGCGGACATCATGGTCTCCCTGGCCGGTGTGGAGCTCCTGGGCATCCGGATCCGGGCGGCCCTCGCCTCCTTCGAGACCGCCGCGCGCTACGGTCTCGAGTTCCCGGCCGGCACCAACACGGAGACGCTCGCCTGGCGGCGCGCCATCGAGCAGAAGGAGACCTGCCCCAGGTGCGGCAAGACGTCGCCGCGCTCGCAGCTGCTGAACGACCTGTGCCCGTGGTGCGGCTGGCGCAGCGCGCTGGCGGAGCGGAAGGCGGACCGGGCCGAGCTGGCCGGCCCTGACCAGGACGACGAGCGCGAGGTGGAGGAGAAGCCACCGAGGAAGACTGGGCGGGAGGGTCGCCGTGACCGCTGATCCGGGGACGCGGGCCGACGACGCGGCGCGGATGGAGCCCACACGCGACGTCGGCGCGACCCTGCCCGACCTGCTCGACGTCATGCTCGACAAGGGCGTCTACCTGGATCTGGACCTAATCATCTCGGTCGCGGACGTACCACTCATCGGTGTCAGCCTGCGGGCCGCCGTCGCGGGGATCGAGACCATGCTGGAGCACGGTCTGATGCGCAGCTGGGACGAGCAGACCCGGCAGTGGGCACGGCGTTCGGTCGGGCGTCACGTGCCGCTGGGCGACGGCGAGGAGATCGTCCTGCGGATGGCCGGTGGGCATCTCCAGGCGGAGCCGTACCGGAGCTGGCGTCCGGGGATCGTCTACCTGACCTCGAGGAGGCTGATCGTCTGGCGGGCCGACCCGCGCGAGATCCTCTGGCAGACGCCGCTGGAGGACCTGGTCGCGGTCGAGCTGCGGCCCGAGGCCGTCGTCGACGGTCCGGACAGGCTGCGGGTGTGCGTGGTCGTGCCCTCCGGGCGGGTGTGGCTCTCCGCGGCTGCTCCTCAGCGCCTCCACGACGCACTGCGGGAGACGGTCGGCGCCAGGGAGGAGGCCGGCGATGGAGATCGATGAGCGCAACCTGAAGAACGGGCTGCTCACCCTCGTGGTCACGCTGGTCGAGATCATCGAGGAAGCACTGGAGAGCCAGGCGATCCGTCGGCTGGAGGGCGGCGAGCTGACCGACGAGGAGCAGGAGCGCCTCGGTCAGGCCCTGCTCGACCTCGACGAGGCGATCGGGCAGATCAAGCAGGACCACGGGCTGGAGACGTCCGTCGCGGACCTGAGGCGTGGGCTGGACGACGTCGTCGACGACATCGTCCGGGGTCTCACCGGGCAGCGCGGGAACGGACAGCCCGGACTGGAGGGCCCGTGACCGGGGACCGCCTCTATCTCTACGGCATCGTGCCGGCCACGCCCCCGGACCTCGGGACCGGTATCGACGGGGTGGCCCTGCGCGCGGTCGCCGGGCCGGACGGCGTGACCGCCGTCGTCCACGAGCACGACGGCGGTCCGTACCAGGGAGCGGACGCCGACGTCCGGCGCTGGGCGGTCGAGCACAGTGTCGTGGTCGAGCGTGTCTGGCGTATCGCTGACACGGTGCTGCCGGCCAGCTTCAACGTGATCGTGGCGCCCACCGCGGAGGCGTCGGCCGGACAGCGGCTCCAGGAGTGGATGGAGACCCATGCCGACCTGCTGCGCCAACGCCTCGACGCGCTCGGCGGGCGGGTCGAGCTCCACGTGGAGATCAGCCTGGACCGGCAGCAGGCCGCCGAGGGACATCCCGACGTGATCTCGGCGAAGGCCGAGCTGGAGAGCCGGCCGCCGGGTGTCCAGCGGCTGCTCCGAAAGCGCGTCGACCAGCTGGAGCGCGAGATCACCGAGGCCCAGGCCGACGACCGGCATCCCGTCTACCGCCGCCGCCTGGCCGCGGTCAGCGAAGGGCTGGACGAGAACCGCCGGGCTCACCTCGCTGCCGGAACCTCCCTCGTCCTGTCGGTGGCGCTGCTGGTGCCGGCCGACGACGTGCGCGGAGTGGGCACCGTGCTGACGGCGATCCAGGGTGAGGAGCCGGCGGCGCGAATCCGCTATGTCGGCCCGTGGCCGCCGTACTCCTTCGCCGACGTCACCGCGCTGGGACCACCGGGTTTCGAGTCCTAGTGCGAGCGCAGCGCCTTGATCAGGTCGCTCTTGCGCATCGTGGAGCGCCCAGGGATACCGATCTCGGCCGCCCGTTCACGCAGCTTCGCGACCGTCCAGTCGTCGTAGTCAGCCGCCTTGCCGTCGTGCTGAGCCTGGGGCCTCTCGGGCTGGGGCCTCTCGGGCCGGGGTCTTTCGGGCTGGGGTCTCGTGGGCTGAGGACTCTCAGCAGGAGCCAGGCCTTCGGTGGCGGGTCCTTCGAGCAACGTGCCGTCCGCCGCGAACCTCGACCCGTGCACCGGGCAGTCCCAGGACTCCTCCTGGTCGTTCCAGCGGACGACGCCGCCGAGGTGCGGGCAGACCCGGGACACGCGCGGGGCTCCGGCGCGCTGCCCCGTCGGGCGCGTCGCCGCGCATGCCCAGCCCTTGGTCTGCTCGCCGAAGGTGGCCGCGGTCCGGGTCGAGGGCTCGGGCGGGCGCGCCCACGGCTCGAGCGCCGGGCCCCAGTCCACCGGGTCGTCGAGGATGCGGCCCGCGAGCGCGAGACCGGCGGCGGCGCCGGTGGTGAGCCCCCATTTGCCGTAGCCGGTGGCGACGAGCACCCGCTCGTCGCCCGGGACGACCGGCCCGATGAACGGCAGTCCGGTGTCGCTGGTGTAGTCCTGGGCCGCCCAGGCGTGCCGTGCCGCTCCGACAGGCAGGGTGCCCTTGGTCCATCTCTCCAGCGTCGCCAACCGCCGGGCCGGATCGGGCTCCCTGCCGACGGTCCAGCCCTCGCCGCCCACCATGAGCAGGTCACCGGCGACGCGGAGGGAGCGCACGGGATGGTTCGCCGTGATCGACGTCGTCTGGGCGAAGCCTGACGGGAGTGCTTCGGGGTCGGGCAGGTCCCACGTGGTCAGCAGGCTGCGGCCCGCCTCCAGCCGCAGGAACAGTCCGCCCAGGCGTCCGGGCGGGGCACCGGTCGCGAGGACGACACGTTCGGCGAGCACGGTGCCGTGGCTCGTGCGCAGCGCGACGCCGGACCGCGCCCGGCGCACCTGCCGGACGCGGACGCCGTCGTGCACCGGGACACCGCGGGCGCGGAGCCGGGCGCGGAGCGCCGAGAGCATCTGCAGCGGGTCGACCTGGGCCTGGCCCGGCAGGCGAACCGCGCCGAAGGTGCGTACCGGGTACGGCGGCTCGTCCTCCCGGTGCGCGGCGAGCCCCTGCCGCGTGCAGACCGCGAGGACGGCATCGAGCACGGTCACCTCCTCCCGGGTGGTGGCGACGGTCAGGTCGTCCCGGTTCTCGACGGCGACGTCCAGGTCGTCAAGGGTTCGGCGCAGCCAGCCGAGGCCCGCGAAGCCGGCCGCGAGATAGGCGCCCACGGCGTCGTCGCCGTGTCGTGCGACGCGTGCGAGGTGGGCGCCCTGCAGCACGGAGAGCTTGCCGGTCGACCGGGCGGTGGTGGTGGCGCCGGCCGGGCCGGAGTCGAGCACCACCACGTTCGCACCGCCGTCCGCGAGGAGCTGGGCGGTGACCACCCCGGTGACTCCCGCCCCGACCACGACGACGTCGGCGCGGAGCGGGCCGGGAGCGCCTTCGGACGTGCCGGCTGCACGGGCACCGCCCGAGGTGTCGTTGGGGTCTTCTTCGCTCACAGCGCGCCTCCTGTGCCAGTGATCGGGAACGTCGCGGCGACGTTCTCAGGCTGGCACGCAGGCCTGGCACTCGCACGGCGCGGGGCGGCACGATGGCGAGCTGAGCCGGAACGCGCAACGCTCGTGAGGCAGGCCCACAGGGCTGCGAGGACCGCGACACCGGGAGGACGACGATGCGTGCACCCACACGGCAGGGCAAGGAGAACGTCAGCGTCGAGGACGTGCTCGACCCGGCGCCCTGATGGCGGTGCCGGGGTCGCGCGCGCTGTCCTTCCTGCACGGACGGTGGGCGCGCCACCCGCGGTGGTCCCTCGCGCTCAAGGGTGCGGTGGCCGCCGCGCTCGCCTGGTTCGTCGCCCTGCTCGCGCCCGCGCCGTTCTCGGAGTACCCCTACTACGCGCCGCTCGGTGCGGTCGTCGCGGTGACCAGCAGCGCCGTCCGGTCCGTCCGCGAGTCGGTGCAGGCGGTCGGGGCGCTCCTGCTGGGGGCGGTGATCGCCCGCGGGGTGGACGCCGCTGTGGGCTCCAGCGTGCTGTCGGTCGCGATCGTGGTCGCCGTCGCCCTGCTGTGCGCCGGCTCGCGGCTGTTCGGCGAGATGGGTACCTGGGTGGTCACGTCCGCCCTGTTCGTGCTCGTGCTCGGCGGCGCCCACCCGCTGGAGTTCACCGGCGTGTTCGCGGGCATGATCGTCGTGGGCGCGGCGATCGGCGTGGCGATCAACCTGCTCCTGCCGCCGCTGCCGCTCACTCCTTCGGAGATCGCGCTGGACCGGGTGCGGGACGTCCTGGTCGACCAGCTCGAGGTGCTCGCACAGCGCCTGGAGCACGACGGGCCCCTCCTGGCCGAGGAGTGGCAGCGCCGCCGTCACGACCTGACCCCGACCACCGACCGGACCAGGGATGCCATGTCCGGGACGCGTGAGGCGCTGCGGGTCAACCGGAAGGCGCGGCGCTACGGCGAGCGGACGACGGCGCAGGCCCGGCGTGCGCAGGAGCTGGGCAGTGCGGCGGACGTCGTCGACGACGTCGTACGACTCCTCACCGAGTGGGAACGCGCCGACCAGGAGCGCGTGGCGCTCGGGCCGCTGCTACGACCAGAGCTGGTCACAGCGCTGCGGGCGTACGCCGAGGCCCTGCGCTCCGACCGTGGCCAGGGGCCCGCGGACGAGGCCGTGGCGCGCTGCCGTGAGTCCGTCGACGCGCTCACGGGCGCCGTACGTGCGGTCCGGCGCTCGTCGGGTCAGGACCTCTTCGTCGCCGGGGCGATCGTCGTCATCCTGCGGCGCGCCTGCTCTGCGCTGACCGCCGCCCGCGAGCCGGAGTAGCCCACGATCGTGCGTCGGCAGGTTCAGGGAGTCGTGGCAGCGGGGTCGGAGGGCACCAGGAAGGTGCGCACGTCCTGGAGCGAGCCCTGCGTGCTGGCGATCTCGATGATCTGCCGGGCGACCTGACGTACTGCGACGTTGGTGACGTTGGAGGTGACGCGCATGTGTTCGAAGGCGGCCTCAGGATCGACGCCGAGGGCGATGGCGACGATGCCCTTGGCCTGTTCGATCGGAGCTCTGGTGGCGGCCGACGCCCTGATGGACGTGTCGGCGGCCTCGTTCGCCTGCCGGCTGATTCCGGCTGTCACGTCGACGAAGTAGCCCACCAGCTCGGTCACCCGGTGGGTGCCGGGGTCGCGGCGACCTCGTCCGATCACGGTGAGCGTTCGTTCCTGCCCCTTGGCGTCCATGATGCGGTGGACGCTGCTGAAGGGTTCTCCGGTCGTGGCGGCGTGCGCGAGGATCCGGGAGACCCGGGAACGGTCCTCGGGGTGCTTGTGCGCCAGGATGAGTGCCGTGGTCGGGACCACGTCTCCAGGTTCGAAACCGTGGATCCGGTACACCTCGTCAGACCACCACCACTCGCCGGTCGCCAGGTCGTAGCGGTAGTGCCCGATGGTGTGGTTCGCGCCAAGGGTCAGGGCGCGCTCGATCTCCAATGGTTCCGCGCTCATGTTGCAGCCTCCCGGATGCATAGCGCCGACGAGCCGCGTCCTGACTCACCCCGACCGTAGCGTCAATGCGTCGTCACCGACAGCCCGAGGTAAGGGTACCCAAACTTCACCCGTCTCCCTCGTGACCGTGCGCCGCCTGGTCGACCAAGCCGGTCGTGCGACTGAAAACTCGTGGTGTGAGTGTGGGTAGGAGTGCGGGGGAGGTGAACCGAAGAGTGGATCCACCAGAACTCCTGAGCCTGCTCGCTCGGTCGTTCGCCGACACCGAGGCGGACCGACCGCTGCCGGCACGGTTGTGCGAGGCGTGCGTCGACGCCTTCCGGGCGGACGGCGGAGCGCTGACCGTGTTGGCCGATGCGGAAGACCAGGTCGCCGTCAGCACGCCAGGTGCCTTCGAGCAGCTCGAACCACTCGAGGAAGTCCTCGGTGAGGGCCCGGTGCACCAGGCGCTGGCCGAGAACCGGCTGGTGGTCATGCGGATCGGCGCGATGGTGGGCGAGTACCCGGTCTTCTCCCATCTGGCGGGACTGGTCGCTGCCGGAGCGACGCTCTACGCGGTGCCGATGCAGGTGGGCTCCCGCGTGGTCGGCGTACTCAGCCTGTACGGCGTTCTCGGGCGGGAGCACCGGAGGGCGGAGGACCTGCAGTTCGCTGCCGACGTCGTCGGGGCTGACCTGCTGAGGAACGCCGGCTTGCTGAACTGGACCGAGAAGGCGCCGTTCCACCAGGCCACCGGGATGGTGGCCATCCAGCTGGGCATCCGGCCCGAGGACGCGTCCGCGCTGATCCGCGCGCACGCCTTCGTGCGATCGACGAGCCTGCTCGCCGTGGCGGAAGAGGTTCTCCAACGCCGTGGGATGCACTTTCGCGACGAGTGAGCGGAATCAGCGTCTACCCGGCCTCGACCCTGCCTCGGGGAGGGCTCGTGCCGCGGTCGGAGCAGTGCCACCACCTACTCGCGGCGTACTTGTCGCGGGTCTTTGTCCTCGCGCCGGCCGCGCCATCGCGGTTGCCGCAGGCGGCCGTCTCTGGTCCACTCGGCGAACTCGACCTCGCCGACGAGGGTTGGAGTCACCCAGTGCGCGTCACGTGCGTCGGCCCGGGGTATGTCGTGGAACGGCGTGGTCTCGCGTGCGATCCGCCCGAGCCGGTCGTGCAGGTCGTCGAGGTCACGGTGGGAGAAACCCGTTCCGACCCTGCCGACGTAGTGCAGCCGGCCCTCGGCGTCCCCGACTCCGAGCAGGAGTGATCCGACGGTCGTCGCACGCCGTCCCTGACCAGGTCGCCAGCCGCCGACCACGACCTCCTGCGTCCGGGCGTGCTTGATCTTGATCCAGTCCCGGGTGCGTCGTCCGACGGCGTAGCGCGAGTCGCGGCGCTTCGCGATCACGCCCTCGAGACCGAGCTCGTCGCTTGTCCGCCATGCGTCGTCGAAGTCCTCCTCCACCGCCGGCGGGACCTTGACGGACTCGTTCTCGGTCACCAGGGCAGCCAGGCGCTCACGCCGTTCCGTGTAGGGCAGGTCGACGAGCGGTTCGCCGTCCTGCTCCAGGAGGTCGAACAGGAAGATCTGGGCGGGCACGCGCTCTGCCGCCCGCCGGATCTCCCGTGGATCGGCGAGGTTGATCCTGTGCTGCAGCCGGGCGAAGCTCGGTCGGCCCCGCGCGTCGAGCGCGACGATCTCACCGTCCAGCACCGCCTCCCCGCGCACGGCGCGCCCGAGGCCGTCCACGATCTCCGGGTAGCGCGGGCCCTGGGCCTTCTGGTTGCGGCTGGCGAGGCTGACCGGACCACGCCCGTCCTGCTGCCCGACCCGTGCCAGCGCCCGCACCCCGTCCCACTTCATCTCGAGCGACCAGTCGTCCGGATCTCCCTGGCCGACGACGTCGTCGCGCGCACCGAGGGTGGCGAGCATGACCTCATACGTGGGTCGAGTCATCGCGGCACCCTGGTGCTGCCGGCGAGCGGGTCGCCGCGCCGACGGATGCGGGGGAGCACCTCGTCCAGCTCGAGCTGGTGCAGCTTGGGCGAACCCAGCTCGCGCCAGGTTCGCGGCAGTGCGACCCAGGGCCGGCTGCGGCCACGCAGCGAGTAGGGCGCGACGGTCGTCTTGCTGCCGTTGTTCTGCGACCAGTCGACGAGCACCTTGCCCGTGCGCAGCGACTTCCTCATGTCGCTCACCACCAGGTCGCCATGGTCCGCCTCGAGAGACCGGGCAAGCTCGTGAGCCACCTCGGTGACCTGCTCCGTGGAGTCTCGGCCCTCCAGCGGCGCGTACAGGTGGAGCCCCTTGCTCCCGCTCGTCACGGGTACCGGATCCAGTCCCATGCCCTGCAGGATCCCGCGGGCAAGGCGGGCCACCTCCACGCACTCCGCGAGCCCGGCTCCCTCGCCAGGGTCGAGGTCCAGCACGAGCCGATCGGGCGAACGGGGCGCCCCACTGCTCACGGCCGGCCGGCCGAACCGCCACTGCGGTACGTGGATCTCCAGCGCGGCCATCTGCGCGAGCCAGACGAGTGTCGCCGAGTCCTGCACGAGGGGATAGGTCGACGTGCCGGTCTGGTGGCTCAGTTCGCGGCGCGCCACCCACTCCGGCGTGCCACGGCCGAGGTCCTTGTGGAAGAACGGGTCTTCCCCGACCCCGTCCGGCCAACGCTTGCGTGTGGCCGGACGATCCCGCACGTGCGGCAGCATCGTGTCGGCCACGGCCGCGTAGTACTCGACGACGTCGCGCTTGGTCGTACCGGTCTCCGGGTAGAGAACCTTGGACAAGTGCGTCAGGCGCACCTCACGGTCGTCCAGCGTCACGACCTGGGTGTCCTGGTTCGCGTCCGTGATCATCTCTGCTGTCCCTTCGCAGACCACTTCGACCATCGCAGGCTCGCGCCGGCTCGCAACCCGATGATCGACCCCGCACGACCACCTCAGCCGATGCTCAGGAGGGCGACGGCGATCCCGGCCGCTACGAGCCCGAGGGCCTGGGTGCGGCCCAACCGCTCGTGATGCACCGTCACTCCCAGCAGCACCGGGATGGCGGGATAGAGCGAGGCGATGACGACGGCGACGGCCAGCATCTCCTGGCGCGCGGCCAGCACGTAGAGCACCAGCCCGAGGGTGGCCCCGGCTCCGATCAGCCCGGCTCGGGCGTGATCTGCCGCCCTGACCCGCGACATCCGTGCGGACCGCAAGGCCGGTACGAGCGCGATCACCGCCACGACCCTGCCGACTGCCACCGGCCACAGGCCACTGTCCGGGCTCGCCAGGCCGAGCGCGACATACTGGACTGCGACCCCGCAGCTGGCGATCAACCCGTCCCGTACCGCGCCTCGGCCCCTCGACACCCGTCCGCGAGTGATGCACCACAGGGCCGGGGGCACGAGCAGGATTCCCGTCCATGCCAGCGTGCCTGGCCGTTCGTGGAGCACGACGACTCCGCACCCGACCGACAACGCCACTCCGGTCACGGCGCTGATCGGCATGACGATGCTCAGCGCACCGCGGCTGACTCCGCGGTTGAGGAAGTACATCGTCGTGGCGCTGCCGAGGCCGGACAGGGCACCCCACCCGAGGTCGGCGGGCTGGAGCACGTCGCCGGGACCGGCGAGGACGGCGGCCACGCATGCGGCGAGCAGAGCGCCCAGCTGACCCACGAAGGAGACCACGGCGAAGTGGACCCGCCGCGAGAGGATTCCTCCGGCGTAGTCGACCACTCCGTAGACGAGGGCCGACGACAGCGCGAGCCACGGACCCAGCATCGGCGCTGCCCCCTCCTGGACTGATGGTTCGGCCACCACGCTGCCGCCGGTGTCGGTCGCACGCGAGACCGGCGGCGCCTCGTCCGGCGCCCGTACCGAAGGTCTGGACGGCCCGTCTCGGGACCGACGTCAACAATCGCAGGCTCGCTCCGGCTCGCAAGCGCGCACACGATTCGCCGTCGCGTGAGGCCGGCATTGCGAGTTGTGGGACGCCGGTGCAGGGTAAGAAGCCCGGTGAAGCAGCCCACCGTCGCCCGCTCGGTGAGGAGTGCGCCATGGAGGCATCCTCTCGATCGGTGACCTCGTCGTGGAGCGGGACGGCCGGGAACGGGCTCACGCACAGCTCCGACGCCGACCCGGGTATCCGCCGACGGCGGCGTGGGCGAGGGTTCGGCTACATCGACGACCGCGGGGATCGGGTCACCGACCAGGAGACGCTGGAGCGGATCCGGGCGCTCGTCATCCCGCCGGCCTGGACCGACGTCTGGATCTGCGCCGACGGGTCCGGTCACGTCCAGGCCACGGGCCGCGACGCCAAGAACCGCAAGCAGTACCTCTATCACCACGGGTGGCGCGAGTACCGGGACGCCGCGAAGTTCGACGACCTGGCGGGGTTCGGCGAGGCGCTGGTGGGGCTGCGCAAGCAGGTGGACGCCGACATGGGCGCGAGCCGGCTGAGCCTGGACCGTGTGGCGGCCACCGTCGTCCGTCTGCTCGACGAGACGCTGATCCGGGTCGGCAACGAAGAGTACGTTCGCTCCGGCGAGTCCTACGGGCTCACGACGTTGCGCAACCGGCATGCCGCTGTGACGGGAGCCGAGGTGCGGGTCCGCTTCCAAGGCAAGTCGGGGAAGCCGCACGACGTCGTGCTGCACGACCGCCGCGTCGCGAACATCGTCCGCCGGTGCAAGGACCTGCCGGGCCAGCACCTCCTGCGGTACGTGGACGGCGACGAGGTGCGCAGCGTGGGTTCGGACGACGTCAACGAGTACCTCGGCCGGGTCACCGGGGCCGGGTACACAGCCAAGACCTTTCGGACGTGGGGCGCCAGCGCGATCGCGCTGGGACACCTGCGCGGGCTCGAACCGGCGGACCAGGCCGAGCACGACGCGCAGCGGGTCGAAGCCGTCCGGGTCGCCGCCGAGCACCTGCACAACACCCCTGCGGTGTGCCGCAAGAGCTACGTCCACCCCGTGATCCTGACGGACGACCGCGCCACGCTCGACGAGCTGATCGTCCGGTCCGGTGCCGACGCCGTCCGCTCGTCGCGCTGGATGTCGTCGGACGAGCGGGCGCTGCTCAAGCTCCTGACCGGCAGCACGCCGCTCAGCTGACCAGGGCCTGCGTGGCCGACTCCTTGAGCTTGCCGTTCGCCCAGCGCGCCTGGCGCTGCGTCTCGGCCCGGCACCGCTCGGCGAGGTCGAGCAGCTCGGCATGGCGGACGCCCTGGGCCGCCTGGGCGAGCATCTGCCAGTCGGCCGCGACCCCGGTGGCCGCGAGGTAGACACCCCGCAGGTCGCGGAGCAGCACGAGGCTCGGGTCGTCCGTCCCGGCGAGAGGCCCGCGGCGGGCCTCGGGCGCGGCCGAACCGGCCGGGGACCCGGGCCGGCCGTCGACCTCGGCGCCGTAGTCGGGGGCGATCGCGGCCACGTCCTGGGCATGCCGCCGGGACCACACGGCCACGTCCCGCGCCACGTGGAAGACGTCGTGATCCGCGCGGTGCCGGTCGGCGAGCCGCAGCAGGTCGTCGGCGAGGTCCGTCTCCGACCAGTACACGTCCCGCAGCACGACGCCGATCTTCATCGCGCGCTCCCAGCCCTGGCGGCGGGGAGGCGCTCGTCCGCCAGGGCCGTCGGCCCGCCGGCGGTGGGTGGCACGCCGGGGACCACCGAGGCCGAGGCGGTTGACGGCGCCGGCGCGGGGGCGCCGTCGGCGTCCGCCAGCTTGCGCACCCGCGCCGCCGCGGTCTTGAAGAGCGGCTGCCTGGAGCAGGGGTCCCAGGCCGTCATGGTGAGCTCGTTGGCAGCCCGGTGGTGGCCTTCGTCGCCGGTGCCGACATCCCAGTAGCCGTAGTGGAACGGCACGAAGACCACCCCGGGTCGTATCGCGCTGACCCGGACCCGGGCGCGGACCGCGCCGCGTGGAGTGGCCACCTCGGCGAGGTCGCCCTCCGCGAGGCCCAGCCCGTCGGCGTCGTGCGCGGAGACCTCGACCCACACGTCCGGCGCGGCGGCCTGGAGCTGCGGGGCCCGGGCCGTCTTGGTGCGCGTGTGGAACTGGTAGAGCGTGCGCCCGGTGATGAGCTGCAGCGGGTACTGCGCGCCGGGCAGCTCGTGCGGTTCGACGAAGTCTGCGGGCTTGAGGATCGCCCGGCCGTCCGGGTTCAGCGCCGCGTAGTCGGTCGCCTCGAGCGGCGCGCCGGTGGCGAGGTCGCGGCCGTACGTCTCGCACTCGTCCGCGCGGCTCCAGAACCGCCCGTCGGCGTACAGCCGCTCGGTGCCCTCCGGGTGCTCCTCGGTGCAGGGCCACTGGACGCCGCTGCCGCGCAGCCGGTCGTACGTCAGGCCCGTGTAGTCGCACGGCCGCCCACGGCTGCACTCCTTCCAGGCCTCGAAGGCGGACTCCGGGTCGTGCCAGGGCACGAGCGGCCCGCCGTCCTTGTCCCGGAAGTCCATCCGCCGCGCGAAGTCGAGAAGGATGTCGAGGTCCGGCCGGGCATCGCCCGGAGGCTCGACGGCCTTCCGGGACAGGTGGACCGTGCGGTCCGCGTTGGTGAAGGTGCCGGTCTTCTCGCCCCAGGTCGCCGCGGGCAGCACGACGTCGGCGAGCTGCGCCGTCTCGGACAGAAAGATGTCCTGGACCACGAGGAACAGCCGCTCCTGGGACAGGACCGCGCGGATGCGTTCGAGCTCCGGGAGGGTGACGGCCGGGTTGGTCGCCTGGACCCAGAGCATCCGGATCGAGCCCTGTTCGGCGTAACGCATGATCTGCATCGCGTGGGTGGGCGCCGTGTAGTGCGGGATCGTCATCGGGTCCACGTTCCACACGCGGGCGAGGTCCGCGACGTGCTGCGGGTCGGACCAGTTCCGAAACCCCGCCAGGTCGCCGTCCGCCCCGCACTCGCGGGTGTTCTCCGCCGTGGGCTGGCCGTTCATCTGCAGCACGCCGCAGCCTGGCCGGCCGAGCATGCCGCGCAGCAGGTGCAGGTTGTTGACCTGCACCGACGCCGCAGTGGCCTGGTGGGCCTGGTAGAACCCCTGCAGCACCGTGGACAACAGCCGTTCTGCGGTGCCGAGCAGCCGGGCGGCCTCGCGCAGGTCGGCCTCGGGCACGTCGCAGATCTGGGCCACCCGCTCCGGCGGGTACTCCCGGACCGTCCCTACCAGGTCGGCGTAGCCGACGGTGTGCCGGTCGACGTACCGCTGGTCCACCCAGCCGTGGGTGACGACCTCGTGCAGCAGGCCGTTCATCAGGGCGAGGTTGGTGCCGGGGCGCGGGGCGAGATGCAGGGTGGCGGCCCGGGCCACGGGAGTTCTCCGCGGGTCCACGCAGAGCAGGGCGGGCGGGTTCGGTCCGGCGAGCCGGTCGAGCACGCGGGTCCACAGCACGCTCTGCGTCTCCGCCATGTTGTGCCCGAACAGCGCGATCACGTCGGCATGGTCCACGTCGCCGTACGAGCCGGGCTGGCCGTCCGAGCCGAACGACTCCTTGAGGGCCTCGGCCGCCGTGGCGGTGCACAGGCGCGTGTTGCCGTCCACATGGTTGGTGCCGATCCCCGCGTGCGCCACGACCGCGAGCGTGTAGCACTCCTCCAGGAAGAGCTGGCCCGAGGTGTAGAAGCCGATCGCGCTCCCGCCCTGCTCGGCCAGCAGCCGCCGGGCGCCCGCCACCACACGGCCCATCGCGTCGTCCCAGGTGCTCTCGACGAGGGTGCCGCCCTGGCGCACCAAGGGTCGGGTGAGCCGGTCGGGTGACGCGTTGGCCTGCCACCCGTAGAGGTCCTTGGGCCCGAGCCGGCCGTGGTTCACCCGGTCCTCGGCGCGGCCCCTGACCCCCACGATGCGGTCGTCCTTGACGGCGATGTCGAGGGCGTCGCCGTTCGAGTGCAGGAGGGACGCCGACTGCACCCAGCGATCGACCTGGCCGGCGTCGACGCCGTCGGCCAGGAAGGTGTCGGTGCGCACCGGCCAGTCCTCACCGGGCCCGTACGGAGTGCGCGTTCCCCAGGGCTCGGCGATGCGGTCGGTGGACACCATCCGTCCAGCGGATCCCTCCTGGTCACCGCTCGCAACCGCACGACGCCCCGGGCGCGAGCCGGCTAAGGCCTGCCTATGGTCGGGTGAGACACGCGGCCGTGCGACAGCACGGGGAGGGGACGACGACATGCGCTTCGGATACACCCTGATGACCGAGCAGAGCGGGCCACGCGAGCTGGTCCGGTACGCGGTGGCGGCCGAGGAGGCCGGGTTCGACTTCGAGGTCTCCAGCGACCACTTCTCGCCGTGGCTGACGGAGCAGGGGCACGCGCCGAACGCGTGGGTGCTCCTCGGCGCGGTGGCCCAGGCCACGAGCACGGTCGAGCTGATGAGCTTCGTGACCTGCCCGACCATGCGGTACCACCCGGCGGTCGTCGCCCAGCAGGCGGCGACGCTCCAGCTCCTGGCAGACGGGCGCTTCACTCTCGGCCTCGGGGCGGGCGAGAACCTCAACGAGCACGTGATCGGTGAGGGCTGGCCCGGCATCGCCGTGCGGCACGACCTCCTCGAGGAGGCGGTCCACATCATCCGGGAGCTGCTGACCGGCGAGCTCGTCACGTGGGAGGGGCAGCACTTCCGTATCGACTCGGGGCGCCTCTGGGACGTCCCGGACGCCGGCGTCCAGATCGGGGTGGCGGTCTCGGGGGAGCGCGGGGTGGAGCGGTTCGCCCCGCTCGCGGACCACCTGGTCCAGACGGTGCCCGACGCCGACGTGGTGAGCGGCTGGACCGACCGGCACCCGGGAGCCACGCGGGTGTTCGGGCAGGTCCCGGTGTGCTGGGACCCCGACGAGGACGCCGCGGTCGAGCGGGCGCACGACGAGTTCCGCTGGTTCGGCGGTGGCTGGGCGGTGAACGCCGACCTGCCGACGCCGGCCGGGTTCGCGGCTGCCTCGCAGTTCGTCCGGCCGGACGACGTGGCGTCGTCGATCGCGTGCGGGCCCGACCTGGACCGGCTGGCCGAGAGCGCCCGGCCGTTCCTGGACGCGGGGTTCACCGACCTCGCCTTCGTGCAGGTCGGCGACCACCACCAGGACCGGTTCCTCGCCGAGGCAGCGGGACCGCTGCTGGAGCGGGCCCGGAGGCTCTAGGCCCTCCGGGACGCGTCAGGCCGCCGGTGCGGAGGGTCCGGACCGGCGTCCGCCTCGAGCGGCTGCTCGATCTGCTACTCGGCCTCGACGCTGGTGGTGTGGTGCGGGGTGCCCACCGGCTTGGACTCGCTCGACCCGCGCTGCCGCAAGAAGACCGCGAACGTCACCATCGCCGCGACGGCCAGGAACTCGGACTGCCAGTTCTGCAGCGTGCGGTTCCAGAAGTCGGGCGAGGCCACGTACTGGAGCCAGGTCAGCGCGGGCTCGCCGTGCTCGGCGGCCTCCTCGTTGGCCACGACGTGACCGCCGAGCGACTGGGCCGACCACGACAGCAGGAAGATCGTGCCCATCACCAGCAGGAGCGAGTTCGCGTAGAGCCAGAGCCGGATACCGCGGGCGCGCGACCAGGCCGGGGAGTCGGGCCGGGCGTGCTCGCCGACGAGCTGCTCCTCGTCGGTGCCGACCCCCTCGTCACCGGGTTTCTTGGACTCGGGAGAGCCGCGCTGGACCAGCCAGATCGTCGCGAAGATGAACATGAAGAACTGGAGGAACTCCGACTGCCAGTTCTCGGCCACGTCCACGAGGAAGGCCGAGGAGGTGACGAAGTCGAGGTAGCCGACGGGCGGTCGGCCGTGCTGAGCCAGCTCCTCCACCTCGGCGGCGTGACCCGCGAACGACTGTCCCACGAGCGTGACCAGGAAGATCGCGATGAACGCGAGGCTGAGCCCGTTGTCCCGGATGAACCGGCGCATGCTCAGCGCCCCGTCAGCGGAATCACGATCATCACGGCGAGACCGACGACGATGATTCCGAGCAGCGTCCAGAACGTCGCCGCGCCGGCCCGGCCGTTCCCGTCGGATCTCTGACCGCCACTCATCCCCGCCCCTTCCGCATGTCGCCGACAGCCTCATGATGCTCCTGGCGCTGGTGACTGGCGCGCCGGCCGCTGGTGCGCAGGTCCGTGTCGGACTGTCCACGTAGCCCGGTCCGCGATGTGCGAGTGGCCCACGACCCGGACACAGTGAGGAGGCCGGTGAAGAAGACCGCCGGCAGCTCCCCTTCAAGGAGGCGCCCTGATGGCCAAGCAAACCGTTGCCGACGTCATGACCCCCGCTCCGATCACCGTCGACGGGACCGAGACACTCCGGGCGGCCGCCCGGTCGATGGCCGAGCACGACGTCGGGGTGCTGGTCGTCCGTGCCGGACCCACCGCCGTCGGCCTCGTCACCGACCGGGACCTCGTCGTGCGCGGCCTGGCCGCGGGCCTGGACGCCGACGCCACCGTCCAGGAGGTCACGAGCGACAAGGTCATCACCGTCGGGGTCACCGATCCGGTCGAGACCGTGGTCGAGGTCATGCGCGCCGCCGCCGTCCGCCGGGCGCCCGTCCTGGACGGCAGCGTCCTCGCGGGGATCGTCTCGATCGGTGATCTCGCCGTGGAGCGCGACCCGGACTCCGCGCTCGCGGACATCTCCCGCGCGCAACCCAACCGCTGACCCACGACCGTCGTGGTGGGTCCGCCCGGCACCCGCGTCGCGCGATCAGCTCCCGGGGCGGAAGTGGTCCACGAGGGCCGCGGACAGGGCTTCCGGGTTCTCCTCCGCGACGTGATGGCCAGAGGCTATGCCGAACCCGTCCAGGTCGTCCGCCCAGGCACGCCAGATCGCGAGGGGGTCGCCGTACAGGTCCTCCAGGTCGTCCTGGAGCGACCACAGGACACGCAGCGGCGCGGCGACCCGCCGGTGGGCGGCCTGGTCCGCCTCCTCGTGCGCGCGGTCGACCGAGAGGCCGGCCCGGTAGTCCTCCAGCATCGCGCGCACCACCTCCGGATGCCGGACGGCGGCCATGAGCTCGGCGTGGTTCTCGGCGCCCATGGTGGCGGCGTCCGCCTTGGGCCCGTACCACCCGACGGGGTTGGCGTTGATCACACGCTCCGGGATGTCCGGCTGGGCGAAGAAGAACCAGTGCCACCACCGGGTGGCGAAGTCCGCGTCCACGCGGCGCAGGTGCTCGCT
Source organism: Promicromonospora sp. NPDC059942 (assembly GCF_042731755.1). Lineage (NCBI taxonomy): Bacteria > Bacillati > Actinomycetota > Actinomycetes > Micrococcales > Promicromonosporaceae > Promicromonospora > Promicromonospora sp. NPDC059942. The sequence goes on from NZ_JBHWLR010000012.1 coordinate 143,872, forward strand.
GATCGGCAGGCAGTCGATCAGCGCCAGCCGCTCGACCGCCTCCGGGTGGTCGAGGGTGAGCCGCAGCGCGACATAGCTCCCGCGGTCGTGGCCCGCCAGGCAGAAGTGCTCGTGGCCGAGCTGCCGCATGACCGCGACCATGTCCCGCGCGACCGCTCGCTTCGAGTGGGCGGAGTGGTCGGGGCTCGGCTCGGGACCCCGTGAGCTGCCGTACCCGCGAAGGTCGGGGCACACCACGGTGAACCCCGCGTCGACGAGCCGTGGGGCCACGCGGTGCCAGGTCGCGGACGTCCGCGGATGGCCGTGCAGCAGGAGGACCGGCGGGCCCGATCCGGCGTGCCGGACGAAGATCGACGCCTCCTCGGTGTCGACCTGCCTGGTCGTGAAGTTCTCGAACACGTGCCCTCCGGTGTCTCGCGGCCGACGAGCGCTCAGGTCAGCCGGGGAGTGCCTCTCTGGTCCACCCGTGCGCCAGCCGGCGATAGCGGACGCGATGGCTCGGCCCCTCCTCGGATCCCTCCCAGAACAGGACGTCGACCGGCCGCAGCGCATACCCGGTCCAGTTCGGCGGAGGGTCCAGCACGGGACGGGTCGCGTCGAAGTCGGCCCAGCGGCGCTCCCGTTCGGACCGGGCCAGGCCGGCGAGCTCCGGGGTGTTGAGCCAGGCGAGCAGCTGCAGGTACCGCGACTGGCGCGCGTACGCCGTCCGGCTCGCCTCCGCGGAGATCTCCGACACCGCCCCGCGCAGCACGACCTGCCGTGCCTGCTCGTCCCAGCGGACGACGAGCGCGGCACGGGGGTGCGCTCGCAGCTGACCCACCTTCCTGCTGCGGGCATCGGTGTGGAACGCCACGGAATCGGGGCTGACGCCGGTCAGGAGCACCGTGCGGGCGTCGGGCAGGCCGTCGACGTCGACGGTCGCCAGGGTGGCCAGGGGCCGGTCCGGGTCGTCGTCCGCGGGCGCCCAGTGCCCGAGCAGCACGAACGGGTCGTCAGGGAGGGGCCCGTCGTCCTGGACGGACCGGTCCTGCCGCTTCGATGACACAGTTCCTCCTGCTCACTCCTCCGTCGAACAGCGCACCGGTACGCGGTGCGGCTCCAGCGGACCGTATCCCGGCGTGCGCGCGAGCAAAACCCGAGATGCGGAACGGTCGCGCCAGGCGAGGAGAAGGCCGGTCGCTACTGATGGTGGTCCGCGCGGACGACGCCGTCCGTGCCGTGCGGGTCGGCCGGAGGCACGGGTTCGTCGGGCATGAGCTCGTCGGCCTGGAGCTCGGTCCGTAGCTGGACCTCCAGCCGGTCGTGGCTGACGACGGGTACCGGACGTTCGTGGGTCCTGATCCGCTCCAGGTACGTCCGTCCCGCCTGCCTGACTGCTTCCGCGATCTCCGTCTCGGCCAGGTCGCCGGGTGCGCGGCCGAGCTGGGGCAGGACCGCCCGGCGGACTGCTGCGGCGAGCAGGCGGGTCGCGGGCGACTCGGCCTCCGGGGCGTCGGCCGACCGGGCCGGCGCCATGCGTTCCGGCAGCACCTCGATGTCGATGCCGCGTTCGGACGCGACCTGTTCCAGGGCGGCCACCAGAGCGTCCTGGTAGGTCTTCTCGTCCTGCTGGGACAGCGCGTCCACGGCGTCCCGGTCGGCCATCGACGCCCGCGTCCGCGGGTGCTGGGGCCCGAGGGTCTCCTGCAGCGCCCGGATCCGCTCGTCGGTCTGGTTGTACTCGGCCCATCCGTCCACGCCGAACCTGGCCAGCACCTCGCCTGCGTCGACCGGTATCCGTACGGGTGCCGTCCGGCTCGCTCCCGCAGCACGGTCGGTGTCCCGGTGCCCGGGTTCGAGCGTGCTGTTGCGTTCCAGGGTCGTGGCCAGCTCGTCGGCGAGCTCTACGGCCAGCTCCAGCTCGGCCGTGACGTCAGGGGCCGAGTCGTCGTCCAGGTCCGGCCGGGTCGTGGTCGGTGTCGTCGCCGGCAGGGGCGCTCCGGTCAGCGACTCGCTGCCCGGCGTCGTACCCGCGAGCGGCGCGGGCGTGAGCCTGGCGGTGGTGAGCGCGGCGGTCGGCTGTTCGTCACGCTGTCGAGCATCGTTCGTCGTCATCGATGTCCTCCGGTCGACGTCGCGCGTCTCCCGGGTGCTCGGCAAGGGCCGGCAGACGGAGCATGGTGCGCGAACCATGGTGCCTCGCCCTCCGGGGCCGGACGCGCTGCGCGTACCGGGTCCGTGGAGGGATGAAGATCGGAGGCTGGCCGTCTGCTTGACCCGCGGCAAGGCTACCGGCAGGACGACGCAGCGACGACGCCGACCATCGACCCGTTCGGTTTCCCGCGCCCGTGTCGGCACAGGTAGCCGTCCCGACCGGCACGCTCGAGGCGGAATGTGCGAGTCGCCCCACTTCGTGGCACGGTGCCAGAAGTGGCGCACGGTCCAGCACCGGCCGTGCAGCCGAGCGCGAGATGAGGTGAGGTCCGCGGTGCGTTCCTCCTGGTACTCCGACGCTGTGATCTACCAGCTCGACCCTCGGCTCTTCGCCGACTCGAACGACGACGGCTGGGGCGACCTGCGCGGCATCGCCGAGCGGTTGCACTACCTGCGCGGGCTCGGCGCCACGTGCGTGTGGATGCTGCCGTTCTACACCTCGCCCTTCCGGGACGGGGGCTACGACGTCAGCGACCATCTCGCGATCGACCCCCGTCTGGGCGACCTGGCCGACATGGCCCACCTGCTCGAGGCCGCCGAGGATCTGGGCCTGCACGTGCTCGTCGAGCTGATCACGCAGCACACGTCCGACCAGCACCCGTGGTTCCAGGAGGCGCGGCGGGACCGGAGCTCGCCGTACCGCGACTACTACCTCTGGGCCGACGAGCCGGACGACGACATCAAACCGATGTTCCCCGACGTCGAGCCCAGGACGTGGACGTGGGACGACGAGGCGCAGCAGTTCTACCGGCACGCGTTCTACTCGCACGAGCCGGACCTCGCGCTCGACAACCCGCGCGTCCGCGAAGAGCTGTACCGCATCGTCGCGTTCTGGCTGCGCATGGGGGTCTCGGGCTTCCGCGTGGACGCCGTCCCGATGATGCTCGAGCGCGCCCGCGCCGCCCGGCCCGACACGGACGGGCAGTGGCTCGTCCGAGACCTACGGGCCGCCGTGTCCGGGCAGCGCACGGGGGCCGTGCTGCTCGGTGAGGTCGACGTCGCGCCCGACGAGTACGCCCACTACTTCGGGGCCGACGGCCAGGGCTTCACGATGCTGCTCGACTTCTGGTTGAACAACCATCTGTTCCTCGCCCTGGCGCGCGGGCAGGCCGAGCCGCTGGAGCGGGCGCTGCGCGACCAGCCCGCGGCCCCGGACGGGGCCACCTACGCGCACTGGCTGCGCAACAACGACGAGCTGAACCTCGTCCGGCTCTCGGAGGACGAGCGCACGGAGGTGCTGGACACCTTCGCACCCGACGACTCGATGCGGGTCTACGGCCGCGGCATCCGGCGCCGCCTGGGTCCCATGCTCGACGGCGACCCGCGCCGCATCGCGCTGGCGCACGCGGTGACGCTCTCCTTGCCCGGGCCGCCGGTGCTGCGCTACGGCGACGAGATCGGTATGGGCGACGACCTCGACCGGACGGAACGCGAGGCCGTCCGGACGCCGATGCAGTGGTCCACGACGCCGTCGGCGGGCTTCTCGAACGCCGCGACGGACCGGTTCCAGGCACCGGTGGTCACCGGACCCTACGGCCCCGAGCACGTGAGCGTGGACGAGCAGAGCGTGCGCGACGGCTCCCTGCTGCACCGGGTCGGCGCCCTGGTGCGCGCCCGGCTGGGACTGAGCGAGCTCGGCCGGGTCCGCCCGGAACCGTGGGACCTGGGCGTGCCGTCCGTGCTGGCGCTGCGGTACCAGGTCGAGGAGTCCAGCGTGCTCCTGGTGGCCAACCTCGCGGACGAGGAGGTGGTGGCCCACCTGCCTGCCGGGGAGGTCGCGGTCCTCGAGGCGGGGCAGGCACGCTACGTCGACGTGCACGTGGACCAGGACTACGCCGCCGTGGAGGCCGACGGCCGCATCCCGGTCGCCGGGTACGGGTACCGGTGGCTGCGCCGCACGATCGACGGCGACGCGGTCGGCAGCTCGGCGGCCGAGAGCGAGGAGGCCTCATGACGGTCGTCGGCTTCCACGTCTCGCACGAGCAGCTGCACCCGTCCGAGGGGCTGCGCGTGGCCCGGCTGGCGCAGGACGCCGGCTTCGAGGCCGCGATGTGCTCCGACCATCTCGCGCCGTGGAGCGAGCGGCAGGGCGAGTCCGGGCTCTCGTGGTCCTGGCTCGGCGCCGCGCTCGCCACGACCGGGCTGTCCTTCGGCACGGTGTGCGCCCCGGGTCAGCGCTACCACCCCGTGATCGTGGCGCAGGGCATCGCCACCCTCGGCGCGATGTTCCCCGGGCGATTCTGGGTGGCCCTCGGCTCGGGCGAGTACCTCAACGAGCACGTGACGGGGGAGCCGTGGCCGCCGAAGGCCGAGCGCGATGCCCGGCTCGCCGAGTGCGTCGAGGTGATCCGGGCGCTGCTGCGCGGCGAGGAGGTCGATCACGTCGGCCGGGTCGTCGCGCGCCAGGCGCGGCTGTGGACGCTGCCGGACGTCGCGCCCGCGCTGGTGCTTCCCGCCCTGACACCCGAGACGGCGGGCCGGCACGGGGCGTGGGCAGACGGCCTGGTCACCGTGAACCAGCCGGTGGAGCGGCTCCGGCGCGTCATCGGGGCGTACCGCGACGCCGGCGGCGCGGGCGACGTCGCCGTCCAGGTGCATCTCTCGTGGGCGCCGACGCCGGAGGAGGCGGAGGAGGTGGCCCTCGACCAGTGGCGGACGATCGCCGTCCCGCCGCAGGTCGCCGCGGACACCCCCACGACCGCCGCGTTCGACGCGCTCGGCCGTGACGTCGGCATCGACGAGGTGCGCCGCGCCGTCCTGGTCTCCGCGGACCTCGGCGAGCTCACCGGTCGCCTCGCGGAGCTGCGCGACGCCGGTGCCGACCGCCTCTACCTGCACCATGTCGGACGACGTCAGGACGCGTTCATCGACGCGTTCGGCGAGCACGTCCTTCCTGCGTTGCGCTGAATGGCGCCTATCCGGACGCTTCCTCGCCGGTGCCGTAGCGGGCCAGGAACGTGACGACCGCCTCGTGGGCGATGTCGTCCAGCTCCTCGGCCGGGTAGCGCGCCGCGCCGCCGGTCAGGGTGAGGCGGTTCAGGGGTGCCGCCAGGGTGAGCCAGGTGAGCTGCTCGGCGGCCACCTCCGGGTGGTCGACGCGCAGCAGGCCGCGGCCGGCCAGGTGCCGCAGGGCGTCGGCCAGGAGCGCCTGGTTGTGGTCCCAGCTGCGGCTGGCGTAGTCGGCGGCGACGTCGGGGAACCGCTCGGCCTCTGCCGTGATCAGGGTCCGCATCTGGAGCACCGGGGCGCTCAGCACGCCGTGGTGCAGCGTCCGGCAGAGCTCCAGCAGCCCCTGGCCGACGTCGTCGGTCGCCATCAGCTTCTGGAGGTGCGGAGCCATGGCGTCGCGGCCGCGATCGACCCAGTCCCGCACGACTGCCGCGTACAGGATCTCCTTGGACGGGTACTGCTTGTAGAGGGTCTGCTTCGAGATCCGGGCCTGCGCGGCGACGGCGTCCATCGTCGCGCCGGCGTACCGGCGCGCGAGCAGGACGTCGCGTGCGACGGCGAGGAGGTCGGTGCCGCTGCTGCCACCGGGCCGGCCGCGGCGCTGGGTCGGGGAGGGGCTGGTCACGAGAAAATAGTACTGGACAGTACTCGCGGTGTCCGCTTAGAGTACTGGGTAGTACTAAAAGGAGGATCGTCATGATCGCGTGGGGTGTCGTTGTCGCCGCCGTGGCGGCGTTCGTGCTCAGTTCCGTCTACTACGTCGTCGTCTCGCCGCTCGAGAGGCGAGCGCTCGGCGACCGGGTGCTCGACCGGGGTCGGCCTGGCCCGTGGCGGGTGGTCACCGAGCTCGTGCGGACGGCAGTGGTCGGGGCCGGGTTCGCGTGGGTCGCCGCGCAGGCCGGCCTGCTGGCGCTGCCGTCGTCGCTCCTGCTGGCGCTCGTGCTGTGGGTGGCGTTCCCCGTGGTGCTGCTCACCGGGTCGATCATCTGGGAGCGCGTGCCGTGGCAGACGGCGGCGATCCACGCGGGGGACTGGCTCCTCAAGCTCCTGCTCGTGGCGTTCGTCCTCGGGCTCGTCCACTGATCCGAAGGGAGACCGATCATGTCCGCAGTCAGCAGTGGTCCGCTGGACCGAAGCTTCACCGCAGTACTGCTCCGGAGCGAGGCGAAGGGTGGCTGGACCTACCTGAAGCTGGACGGCTCCGCCGAGTACTTCGGGACCCGGGGTCTGGTCAAGGTCCGGGGCACCGTCGACGGCGTCGAGTTCACCAGCTCCTTCATGGCGCTCGGGGACGGCACCCACAAGCTTCCGGTGGCCGCCGGGCTCCGCCGCGAGATCGGCAAGGAGGCCGGCGACACCGTCACCGTGCGCCTGCTGGAGCGGTTGGGCTGACCGTCGGGTCGTCAGTGGTGCTGGTGCGGTGCCGCGGACGCGTCGTCGTACTCGTCCGGGTGGCGCAGGCCCGGGCCGCCGACCTGGCGCCCGAGCGGGACGGCGCGACCGTGGGGTTCCTCCCATGCCTCCTGGCGGCCCAGTGCCGTGAGATCGAGCCAGGGGATGCCGTAGTGGAACTCCTGGATGCCGCGGCCGTAGGTCGAGTAGGTGTGGAAGACGTCGTCGCCGTCGCGCAGAAAGGCGCTGATCCCGGGCGCGTCGCTCGGGGTGCGCCAGTCCTCGCCCCAGGGCAGCCCGACCTCGGCGAGCTCGGCCTCGTTCCGGTACTCGACCATGACGGGCGCGACGGCCGGGTCCATGGTCGCGTAGAAGTCGTAGTTGAAGTCGCTGCCCAGGGACGAGAACCAGGGGAACGTCCAGCCCATGTCGTCCGCGTAGGCGGTGAGCTTCTCGTAGGGCGCGCGCGAGACCGCGACCAGCGTCGTGTTCCGTGCGTGCAGCTGGCGCAGGTGTCCGGGGATCATGTCCGCGGCCGAGGCGCAGCTGGTGCAGCCGCGGTCCTGGAAGTGCTCGACGCCGTCGGCGTCGCGGTCCCACATCCACATGAAGTGGTGCATCACCAGCTGCGGGCGCCCGTCGAACAGGTCCAGCAGGGAGACGGTGCCGTCCGGGCCCTCGAACCGGTAGTCCTTGTCCACGTGCACCATCGGGAGCCGACGGCGGTCCGCCGCCAACCGGTCCTGCAGGCGGGTCAGCTCCTTCTCCTTGGCCAGCAGCTCCTTGCGCGCCACGAGCCAGTCCTCGGGCGACACCACGGCCGGCAGCTCGGTCCGCTCCATCGCAGGCTCCTCACCGTTGTTCGGTCCTGGTCGACGGTAGCCCGGCGTCCGTCGACCAGCTCGATCTCCTCCGTCGGTGATCGGTTCTCACACGGTAGGAGTGGTGCCGGGGCGGCCGCGATGTGTTTCGGGGCAGTCCGAAGCGCTCGGCCGCGTGAGCGCACCCACGTGAACACGATCGCAGCCACCCGCCGGCGAGGTGCACGAGTCCCGGCGTCGCTAGCGGCGCACGGGGTGCTGCCGCTCGAGGGAGGCGCCCTCGACGTCGACGTCGGGCAGCAGGCGGTCGAGCCACCGGGGGAGCCACCAGGCGCTGTTGCCGAGCAGGTGCATGAGCGCGGGCATGAGCAGCATGCGGACGACGAACGCGTCGACCAGGACCCCGAACGCGAGGCCGAACCCGACCGACCGGATCATGGCGGACTCGGCGAACACGAAGCCGCCGAAGACGGAGACCATGATCAGGCCCGCGGCGACGACGACCGAGCGGCCCGCGCGGAACCCGCGGGCGACGGCGAGCCGCGCCGGGGCGCCGTGCACATAGGCCTCGCGCATGCCGGTGGCGAGGAAGAGCTGGTAGTCCATGGCCAGCCCGAACAGGATGCCCACCAGGATGATCGGCAGGAACGACAGGATCGGTCCGGTGCTGTCCAGGCCGATCAGGCCGGCGCCGAAGCCCTGCTGGAAGACGGCGGTGATCGCGCCGTACGTGGCGAACAGCGACAGGACGAAGCCGCCGGTCGCGATCAGGGGCACGAGGATCGAACGGAAGACGAGCACCAGGATCAGCAGCGACAGGCCCACCACCACGAGCAGGTAGAGCGGCAGCGCGTCGTTCAGGCTCTCCGAGATGTCGATGTTGATCGCGGCCTGGCCGGCGATGCCGAGCACCGCCTGGCCGCCGTCGTCCAGCGCGACGGGCGGCAGGTCGCGCAGGTCGCGCACGAGCTGCTCGGTGGTCTTGCTGTTGGGACCCTCCTCCGGCACCACCTGGAAGGCGGTGAGCCTGCCGTCGTCGGACGTCGCGGCGGGCGCGACGGCGGCGACGTGCGCGACGTCGGCCAGCGCCGAGCCGATCGCGAGCTGCGCCTCGGTCCGCTCGCCGTCGTCGAGGCCGGCCGGGAGGTCGGCGGAGACGATGAGGCGGCCGTTGGCGCCCGCACCGAACTCGTCGGCGGTGATCGTGTAGGCGCGCTCGGCGAGCGAGCCGGCCGGCTCGGACGAGCCGTCCGGCAGGCCGACCCGCATCGAGAGCGCGGGGATCGCCAGCGCGAGCAGGCCGACCACCGTCAGCACCGTCGTCAGGACCGCCCGGCCGGTGGACATCTCCCGGACGTGCGCGACGGCCTCGTCCTGGCCGACGGTCGCGCGGCGAGCGCGCCGGCTGAGGATGCGCTCGCCGACCAGGCCCAGCAGCGCGGGGGTCAGCGTGATCGCGATGAGCACGGCGATGGCCACGCAGGCCGCGCCCACGGTGCCCATGAGGCCCAGGAACGGGATGCCGGTGATGTTCAGCGCCAGCAGCGCGACGACGACGGTGCTGCCCGCGAAGACGACCGCGGTGCCGGAGGTGCCGTTGGCCAGCCCGATCGACTCGCGCACGTCGGCGCCGTGCAGCATCTGCTTGCGGTGCCGGTTGAGGATGAACAGCGCGTAGTCGATGCCGACGGCCAGGCCGAGCATGAGGCCGAGGACGGGGGTCACGGAGGCCATCTCGACCACGCCGGAGAACGACAGGGCGCCGAGCGCGCCGATGCCCACGCCGGTCAGGGCGGTCACGATCGGGATGCCGGCGCCGACGACGGTGCCGAGCATCACCAGCAGCACGATCGCGGCGACGACGAGGCCGGCGATCTCGCCGGGCCCGACCAGGCTCGGCACGCCCTGCGAGATGTCCGAGGAGACCGCGACCTCGACGCCGTCGACGGGCGTGCCGGTGAAGTGGTCGACGACCGCCGTCTTGGACGCGTCCTGCAGCTCGAGCCGCGGCTCGGTGAAGGCGACGTTGACCTGCGCGGCCGCGCCGTCCTCGGACACCACGCGGATGTCGCGGGCCAGGTCCAGCAGCGCGGCGCCGGTCTCCAGGTCCTGGGCGTTGCGGTCCAGCTCGGCCAGGCCGTCGTCGAGCTCGTCCTGTCCCTTGCTCAGCTCCTCGCGCTGGGCGTCGAGCTGCGCCTGCTGGGCGTCGAGCTCTTCCTGCTGCGCGTCGAGCTGGTCGGTCGGGAAGCCCGCGGCCTCGGCCTGCGCACGTGCCTGGTCGAGCTGGGCCTGCCCGTCGTCGAGCTGCTGCTGTCCGGCGTCGAGCTGCTCCGCGCCCTGGTCCAGCCGCTCCTGCCCGTCCGCCAGCTTCTGGCGGCCGTCCGCGATCCGCGCCTCGCCGTCCTCGAGCTCGGCGACCTGGTCGGCACGCTCCGACTCGGCGGCGAAGGGGTCCACGACCTGCGCGACGTCGGGCAGGTCGCCGGCGTCGTCGGCCAGGGCGCTCATCTGCTCCTTCTGGGCGTCGGTGAACGCCGACCCGTCGGTGGTGGCGAACACGATCGTGCCCGAGGCCCCGGCGAGGTCGGGCAGCGCCGCCTCCAGCTCCTCGACCACCTCGGAGGAGGGCAGCCCGGGGACGTCGAAGCTGGTGGCGAGCTCGCCGGACCAGGCGGCGAATGCCCCGACCGTGCCGGCGAGCACGAGCACCCAGGCGCAGATCACCGCCCATGCGCGGCGTGCCGCGCCCTTGCCCAGCCGGTACAGCAGTTCCGCCATCGGTCTCTCCTTCACGTCCCAGTGGTCGAGCGGATCAAGAATACGCGACGTTGCGTCTCGTTAATGCGACCGTAGGATCGGGGGATGACGGAAGCGGAAGCGGCACCTCGACGACGAGGCGCCGCGCGCAGCGAGGCCGCCCGGCGGGCCATCCTCCGGGCGGCCGCGACGCTGTTCGCGACGCGGGGATACGACCACCTCACCATCGAGGGGATCGCGGCCGAGGCCGGCGTCGCGAAGCAGACGATCTACCGGTGGTGGCCCTCCAAGGGTTCCGTCGTGGCGGAGGCGCTGCTGGAGGGCGAGCTGCTGCCGGGGCACTTCGAGGTGCCGGACACCGGTGACGTGCGGGCCGACCTCACGGCGTGGTTCGAGGACCTCTCGCGGTTCGTCGACGACCCGGACAACAGCCCGTTCATCCGGTCGCTCGTCGCGGCGGCGGCCGAGAACGGGGACATCGGCGCGCGCCTCGACGACGCCCTCGGCGGGTCGGAGCTCACGACCCGGGTCCAGGCCGCCGCGGCGTCCGGCGAGATCGAGGCGCGGACGCCGGTCCAGGAGGTGGTCGACGCGCTCGTCGGCGCCGTCGTGACCCGCGCGCTGCGCCGGGTGCCGTCGGCGCCGGAGAGCGCCCGCGCGCTGGTCGACCTGCTGCTGCGCTGACGGCTCCTACCGCTCCGTGGTCAGCCCTGCCCGGTCCACGAGCACGGCCACCGGCACCGGCGTCGCGCCGTCCGCCGTCCTCGGGTCGTCGCCGCTGCTCGGGCCGTCGAGGAGCGTGTCGTCGGACGCGTTCTCGGCACGGTCGCGCAGCGAGACGGCGCCGATCGCGAGCGCGAGGAACCCGGCGGCGGCGAGCAGGGCGCCACCGGTCCCGGCCAGCGACTGGACGAGCACGAGCACCGCGATCCCGACCGAGGCGCCGAGCTGCACCGAGGTCTGCACGACGCCTGAGGCGGCGCCCGCGAACCGGGGTGCGACGGAGGTCATCACGGTGAGGTTCACGCCGAAGTACACGACGCCCGCACCGAACCCGGTCGCCACCATGCCCGCGATCAGCAGGCCGGAGGCGGTGCCGGACGGCGCGGCGACCGCGAGGACCACCATCCCGACGACCGCGAGGCCGAGCCCCGTGCTCAGCACGGTACGTACGCCGAACGCCCGCACCAGCCGGCTCGCCGACAGGGCGCTCGCGAGCTGCGGCGCGGTGAACACGACGAAGAGCGAGCCGATCGCGATGGGTGCGAGCCCGAGGCCGGTGCCGAACAGCTGCGAGAGGAAGAACACCACCCCGGTGAGGGCGCCTGCCGCGAGGCCGTTGGCGAGGAAGGCGCCCACGATGCTCCGGCGCGCGAACAGCTCCAGGGGTACCAACGGCTCGGCCGCGGACCGCAGGCGCAGGACCAGTCCGACGATCGCGACCACGGCGACGGCGAGGCTGACCACGACCGTCGGGCCGAAGCGGTGCGTGCCCGCGAGCTGCACGAACGCCAGCACCACGCCCACGGTGCCCGCGATGGTGAGCGCGGCGCCCACCAGGTCGAGCCGGTGGCGGTCGGGTGACCGCAGGGCGGGGACGAAGAAGGGCGTCAGCGTGAGCAGTGCGACGCCGAGCGGCACGTTCAGCCAGAAGACCCAGCGCCAGTCCAGCCACTGCACGATCACGCCGCCCAGGATCATCCCGAGCGAGAAGCCGACCCCGAGCACGACGCTGAACCAGCTGAGCGCCTTGGCCCGTGCGTGGCCCGTGAACGTGTGCGTGACGATCGCGAGCACCGCGGGCGATGCCACGGCGGCGCCCACACCCTGCAGGGCGCGCGCCGCGACGAGAGAGCTCGGGTCCCAGGCGAGCGCCGCGGCACCCGAGCCGATCGTGAAGACGGCCAGGCCGAGCAGGAGGGTCCGGCGTCGCCCGATCACGTCGCTCAGCCGGCCGCCCACGATGAGCAGCCCGCCGTACGTGAGCAGGTAGGCGTTGACGACCCAGGAGAGGGCCGCGGCGTCGAAGCCGAGGTCGCTCTGGATGCGGGTGAGGGCGACGTTGACGATCGCGGTGCTGATGGTGACCACGAGCGTCGTCGCCAGGACGACGGGGAGGAGCGCCGCTGACGGCGGGCGGTCGGCGGCGGGCGGGGGCACGGACATGGTGAGCTCTCCAGGCAAAGTAAACGGACGCTACGTCCGCATACTCTAAGTGGACGTCGCGTCCGCTTGTCAAGTATGGTCGGACGATGGCTTCCGACCGACCCCTGCGTGCCGACGCACGGCGCAACGCGCTCGCCGTCATCGACGCCGCGCGCACCCTCTTCGCCGAGCGCGGGGTCGGCATCCCGATGGAGGACGTCGGGCGGGCGGCCGGCGTCGGCAAGGGCACGCTGTACCGGCGGTTCCCCACGAAGGACCACCTCATCGCCGCGGTGAGCCGCGACCGGTTCGACCGCCTGACGGCCGCGGCCGACGAGCTCGCGGCGGAGTTCGGCGACCCCGTCGACGCGCTCGGCGCGTGGCTGCGGGACTACGACCGCAGCGCCCAGCAGTACCGGGGGCTGCGGGCGGTCGAGAGCGCAGGCATCGCCGACGCCGGTTCGGCGATCTTCACCGACTGTGCGCCGATGAAGGAACGCGCGGGTGCGCTCCTCGCGGCCGCCCAGGCGGCCGGCGGGGTGCGTGCCGACGTCGAGATCACACCGTTGCTGAGTCTCGTCGCGTCGTTGCCGGACGCGTTCCGCGCCCCCGACGGGTCGAGCCTGCTGCTGCCGGTGGTTCTGCGCGGCATCGCAGGGGTCCGCACGGGGTAGGTCCGCCCCTGCCCGACGCCGCACGGAGCAAAGGGACCCCACCGGGGTGGCCCCGCGCTCAGTGGTCCTGGAGGGTCGTGAGCGGCGTGGCCGACTCCGGAAGGGCGATGGCGCGGAAGATGTTCTCCGGGTCGACACGGCGCTTGACCGCGAGCAGCCGTTCGGTGTTCGGCCCGTACGCGTGCGCGATCTGGGCCGTCTCGGTCGGCCCGAGCAGGTTGGGGTACCCGCCCGGCAGGGCCTCGGGTTCCAGGGCGCGAGTCACCTCGTGCGCCCAGGCGCGGTGGTCCGCCGCCCGGGTGTCGTCGGGCTCCCACTGGGCGATGACCTCAAGCATCAGATGGGGGTCGCGGCTGCCGAACGCGGTCTCCGTCACGGGCACCCGCTGTGCGGCGCCGTGCAGGCTGTGCACGGACACCGCGGAGGTGGGCGACGTCAGGGTCGATCCGGCGTGGATCAGCGCGTCGCGGACGCCTGAGGTGAGGGACGGCACCGAACGGGTGCGGATCTCGACGTGTCGGCCGGCGGGGAACTGCGCGTCGATCGTGGCAAGTATGTCAGGCAGCGTGGTGGCGGCGACCTGGGAGACGAGCGGGGTGCCGAGGGTGTCGAGCCGCGCGAGTGCGCGCTCTCCTGCGCGGACGTCGTCGCCGCTCCAGGTGGGGGAGGCGAAGAGCACAGGCTCGCCGTCGGCACCGGCCAGCACGCCGAACTGGACGGTCAGCTCCTCAGGGCTCTCGGCGAGGACGTCCGACAGCCCGGTCAGCACGGTCCCGGCCTGCGCCCACGGGAACACCAGCAGACCGGACAGCAGCGTGGGCAGGTCGTGGAGGCGCACGCGCATCGAGGTGACCAGGCCGAAGTTGCCGCCGCCGCCGCGCAGCGCCCAGAAGAGGTCGGGTTCGTGCTCGTCGTCCGCGGTGACGACGGAGCCGTCGGCGAGGACCACGTCGGCCGAGAGCAGGTTGTCCAGCGCGAGCCCGAACCGGCCACCGAGGGGCCCGTAGCCACCGCCGAGCGTCAGCCCGACCATGCCCACGGAGCCGGCGGTGCCCGTCACGGGGGCAAGGCCGAAGGGCTGCGCTGCGGCGGCAAGGTCGGCGGCGGTCGTTCCCGCCGAGACGGTTGCCACCCTCGCCCCGGCGTCCACCGTCACCCCGCGCAGTCCGGAGACGTCGATGGTCAGGCCGCCGTCGCTGAGGGCGCGGCCTGCCCAGTCGTGACCGCCACCGCGTACCGACAGGGGAGTCCCGGTCTCCCGGGCAGCCAGGATGGCGGCGCGGGCGTCAGCCGGGTCGGCGCACCGGACGACGACGCCGGGCCGCGCCGTCGCTGCGCCGTTCCAGATACGCCGAGCTGCGTCGTACCCCGGACCGTCGCTGACGACCGAGCCCGAGCGGACGGTTCGCCGCAGGATCTCGACGAGACGGCTGCGCTGCTGATTCTCCGGACGTGACATGAGTCCCACTTCCCTGCCGAGGTCGGCGTAGTAGAGTGACTAGTCAGTCTACATGGTGTGGCGAGGGCTGTTCCCGTCACGGGCACCCGGCTCGACGCAGAACTCGCCACGAGAGAGGAAGCATCATGGCTACCAAGGTCGAGATCATCGTTGACAACCTCGACACCCCCGACGCCTTCGAGACCGCCCTGCCGGACGTGCTCGACAAGGCGCGGGCCCTCCCGGGTCTGCGGCGTCTGGAGTCGAGCCGGGTGTGGCCGAAGGAGGACGGCACGCCCACGCCGGCCTTCCGCACGCTCGACCTGTACTTCGACGGCTACGCCGAGGCCTCGGCGGCCACGGCGTCGCCCGAGGGCGGTGCGTTCTTCGGCGCCGTGATCGAGGCGACCGGCGGCAAGATCACCGGCCTCTTCCTCGACGTCGAGATCAGCTAGAAGCGGCCCGCGCGAGTGAGACTGCGAACGTGAACGAGAAGCGGCACGCGACCCTGTGCTGGGACGCGTGCCGCGTCACGTTGCTGCTACCGCGGGACCGTGAACTCGACGTCGTGGCCGGGCCCGCGCGCCTGCGCGTCGCCGTGGGGAACAAGCCGCCCGCGCGGCGAGGTTGAGGCGGATGCGCCTCGGGTTCCGGGGCGACCACGCTGCGAGAGGGGTGAGCACATGGGCGAGTCGCGTGACGAAGAGCTGGACGTGCTGATCGGGGCGATACCCGAGGGCTGGTCGCGTGCGCGGGTAGCCGGGCAGACGTGGGGCGTGACGCGTACGACGCGTGCCGGAGGCAAGGTCGTCTCCTTCGAGGCGGAACACCTCGGTGGCGCCGAAGGGCTCGGCGCGAACATCTGGTTCACCGCGGACGGCGCCGTGCTCAAGCCGTGCGAGGTGCCCGCGGAGCGGGTGATGCAGCTCCTTCGTTCCGTGGCGTCACCGCAGGCCGACGCTCGCGCGACGACCCGCGCATGACGCCCCGGTCGAGGACCGCCTACCTGCCGCGAGCAGGCGTGAGCCGCTCGAGGACGGCGTGTGCGACGGGCTTGTACTGGGCGTAGCGGTCGGGGTAGGCCGAGACCTCGACGGCCTGGGCGGCTTCTCCCGGGTGCAGGTCCTTCCACCCGTGGATGTCGAGCAGGCCGCGCGGCGAGCCGCCGTTCGGGCCGCCCGGGCCGCCGAAGAAAGCGGCGGCCTGGTACTTCGGTCGCATGAGCTGCTTGACGCTTCCCCAGCCGGAGGCAGGACGCATCTGGAACAGCCCGAGGCTGTCGAAGTCCTGGCCGACCCCGTCGTGGGGATGCTTGACCGAGGTCGGGTAGGCACCGGGGTTGGCCAGCATCTGCAGGTGTGACTCGGTCAGCGCGGCCATGAGCGCGACGATGATCCCGTCACGCCCGACGCCCTTGGTGCGCGAACCCACGGAGATGATGGTGGCGGCATGACGCAGCTGGCTCCGGTCCAGGGACACCGGTATGCCGTCGACGGTCTTCGCGGTGAGCCTGGTCGGCAGGCGCTGCACCGTCGGACGGTTGCCGCTGCGGTCGGCGCGGTCGGTGCGGTCGCGGCCACCCCGGTCGTGGCTGTCGTGGCGGTCACGGTCGCCGTCGCTGCTGTGGCCCCGGCGGGGATCCTCACCTGCTCCGCCGGCGACACCGGTGGAGGGTGCGGAGAGGGCGTGTGCGATCGGAGCCGTGACTGGTCCGAAGAGCAGCACCGCGAGGAGGAACGTCGCGACGACGCGCGTCAGGAAGATCGGACCTGGTGTACGGATTTGCAGGGTGTCGAGTTGCTGGGGGGCGGGCATGGCGGAGAGCACCGGCCAACGATGCCCTGGCACGTGGAGACAACGTGTGAGGCGAACGTGTGAGTAGGTGGCTGCTGTGGTGCGATCGCGGCAGGCCGCCCGAAGCCGACCGACCGGGACGGTGTCGGGCGAGAGCGGCCAAGCGCGAGGCCCCGCGCAGACCCTGGCTCCGGTCGACGAACCCAAGGAGCCGGGACCCCCAAGCTCCCCAGGTCGGCGGTCCCAGCTCCTGCCCGAGCGTGGGCCCAGACCCCACGCGCGGGTCCCGACCCGGGCGTCGCCCGGGCCTCTGCCCTGCCGGGAGCCTACGTGGGTCGTGGGGCCGGAGCAGCGTCCGGGGTGGGTGAAATGGCGGAGGAAGTGGCGCTCGCGGGCGCGTTCGTACCGGCCGTGACCTGGTACGGCGTAGCCTCAGGCCTCATGTCGGTCGAGGGGCGGCAGTTCCAGGCGGAGCTGCAGGCGGCGCAGGAGGCGGTGGTCGAGCACCGGGACCTCGTGGAGCGCCTCGGCGCGGCGCGCTCGACGCTCGCTGCGGCCCGGGACGAGCTGGCCCGCGCGACGGTGGCGCTCGCCGGTGCGGAAGCTGCGCTCCGCACGCTGGAACGACCGAGCCCCGCGCTGATCCTGGCGGCCCTGCGGGGTCGGCGCGCTGAGTGGCTCGCGGTCCGACGGTCCGAGCGGGACGACGCCCAGGCTCGCGTGGCGGAAGCGCGGACCACGGTCGACGGCTGGGAGCGGGAGCTCACGGCGGTGCGCGCCGGGCTTGACGCTCTCGGCGATGTCGACGGCTGGCACGCCGCCGCGTCCGCGGCCGCGGAGACGTGGGCGCTGCAGGTCGGGGCGCGCGGGGCCGCTGAGCTGCGCCGGCTCGCGCAGCAGGCGGACGAGGTCCGTCGTGAGCTGGCGGACCTTCGCGAGGTGGAGGACGCCGTCGACCAGGCCGGCACGGCGCTGGTCGGCGCGCTCCCACATCTGGACGCCGCGAGGTCGATGGCCACGGACGAGCGGCGGGCACGGTCCTGGCCCCGCGACCGCCTGTTCATCCTCTCCGACGGGCGGAAGGCCGACGAGATGGACCAGGCTGTCGGCCTGATCCGGAAGGCCGCTGCGGCGCTCCGCGTGCTCGCGCGCGAGTTCGACGAGGTCGAGCGGGACCGCATCGATCACCTGCTGGACGACGACTACCTCGGGACGTTCGACTTCCTGTTCGACCACCGGTTCAACAACCGGAACTTCATGGACCGGGTCGACGGCGCCGTCGACCGGGTGCACGAGGCCCTGGGGATCGTCGAGCAGGCGGACCGGAGAACCGGACGGCGGACGGCCGAGGTCGACGCGCAGCTCGCGGACCTCGGCCGGCGGCGGGACCGGCTGCTCATGAGCCTCTGATCCCTGTGGCCCGTCACCGGGCCTGGGTCATGACCTGTTGCCGGGCTGGTGGCCGCTGGCGAGCTCGTGGGCCTCGGCGGCGAGCTCGGACCAGTCCTCGGGGTCCGAGATCGTCACCCAGTCGGCGCCGGGGTCGTGCCGGAGGAGCTCCGCGATGCCGCGCTTGATCAGATCGTCCGCGCGGACGGCGGGCAGGCGGACGGCGAGCGAGCTGCCCGCGAGGAAGGCGAACGGCGTCTGACGGACCAGGAGTGCTCCCTCGCGCACGGTGACGTCGAGGTCGGGGTCCTGTTCGAGGGCGGTCCTGAGAGCTTCGTACCGGGCGTCCATGGTCATCGTGCTGTCTCCTGTCGTGCACCTGAGGTGGTCTGACGGCCACCTGGTCGATCCTATGGCTCGACCTCCGAGCCTTCAGGTTGCCGGTGGCCTGCGCGAGGCAGGTCGTCGCGGCCTCCGCGCACCCGGCACCCGGATAGAGTCCTCGCCGTGAGCAGCGGATGGCAGGACATCATGAGCTCGGTGCACGAGGGCGCAAACGGCCCGTGGATGTGTCCGGAGTGCGACGAGGTCGCCGTCGAGCTGGGTCAGCGCTTCCGGGGTCGCGGGGTCGTCGAGTCGACGCTGCTGTGTCTTGCCTGCCAGGCCGGGGCCGACGTCGTTGACCCGTGAGGTCCGTAACCCCTAGCCTGGCCGCCAGGCGTTCAGGACCTGTCCGAGTCAAAGGAGACCTCGCGAGGCTGGGTCCGGCCACCCCACCACCCAAGCAGTCGCAGATGATGCCGAGCTCACCGCCCGCAAGGATGACAGCGCTGACATAGGGCCGCCGTCGGGCCGGTGCCGGACCGCTCGGACCACCACCGAACGAAGGAGCGAACGATGAGGTTCACCAGAGTTGCCGCCACGGTTGCCGCGCTGGCCTGCGTGGTGGGGACGGCGGCCCCCGCCGACGCGGAGCAGGGCGGCGCCCCCGCCGTGTCACAGCGCACGCAGGTGCAGCGGGCGGTCGCGTCGTACGACGCGATGCAGGAGTACATGGCGGCGGGCGACGGTTCCGGCCTCTACCGCGAGCGGTACCCGAGCGGGGCCGACGACCGCACGTACTCGTTCGAGTGGCCGCACTCCCAGGCGCACGTCGCGACGCTCGACCTCACCGGCCTGCCCGGGGCAGTGGGTCGGTCGTTCGAGGACGACCTCACCGACGTCGCCCGCGGGCAGGAGCACTTCTGGAACGCCGACGGCGGCACCACCGGACTGCCCGGCTACGACTCGTACCCGCGCGCCCCGTACGGCGGTGGCGGCGACATGTTCTACGACGACAACGAGTGGGTCGCGCTCGCCAAGGTGCAGCAGTACCTGGCCACCGGCGACGAGGCGGCGCTCGGACGTGCCGAGGAGATCTTCGAGCTCGTGGTCTCCGGGTGGGACACCGACCCGTCGCACCCGGCGCCCGGCGGCGTCTTCTGGACCCAGGCCACCTGGAGCACCGACCGCAACACCGTCTCCACCATGCCCGGCGCGCAGCTCGCCACCCGCCTGTACCTGATCACGGGGGAGCGCGACTACCTCGACTGGGCGAAGCGGATGGTGGGGTGGACCGACGAGCACCTGCTCGCGCCGAACGGCCTCTACTGGGACAACATCAAGCTCGACGGGTCGATCGACCGCACGCAGTGGTCGTACAACCAGGGCGTCCCCCTGGGCACCTACACCCTGCTGTACGAGGCGACGGGCGACCAGCGCTACCTGAAGAAGGCGAAGGCGATCGCGGCGGCGTCCTACCGCTACTACGTCACCGAGGGGCGGCTGGCCGACCAGCCGATGTTCTTCAACTCCATCTGGTTCAAGAACCTCCTCCTGCTGGAGTCGGTGACCGGCGGCACGAAGTACCGCGACGCCATGGCGGACTACGCCGACCACCAGTGGCGCACCGAGCGCGCACCGGCGACCGGGCTGTTCAACGCCGGCGACGAGCACACGGAGCTGCTGGAGCAGGCGGCGATGGTCCAGATCTACGCCACGCTGGCCTGGCCCCGCGAGCAGGCGTCCATCCTGTACTGAGCCCGCCGAGACAGTCGGCACCGAGGAGCGGTCGAGGGGTCGTCCTGCGAGTTTTCCCTGGGAACGCAGGGTGACCCCTCCTAGGCTGCGGGGCGTGAGCCTTCTCGACGTCGACACCCTGCGCGGCCTGCCGCACCGCGAGGCCGCCGGCCGCCTCCTTGCCGGCGGCTGGAACGTGTGCGGCCTCGGGGACTGGGCCACCGTCTGGCGGTCGCCCGACGGCGCGCTCGTCGCCCGGGTCAGCCCGTTCGAGCCGGCCTACGGGGTCTTCGTCGAGCTGTGCCGCTCCCTGGAGGGGCATCCGCTGCTGCCGCGCATCGAGCTCGACGCGCCCCTGGCGGGCGGGGGCCGCATCACCGTGATGGAGTTCCTGATGCCGGTCGAGCGGGCGGAGGCGGAGGCCGTCGTCGACCGCTGGAGCGCCGCCGCGCCGGACGACCCGATCACCACCGTGCGCAGGAAGGCGGAGCAGCTCGACGCCGAGGCCGCCCGGTCCGTCCCGTTCTGGGGCGGCCTGGACCACAACCCCGGCAACGTGCTGCGCAACGCCGTCGGCGAGCCGAAGCTCGTCGACCTGTTCTACGCGGCAGGCCTGGAGATCTACCGGGTCCTGCGGGAGGACCCGGCGCGCCTTGCCGAGGCGATCCCCGCCGAGCGCCGGCGCTACATCTGCGACATCGCCGCGCTCGCCCGCATGTCCGACCCGGACGAGCTGGCCGCGCTGCGGGCGGCGGCGGACAGCATCGGCTGAGCGCCGCGCGGCCCGTTCGAACGCCACGGGGGACGCGGGCCGGTCAGGACTGCTCGGCCTCGACGATTCCCTTCAGCACGGTCATCGCGCCCATGCCGTTGGGCCAGCCGGTGTAGAACGCCAGCTGCAGCAGGGCCTCCTTCAGCTCGTCATCGGTGACGCCGTTCCGCCGCGCGTAGCCGAGGTGGAACTGGAGCTGGTCGGTCTTGCCCAGCGCGGTCAGGGCCGCGACCGTGACGAGGCTGCGGTCGCGCTTGGACAAGCCCTCGCGCTCCCAGACCTCGTCGAAGAGGACCCGGTCGGTGTAGTGGACCATCCCCGGGGCGAAGTCACCGAAGGCGTTCTGACCCCCGGTCCAGCCCGTGCTCTCAGCCATGGCCGTCTCCTCTGCTCGTCAGGTGCGGACGCTGCCATTCCAGTACGGATCCGCGGCACGTGGGAGTCCCCGTCAAGGGGTGTACCGACAGAGGATCCCTCGCGGCGTCGCCCCGCCGTACGTTGGATCACCGGAACAGAAGGAGACCGCCATGTCTGACAGCGAGTTCGACCAGATCTTCCCGCTCGGGGAGAAGAACGACGCCTACGCGCAGTACTTCGTCGGCCAGAGCTATCTGGCCCCGCTCGCGCCGGGCAGCGTCCCCGTCAGCAACGTGAGCTTCGAGCCGGGATGCCGCAACAACTGGCACATCCATCACGGCAGCGACGGTGGTGGCGACCAGATCCTGCTGTGCACGGCCGGCAGCGGCTGGTACCAGGCGGAGGGCGACGACCCCGTGAGCATGGAGCCCGGGTCGGTGATCCATGTCTCGGCGGGGACGAAGCACTGGCACGGGGCGAAGCAGGACTCGTGGTTCTCCCACCTCGCTCTCATCACGCCCGGCGCAGACGTGCGCAACGAATGGCTGGAACCGGTCACCGACGAGGCGTACGGCCGGCTCCAGACCGCCGTCACAGGTCCTCCGCGATCGTCTTGATGTCCCCGAGGCGCCGCTCCCAGGAGGCGCCGATCGCATCCAGCCGCCGGGCGGTGGCGCTGAGCTCCGCCCCCAGCACCCGGTACTGCACCTCTCGCCCGGCGGGGACCTGCTCGACCAGCCCGACCCGCTGGAGGATCCCGAGGTGCTTGGTGATCGCCTGGCGGCTGATCGGCAACGCGGCGGCCAGCGCCGAGGCGGACGCCGGCGCCTGCCCCAGCAGGGTCAGGATGGTCCAGCGGTTCTCGTCACCCAGCGCAGCGCACATCGGGACCAGCGCCTCCTTCATCACGGAGCCTCCGTCGACACGACCAGCTGGTCCAGCAGCTCGTCCCAGCCGAGGCGGTGGCTCTCCAGGTTGCCGGCGGGGTCGACCGTCGTCTCGAAACCCGTCTCGACGACGGTGAGCTGCGTGCCGCCGGCCACCGGCTCGAGGGTGAAGGTGAAGACGGTCGAGTGCGCGGGGTCGACCTCGCTCGGGACGGACCCGGCGGCCTCGTCGTTGCACCACCGGTAGGAGATGGTCCGCGGCGGGTCGATCGCCTCGACGCGGATCGGGATGGCGGGTTCGTCCGGCCACGCGACGGTGCCGTGGGCGCCGACGCCGTCGCCGACGAGCACCGTCCGCCCGAACCAGCGGGAGATGTGCTCCGGCTCGGTGACGGCGATCCACACCTTCTCGACCGCGGCGGCGATCCGGATCGTCCGGCGCACGGTGAACGTGTCCTGCTCGACGACGGACAGCGGGTTGTCGGTCATGTCGTTCGTCCCTTCCTCGGTCAGCTCGGTCAGCTCAGTCGGCCTGGCCACGCGCGGCGAGCGCCTCGGTGGGTGTCCCGGCGCCCGGCTCGACCCTCCGCGGCTCCGCCGTCTGCGGGGCGGCCTCCGCGGCGGGCGCCTGCGGGCGGAGCCGGCCCGTGGCGACGGCCACGACCACCGCGGTCGCCGCCACCACGGCTCCGGCGAGGACGGCGGCCGCGAGACCCGCCTGCCCGATCGCGGCGCCCCCGAGCAGAGCCCCGACGGCGTCCCCGGCATTGCTCGCGGACGCCGGCAGCGAGGCCGCGAGGGCCGCTCCGGGCCCGGCCAGGCTCATCACCCGGCTCTGCATGGCGGGCGCCATCCCCATGGCGAACAGTCCCACGCCGACGATGGCCAGCACGGCGACCGTGACCTGCCCACCGAAGAAGAACATGACCAGCAGCGAGATCATCAGGCCGATCGTCCCATACCGCAGGGCGCGCACGGCGTGCGCGTCGGCGAAGCGGGACCCGACCGCGGAGCCCACCGTCGTCGCCACCCCGAACGCGAAAAGCACCCCCACCACCAGCGGGCCGGTGACACCCGTGACCTCGCCCAGGTACGGCACCAGGTACGTCAGGGCCGACTGGACACCCGCGAAGACCAGGCAGCACAGCGCCAGCACGGCAAGCACCCGCGGCGCGAACGCATGGCGTAGCTGGGCGCCGGCCGTCCGGCTCGCGCTCGCCACCGGGACCGGAGGCAGCACCAGCAGGGCGGCGAGCACGACCCCGACGCCGATGACCGCCAGGCCCACGAACGACACGCGCCACCCGAGCTCCCGCCCGAGCAGCGACGCGAGCGGCATGCCCACGGCGCTCGCAGCAGCGAAACCGGTGATCACCACGCCCATCGCACGGCCGGCACGATCGCGCGGCACGACACCGTCCAGCGCGGTCAGGGCCGCGGCGACGAACAAGCCCTCTGTCGCCCCGACCCCGGCGCGCGCGACGAGGAACAACGTGTAGTCCGCCACCAGTACCGGCATCAGGTTGAGCAGCGCGAACGCCGCCACGGCGCCGACGAGCACCGCTCGGCGGTCCAGGTGTGCCGTCAGGAGCGCGAGCAACGGGCCACCGAGCGCCATGCCCAACGCGAAGGCGGTCACGAGCGTGCCGGCCACGGGGATCGAGACGGCCAGGTCGGCCGAGATCAGGTCGAGCATTCCCATGACGAGCAGCTCCGCGCTGCCCATCGCGAACGCCCCGACAAAGAACAGGACGAGGACCGCGGGGGTCCCGCCGCGAGGCTTGCCGATCGCTTCCATGATGTCCTCCGGTCGGTTGAGTGCAACCTTATGGTTGCACAACCCGACTCGGTGCTGCAACCTTTTGGTTGCAGGTTGGCGAGACCGCGCCGCCATTACGACGACGCCCCCTCACCACCGCCCGCCGTCGGCGCCAGGACGCCGGTCAGGAGGTCGACCAGCTCCGCGGCGAGCCGGCCGTCGGGGTCGAGGTCGGGGTCGAACACGGTGAGCTGCAGGCCGACGCAGCGCGGGGAGGCGCACAGAGCTCGAAGCACCAGCGCCAGCTCGTCGAGCCCGAGCCCACCAGGGTCGGGACTGTCGACCGCGGGCATGATCCCGGGGTCGAGCACGTCGGCGTCGACGTGCACCCAGAACCCGTCCAGCTCGGTCCGCTCCAGACGGTCCAGCGCGGCGCGGGCCGACGCGGCGGCTCCGGCCGCGCGGAGCTCGGCGACGTGCCGGACGAGGACGGCGGTCCCCGCGAGCTCGGCGGAGTACTCGTCGTCGTCGCGGATGCCGAGCACCGCGACGTCGTCGTCCCGCACGTAGGGGCGCAGGCCGTCCAGGTCGGTCACCTCCGTCGCGCCCCGACCGGTGACCAGGGCGAGGTCCTCGCCGGCGGCGGCGCCCACCATCGCGGAGTTGCCGGGGTGCCGGAAGTCCGAGTGTCCGTCCAGGAAGGCGAGCCCGAACCGGCCGCGCCGGCGCAGCGCCAGCCCCGTCCCGAGCAGGATGCTGCAGTCGCCGCCGAGCACCAGCGGGAACCGGCCGGCGTCGAGCAGGGCGGTGATGCGGTCGGCGAGGCGCCGGGAGTACGCGGCGATCTGCGACGCGTGCGCCACGCCGTCGCCCGGTCGCCAGCCCTGCCGGTCGTACCGGGGCGGGGTGATGCAACCGGCGTCCCACGCCCCGAGCCGGTCCAGGAGCCGGTGGTCCCGCAACGCACCCGGCGCCTTGTACGTGCCCGGCACGACGCCGGGGCTCGGCGGCCTCAGGCCCAGGTTGGAGGGTGCGTCGAGCACCGCGAGCCGTCGCGCCTGGTCGTTCGTCGTCGTGTTTGCCGCACCGGCAGGTTCGCTCATGGCGCCCATCCTGGTCGTCCTGACAGCCGCGGGGGAAACCGGAAAAGGAAAAAAGGTGGCCAACAAAAGTTCCGCCGCCCCCGCCCGCACCACAGCCCTCCCCCTCTTCCCCCCTCCCCCCCCCCACCACCAC